>NZ_JBHTCF010000007.1:0-12456 GCF_042665355.1 Streptomyces monticola | reverse complement strand
TGGTGGCGTTGTTCGCTCTGTGTGCGGCGGCCGCTGAGGATCGTGCCCAGCCAGCCGAGCAGGAAGCCGAGCGGGATGGAGACGATGCCGGTGGTGGTGAAGGGGAACCAGTTGAAGTCGTGGTCGGGGAGTGCGGAGCCGGGGGAGCCGGAGACCAGGTTGGTGCCGGTCATCAGGATCAGTACGCCGAGCGAGCCGCCGGTCAGGGTCCAGATCAGGCCGGTGCGGGTGTAGCGCCGCCAGAACAGGCTGTAGACCAGGGCAGGGGCGAGCGCCGATGCGCCCAGGCAGAACGACAGCGAGACCAGCGGCTGCAGATTCATGCCCTGGACGAGCACCGCGAGGGCGATGGCGGGCAGGCCCACCGCGATCGCGGCGATCCGGGCGAGCTTCATCTCGCGCTGCGCCGACAGCGCCCGGTGGCGGTGGGCGAAGACGTCATGCGCAAGGGAGTTGGCGCAGGCCAGGATCATGCCCGCGACCGAGGCGAGGACCGTCAGGAAGACCGTGGTCGTGATCGCCGTGAAGAGCACGGTCTCCAGGGTCGCCGCCTCCGGGCCGAACACCGACTGTGCGGTGAGCAGCAGGGCCATACCGCCCTGGGGGTCGTTCGCGGTCAGCTGCTCGCGGCCCACGAGCGCCGCCGCGCCGACGCCGATGACGGCGATGAGCAGCGCGAACACCGCGACCGTGGAGACCGCCCAGGACATGGAGCGGCGTACCTCGGGGGCGCTGCGCGAGGTGTACATGCGCATCGTGATGTGCGGCAGGCAGGCGCCGCCGAGGACCACGGTCAGCTCGGAGGAGATCATGTCGAGGCGGGCGCTCCGGCCGCCGGCGAACTGCAGGCCGGACTCGAGGAACCGGGGCCCCGCGCCGCTGCCCCGCTCCGCGGCCGTGAGCAGCGCGCCGGGGCTCCAGCCGAAGCGGTACAGGACGAGTCCGGCGAGCAGGGTGCCCGAGCCGAGCAGCAGCACCATCTTGATGATCTGGATCAGGGCGGTGCCCTTCATGCCGCCGATCGCCGCGTAGCTGATCATGAGGACGCCGAGCAGCAGCACGCAGCCGGTCTTCAGGCCGGGGCTGTCGAAGCCGAGGATGAACGCCAGTACGTCACCGGTGAAAGCGAGTTGGACCAGCATCAGGGGCAGCAGTGCGGCGATCGTCGCCACGCAGGCCACGACCCGGACACTGCGGCCCGGGGTGCGCCGCGCGAACGCGTCGCCCATGGTGAACCGGCCCGCGTTGCGCAGGGGTTCGGCGAGCAGGAACATCAGCAGGACCAGGGAGAGCGCCGTGGACAGGGCGAGCACGACGCCGTCGTACCCGGTGAGCGCGATCACCCCGATCGTGCCGAGCAGGGTGGCCGCCGAGATGTAGTCGCCCGCGACGGCGAGTCCGCTGCGCAGCGGCGTGAGCGAGCGGTAGCCGGTGTAGAACTCGTCGAGGTCGTCGCGGTCGGGCCCGGTCAGTACGCACAGGAGCAGGCTGAGCGTGGCGACGACGGTGAAGGCGATCAGGGACGCGGTCTGGCTCCCCACGGTCATCGCCTGGCCTCCAACTCCGCCTGTCGGCGCAGGCGTTCGGAGAGCGGGTCGACCCTTCGGCGGGCGTGCCGCTCGTACACGGCGATGGCGGCGAACGTGACGGGAAGCTGGCACAGGCCGAGCAGCAGGCCCGCGCTGAGCCCGCCGTCGACGCGCAGGGTCATCAGTTGTGGTGCGTACGCGGACAGCACCAGGAAGAGCGTGAAGTAGCCGAGAGCCGTGCAAGTGGCCACTCTGCGCAGCCACTTGTAGGCCTTACGAAGGATGCGGATGTCGCTGTGGTGCCCGAGGGCGGGGCCCGCGGGGCGGCGCGGACGCGGCGGTACGGGCGGGTTGAGGGGCTGCCAGGGGTAGGTGAGGTGCTGGGGGTGCGGGGAGAGCGGCGGGTGCGGGGGGATGTCGGCGGGGTGGGGAAACGCCTGTGTCCGGGGCTGCGGGTCAGGGGGAGCGCCGTGCGGCTCGTGCATCTCGGGTGCTCCTTGCGCGCGGTTCTGGTCCGGGCTGGACCGCGGGGAGGAGCCGGTACGTTACTCGCAGGTATCGAGGGGGCGTGGAGTTTCCGGCGAACTGATCAGTCGGTACGGGGCGTGTGGTGCGGGTGATTCTGCTGTGCCCCGGGGGGCGGGGTCAGTGGCGTCTTCGACGGCCGCTGCGCCTCGGGGGACGGGGCCGGTCGTGTCGCTGAAGGGCGCTGTGCCTCGGCGGGCGGGGCCGGTCGTGTCGCTGAGGGGCGCTGTGCCTCGGCGGGCGGGGCCGGTCGTGTCGCTGAGGGGCGCTGTGCCTCGGCGGGCGGGGCCGGTCGTGTCGCTGAGGGGCGCTGTGCCTCGGCGGGCGGGGCCGGTCGTGTCGCCGAAGGTCCGGCGGGCTCGTCGGCCGGTTCCTGATTCAGTACGGGAAAGCGCCGCGGTGCCACCAACAGCAGGACGAGAAGGGCGAGTCCGGCCGCGCAGGCCGAGCCCAGGTACACCGCGTCGACGGCCCCGTCGATCGCGGCGCGCACCCCGGGGGCACCGGGGTCGCGGGCGGCCGAGTCGAGGTCGGTGGCGCCGCCGAGCCGGGAGGTGAGCACACCGTTGGCCACCGCCCCGAACAGCGCGGCACCGACGGTCTGGCCGATCTGGCGGCAGAACAGCACCGACGCGGTGGTGGTGCCGCGCTCCGCCCAGCCGACCGTCGACTGCACGCCGACGATCAGCGGCAGCTGGACCAGACCGAGCGCGGCGCCGAGCAGAAGCATGATCAGGGCGGGCTGCCAGGCCTCGCCGGGATAAGGCATCAGCTGGAAGCTCAACAGGATCAGGGCGGCCGCGCCCATGCCGACGACGGCCGTGTTGCGAAAGCCGATCCGGGTGTAGACATGCTGGCTGAGTGCGGCGGACACCGGCCAGCTCAGGGTCATCACGCTGAGCACGAACCCGGCGGCCACCGGCCCGAGTTGGAGCACCGACTGGGCGTACGTCGGCAGGAAGACGGTCGGCGCGACCATCAGCAGGCCGAGCGCGCCGAGCGCCAGGTTCACCGCCGCGATCGTGCGCCGCTTCCACACCCAGCCGGGGATGATCGGCTCGGCGGCGCGCCGCTCGATGACCACCGTGGCCGCGGCGAGCAGCGCTCCGGTGCCGAACAGCGCGAGGGACGGCGCGGACAGCCAGGGCCAGGCGACCCCGCCCTGCACGATCGCGGTGAGCAGGACACCGCCGCAGGCGAACACGGCGAGCGCCCCGGCCCAGTCGACCCGGGGGCGGACACGGCGGCCCTGTTCTCGTACCCCTTCACGGACTTTCCGTACCGGCTCATGCAGGTGGCGGGCCACGAGCCACAGGGCGAGCGCGCCCACGGGCAGATTGACCAGGAAGATCCAGCGCCAGTCGGCGTACGCCGCGAGCAGTCCGCCGAGCGCGGGGCCCGCCACCGCTGACACGGCCCACACCGTGGACAACTTGGCCTGGATCTTGGGGCGTTCCTTGAGCGGATACAGATCGGCGGCGAGCGTCTGGACGGTGCCCTGGATCGCGCCGCCGCCCAGGCCCTGGACGATCCGGAAGGCGATGAGGGCCGCCATGTCCCAGGCCGCCGCGCACAGCAGTGAGCCGGCCAGGAAGAGGGCCATGCCGGCGATCAGGACCGGCTTGCGGCCGAAGGTGTCGGAGAGCTTGCCGTAGACCGGGAGCGTGACCGTGACGGCGAGGAGATAGCCGGAGAACAGCCAGGAGAAGACAGAGAAGCCGCCGAGGTCGCCGACGATCTGCGGGACCGCGGTCGCGATGATCGTGGAGTCGAGCGCGGCGAGCGCCATGGCGAGCATGAGGGCGGCGACCACGGCACCGCGCTTGCGGGGCACCGCTGTCCCTTCCGCAGTCACTGGGGGACTCCCTTTCCCTTCCCTGTGCACGTATCCGCTTTCCCTGTGCACCTATCCGCGCCGTCGCACACCTTCTCACCTCCGGCGCTACGACGGGAGGGGTGGAGGGCCCCGGGCTGCGGACCGACCGCACTTCTTGTGCGCCTGCCCTTTCGTTCAAGGCCCTTTCGTTCAAGGCCCCTTTGTTCAAGGCCCCTTTGTTCAAGGTCCCTTCGTCCAAGACCCCTTTGTGCCATGCCCCTTGAGACAAGTGTGGAGGGGGCCCCTTCCGCGCTAACTTCCTCTCGTCCTGCGGGGAACGGGAAACGGGAAACGGGAAAACGGGGAACGGGAAAACGGGGAACGGGGAAGGGGCACAAATGAATAAACTAGGGGCAGCTTTCGGGGGATTGCTCGTCGCGGGGACCGTCGCCGTCACGGGAACGCTTCCCGCGGTGGCGGCCGAGCCGGGCGGGACCGACACCCGTGCGGTCACCCGGCCGCAGAAGCTCCAGCGGCTCAAGGAACTGACCGCGAAGAACACGCTCGACGGCGCCTGGGCCAAGGCCCGAAAGGCCGCGCAGCAGGGCAATGACAAATACCGCTTCACCTGGTCGACCGACTACTGCTCGAAATCGCCGGACAAGCCGCTCGGCTTCAACTTCAAGAATGTGTGCGCGCACCACGACTTCGGTTACCGCAATTACAAGAAGCTCAATGCGTTCAGCAAGGCGACGCGGCTGCGGGTCGACAAGACCTTCCTGGACGACATGCAGAAGGTGTGCAGGACGGAGCGCGGTCACACCGCGGGACAGCGCAAGCGGTGCCTGGTAGTGGCCCGGGTGTACTACGAGGCGGTACGCAAGTTCTCGAACCCCGGCGGCGCGTAGCCCCGGCGCCTCACACCGGCCGGCTCACAGGCCCGCTGAGGGTCCGCTGGTCCGCTGAGAGGCCCGCTCACAGGCTCCGCCGCAGCAGCACATAGCCGCCGGCGGAGCCTGCCGGTTCGTAGGTGGCGTCCGGGTGCAGGCCGCGTGCGGTCTGCAGCGGGTCCTTGTACTTGCCGCGGGAGTTGTCGAGTGCGATGAACTCGGGCGTCTCGCCCCGCGTGTTGCCGATCCAGAACACCCGGCAGCGCGCGGTCAGTTGGCTGATGGGCCCGATGTTCGCCTCGACGCTCGCCCCGTCGGGAATGCTCTTGAGCAGCTCCTTCGCGGCCGCGGGCCCCGGGCCCTCGCGATAGGTGGCGGCCTCGGTGAGCGTGGCCATCGGCAGCGTGGTGCTCAGGGCCAGGGCCGCCGCGGCGACGGCCAGCGGCAGCTGCGCCGCGTACGACCGCAGCCAGGGCCGTGCGCTGCGCCGCGAGCGGTCGATCGCGTCCACCAGAGCGAGCGTCACGACCGGCATCAGGACGGCGCTGTAGTGCCAGTCGGTGCCCCAGTAGTGACTGTCCCCGGAGACGAACCGCCAGCCGATGGTGGGCAGCGCGACGATCAGCAGCGGGGAGCGAAGGGCCAGCAGGCCGGTGGTGGGGATCAGAAGCCAGCCGAGCGTGCGCAGCTTGGTGTCCAGACCGTCCAGGGGCGTCGGCCCCTCGCTGACCTTGCTCCAGTAGTCGTAGCCGCCCGTGGTGTTGAAGGCCGGTATGACGACGGTGAAGGTGAGCAGCGCGGCGACGGCCCCGAAGGCGATGAGCGCGATGGCGCCCGGCAGCACCCGCGGATCGGATCGGCGGGCTCGCAGCGCCACGACCACGGCCAGGGCTGCGCAGGTCAGGCCCAGGTCCTCCTTGACGAAGACCAGCGGAAGCGCCCACCACAGGGCGGCCTTCCAGCGCTCCCGCAGAACGGCTTCGAGGGAGAAGGCGATCAGCGGGACGGCGAAGGCGATCTCGTGGAAGTCGAAGTCGACGGCGCGCTGGATGCCCCAGGACAAGCCGTAGGCGACGCCGATCGCGAGCCCGCGGCGGCGCCCGAGCAGCCGTGCCGCGACCCGGGTCACCGGGACCGCCGACAGTGCGAAGAGCGCGGCCTGGGCGAGCAGCAGCGTGACCGGCGACGGGAAGATCCGGTAGAGCGGCGCGAGCAGCGCTGTGACCGGGCTGAAGTGGTCCCCGAGGATATGGGTGCCCGGCCCCTTCAGATCCGCGACCGGAGTCTGGAAGTGCGCGTAGGCGCGGATGGCCTGCTCGAAGATGCCGAGGTCCCACGACTTGTTGCCGAGGCGGTACCAGCGCAGCACGGAGATCAGGGCGTACCCGGCGAAGAGGGCTCCGGCCAGCAGATACGGGTCGTGCTGCGGGCGCGGGCGCAGGCGCGGCCGTGCGACCACCGGGGCGGGCGCGTCTCCGGCGTCGCCCCGGGCGGTGAGGACATCGGTGCCGGGCATGTGCCCATGTTCTCAGTACCGCCGCATCGGGCGTTATGAGTACCCCGTACCGGGCGCCGGGCTCGATCCGTACGGCGAGTGTCGGCGGCGCGTCGTACGCTGGAGACCCCCGGCCCGTTCGACGTGTCGGGCCTCTTGCGTTGCACTGTGCGCGCACCGGGCCCTTCGCGCCGCACAGCGGCCGCGCCCGCCCCTTGCCCCGTACGCCACATCTGGACGGAAACTGCCTGCATGAGCCTGCACGGTCTGCTCGACGCGGTCGTCAAGGACGCCGCACTCACCGAAGCGGTGAAGGCCGCAACCGATGGCAACCGCATGCATGTGGACCTGGTCGGCCCGCCCGCCGCCCGGCCCTTCGCGGTGGCCGCGCTCGCCCGTGAGGCGAAGCGCCCGGTGCTCGCCGTGACCGCCACCGGGCGCGAGGCCGAGGACCTGGCGGCCGCCCTGCGCTCCCTGCTCGACCCGAGCGGCGTGGTCGAGTACCCGTCGTGGGAGACGCTGCCGCACGAGCGGCTCTCGCCCCGCTCGGACACCGTGGGCCGCCGTCTCGCCGTCCTCCGCCGCCTGGCCCACCCGCGCTCCGACGACCCCGAGACCGGCCCGGTCTCCGTCGTGGTCGCCCCGGTGCGCTCGGTGCTCCAGCCGCAGGTCAAGGGGCTCGGCGACCTGGAGCCCGTGAGCCTGCGGCAGGGCGAGACGGTCGATCTGAACGACACCGTGGAGGCCCTCGCGGCAGCCGCGTACGCCCGGGTGGAACTGGTCGAGAAGCGCGGCGAGTTCGCGGTCCGCGGCGGCATCCTCGATGTCTTCCCGCCGACCGAGGAGCACCCGCTCCGCGTCGAGTTCTGGGGCGACGACGTCGAGGAGATCCGCTACTTCAAGGTCGCCGACCAGCGCTCCCTGGAGATCGCCGAGCACGGTCTGTGGGCGCCGCCCTGCCGGGAGCTGCTGCTCACCGATGACGTACGGCAGCGGGCCGCGGCCCTCGCCGAGCAGCACCCGGAGCTCGGCGAGCTGCTCGGCAAGATCGCCGAGGGCATCGCGGTCGAGGGCATGGAGTCCCTCGCCCCGGTCCTGGTGGACG
The DNA here is from genome assembly GCF_042665355.1 of Streptomyces monticola. Lineage (NCBI taxonomy): Bacteria > Bacillati > Actinomycetota > Actinomycetes > Kitasatosporales > Streptomycetaceae > Streptomyces > Streptomyces monticola. Next base: position 5,096 of record NZ_JBHTCF010000007.1, on the reverse strand, counting down.
ACATGGAGCTGCTCCTCGACGTCCTGCCGGACAACGCGATGGCGGTGGTCTGCGACCCCGAGCGGGTGCGCACCCGGGCCGCCGACCTGGTGGCCACGAGCCAGGAGTTCCTGCAGGCCAGCTGGGCCGCCACGGCAGGCGGCGGCGAGGCGCCCATCGACGTCGGCGCGGCCTCCCTGTGGGGCATCGCGGACGTCCGGGACCATGCGCGTGACCTCGGCATGATGTGGTGGTCGGTCTCGCCGTTCGCGGCGGACGAAGTCCTCGGCTCGGACACCCTCAAGCTCGGTATGCACGCGCCCGAGACCTACCGCGGCGACACCGCCCGCGCCCTCGCCGACACCAAGGGCTGGCTGGCCGACGGCTGGCGCTCGGTGTACGTGACGGAGGCGCACGGCCCCGCGGCCCGTACCGTCGAGGTGCTCGGCGGCGAGGGCATCGCGGCCCGCCTCGACGCGGAGCTCGACACGATCTCGCCGTCCGTCGTCCATGTCGCCTGCGGCTCGATCGAGTACGGCTTCGTCGACCAGGACCTGAAGCTCGCCGTCCTCACCGAGACCGATCTGACCGGCCAGAAGGCGGCCGGCAAGGACGGCGCCCGGATGCCCGCGCGGCGCCGCAAGACCATCGACCCGCTCACCCTCGAAGCCGGCGACTACATCGTGCACGAGCAGCACGGCGTCGGCCGCTACATCGAGATGGTGCAGCGCACGGTGCAGGGCGCCACCCGTGAGTATCTGGTGGTGGAGTACGCCCCGGCCAAGCGCGGCCAGCCCGGCGACCGGCTCTACATCCCCACCGACCAGCTGGAGCAGATCACCAAGTACGTCGGCGGCGAGGCCCCGACCCTGCACCGGCTCGGCGGTGCCGACTGGACCAAGACCAAGGCGCGCGCCAAGAAGGCCGTCAAGGAGATCGCCGCCGACCTGATCAAGCTGTACTCCGCGCGCATGGCGGCGCCCGGGTACACCTTCGGCCCGGACACGCCCTGGCAGCGCGAGCTGGAGGACGCCTTCCCGTACGTGGAGACGCCCGACCAGCTGACGACGATCGCCGAGGTCAAGGAGGACATGGAGAAGTCGGTTCCGATGGACCGGCTGATCTGCGGCGACGTCGGTTACGGCAAGACGGAGATCGCGGTCCGCGCGGCCTTCAAGGCGGTCCAGGACGGCAAGCAGGTCGCGGTCCTGGTGCCCACCACGCTCCTCGTGCAGCAGCACTTCGGCACGTTCACCGAGCGTTACGGCCAATTCCCGGTCAAGGTGCGCGCGTTGAGCCGCTTCCAGACCGAGACGGAGTCGAAGGCGACCCTGGAGGGCCTGCGCGACGGCTCGGTCGACATCGTCATCGGCACGCACCGCCTGTTCTCGTCGGAGACCAAGTTCAAGGACCTGGGCCTGGTCATCGTCGACGAGGAGCAGCGCTTCGGTGTCGAGCACAAGGAGCAGCTGAAGAAGCTCCGCGCCAATGTCGACGTCCTGACGATGTCCGCGACCCCCATTCCCCGTACGCTCGAAATGGCCGTGACCGGCATCCGCGAGATGTCCACGATCACGACTCCGCCCGAGGAGCGGCACCCGGTCCTGACCTTCGTCGGGCCGTACGAGGAGAAGCAGATCGGCGCCGCGGTCCGCCGTGAACTCCTGCGCGAGGGCCAGGTCTTCTACATCCACAACCGCGTCGAGTCCATCGACCGCGCGGCGGCCAGGCTGCGGGAGATCGTCCCCGAGGCGCGGATCGCCACGGCCCACGGCCAGATGTCGGAGTCGGCGCTCGAACAGGTCGTCGTCGACTTCTGGGAGAAGAAGTTCGATGTGCTCGTCTCCACGACGATCGTCGAGTCCGGTATCGACATCTCCAACGCCAACACCCTGATCGTGGAGCGCGGCGACAACTTCGGCCTGTCCCAGCTGCACCAGCTGCGCGGCCGGGTCGGCCGTGGCCGGGAGCGGGGTTACGCGTACTTCCTGTACCCGCCGGAGAAGCCCCTGACGGAGACCGCCCACGAGCGCCTCGCCACCATCGCGCAGCACACGGAGATGGGCGCGGGCATGTACGTGGCGATGAAGGACCTGGAGATCCGCGGCGCGGGCAATCTCCTCGGCGGCGAGCAGTCGGGCCATATCGCGGGCGTCGGCTTCGATCTGTACGTCCGTATGGTCGGCGAGGCCGTGGCCGACTACCGCGCCTCGCTCGAAGGCGGCGTGGAGGAGGAGCCCCCCCTCGAGGTCAAGATCGAGCTGCCGGTCGACGCACACGTCCCGCACGACTACGCACCGGGTGAGCGCCTGCGCCTGCAGGCCTACCGCTCCATCGCCTCGGCCTCATCCGAGGAGGACATCAAGGCGGTACGTGAGGAACTCGTCGACCGTTACGGCAAGTTGCCCGAGCCGGTGGAGAACCTGCTCCTCGTGGCGGGGCTCCGGATGCTGGCCCGCGCCTGCGAGGTCGGCGAGATCGTCCTGCAGGGCAACAACATCCGTTTCGCCCTCCCGTCACCCGACCACCGCCCCTCAACGAGCGCTGACGCGCGCCCCTCTTCATTGGAGTTGCGCGAGTCCCAGGAGCTGCGCCTCAAGCGTCTCTACCCGGGCACGGTCATCAAGCCGACGGGCCGGCAGCTCCTCGTGCCGCGCCCGAAGACGGCGAAGGTGGGCGGCAAGCCGGTGGTCGGGCGCGAACTCCTCGCGTGGGTGGGCGAGTTCCTGACGTCGATCCTGGGGTCGTAGGCGGAGTGCAGCAGAGGCCACCCACGGACCGAGTGTCCGCGGGTGGCCTCTGGTGTGCCTGCTTACAGCTGCAACGCCTCCGTCAGGACTACTTCTGGTCCTGGCCCTGCTGGCCCTTGTCCTGCTGCTCGTCCTTCTTGATGCCCATGGCATCCCTGGCCTTGTCCTGGGCCTTGTCCACCTGCGGCTTGAACTTGTTGCCGGTCTTCTCGTCGACCTCGTCACCCACGTTCTCGATGACGTCGTCGGCCTTGTCCTTGAACCCGTCGGTGATACCCATTGCGTGGGGCTCCTTTCGGAGGCGGGAGGGAAGGTGAAAGGGCGAAGGGCGCGTTTCAGTGCATTTCGCCCATATCCATGCTCGACCATACGCCGCCCGCTCCCGGGATGCCCACCGATGCCCGGTATGGTCTGGACCACTGCGGGGGAGGCCCGGAGGGAACGGCAACGGGAGGGGCTTGGTGTGACAGGGCTCGGGGCGGTCGTGGGGCTGGTCAGGTTTCCGGTGAAGTCGATGCTCGGAGAGGAGCGCGAGCGGCTCGGCTTCGACGCGCGCGGAGCGACGGGCGACCGACTGTGGGCGCTGCGCCACGCCGACGGCAAGCTCGGCAGCGGCAAGAGCAGTACCCGCTTCCGCAAGAGCCCGCGCCTGATCGAGTGCGCGGCGGCCTACGACGAGGCGGCCGGCACCGTCGCCGTGACCCTGCCGGACGGCGCGCGCGTCGGCCCCGGCGATCCCCGCCTCGCCGAACTGCTCGGCCCCGACGCCGAGTTGACCCGGGAGGGCGGCGCCTCGCACATGGACCAGGGCGCCGTTTCCCTGGTGGGTACCGGCTCGCTGCACGCCCTGGGCCGGCTGCTCGGCGACGACACCCCGGCCGATGTGCGCAGGTTCCGCAAGAACATCGTGGTCGACACCGCCGAGCCCTGGGCCGAGGAGGCGTGGATCGGCAGGGAGATCGAACTCGGCGCGGGCGGGCTGCGTTTGAGGATCACAGAGCGGGTACCGCGCTGTGTCATGACGACTCTGCCGCAACCAGGCCTGCCCGCCGACCGCCGCGTACTGAAGACCCTGACCGCCGCGCGCGACATGTGTTTCGGCGTGTACGCGGAGGTCGTGACGCCGGGTGAGACCGCGCTCGGCGACCGGGTCGCCATGGCAGGCGCCGCATGAGGGCCCGTGTGACCGCCCGCGCGACCACCGGCGTGACCACCCGCCGTGCGGCAGCGGCTCTGCTCACGCTGCTCGCCGCCACCTCCTGCACACCCGAGCCGGATCCGGCGCCCGCCTCCGGCGGTCATGGTGCCCCCGGAGCGGCCCTGACCGCCGTCGACGAGCTCACCGTCAAGGGCCGCGCGCCGAAGACCGGTTACGACCGGGACAGGTTCGGCACGCCCTGGGCCGACACCGATTCCAACGGCTGCGGCACCCGTGACGACATCCTCAAGCGCGACCTGGCCGACGCCCGCACGAAGGACGGCTGCAAGGTCACTTCAGGGACGCTCGCGCCCGACCCGTACTCCGGTCTGGACATAACGTTCCGGCGCGGGCACAGCAAGGTCGACGTCGACCATGTCGTGGCGCTCTCCGACGCCTGGCAGAAGGGCGCCGGGCAGTGGCCCGCCGCCAAGCGCATCGCCTTCGCCAACGACCCGATGAACCTGGTCGCGGCCGGAGCGAGCGCCAACCGCAGCAAGGGCGACGGCGACACCGCGACCTGGCTGCCGCCCGCGAAGCCGTACCGCTGCACCTACGTGGCCGCGCAGGTCGCCGTGAAGAAGAAGTACGGGCTGTGGGTGACGAGCGCGGAACGGGACGCCATGAGGCGAGTCCTGAACCGCTGCCCCGACCAACGACTGCCGACAGGCGAGGCCCCGACGAAGGCCCCGCCCCGCTTCCGCGCGGACTGATCCCGCACGCGGACCGAGCCCGAACCCGGACCGGAGGACCGAGCCCGCACCCGGGCGGGCGGACCGGGCCCGCACCCGCGGACCGGACCCACGCCCTGGGTTGGCGAGATCGAGCCCGCACCCGTGGACCGGGCAGGTCGGCCGCTCCGGGGTCGGCGGGCCGAGCCCGCACCTGCGGACCGGGCCCGGGTCGGCGGCCGAGCCCGCGCCCGGAGCAGTGGGGCGGGCCCACGCTCTGGGTAGGCGAGATCGGGCCCGCACCCGCGGCCCGCACCCGCACCCGCGGGCCGCGCCCGCAGCTGCACCCGCGGACCGCGCCCGCGGGCCGCGCCCCGCAGCCGCGGACCGGGCCCAGGTCGGCGGACCACCCCGTACCCCCACAAGCCGACCGCGCCGCGCCCGCGGACCGGGCCCAGGTCGGCGGACCACCCCGTACCCCCACAAGCCGACCGCGCC
>NZ_JBHTCF010000006.1:128880-468835 GCF_042665355.1 Streptomyces monticola | reverse complement strand
GCCGGCCTGCCGCCGCCGGCGGGGGCGGCCGTGGGCCAGGCACCGGGGCGCGCCGCGGGGGCTGCCCCCGCGGGCGTACCGGACGCACCTGCCGCACCAGCCGCACCGGGCGATCCCGCGGGGCCGCCGCCGGAGGCCGAAGCCGTGGGCCAGGCGCCGGGTGCGGAGCCCGCGCCGGAACCGGTCGGGCCGGAGGTCTGCGGCTGTGCGGACGGCGCCGGAGCGGGTTCGGGCACGGAAGGCGCCGAGGGCGCGGGTGCGGCCGGGGCCGGAGGCTCCGCAGGGGCCGATTCCGGCGCCGGGGGCGGGGTGTTCACGGCGGGCGCCGCTCCCCCGCGCACCGCGGCCCGCGCGGCGGCCGGTCCACGGCCGGGCGGTACGGCCGGTCCGGGCGGCGGCGCCGGGGCGTGCGCCTCGGGCCCCGGTGCGTACCCCATGGCGGGGCCCTGGCCGGCCGGTGTGAAGTGGCCGCCGCGCTCCAGGCGGTCGAGGCGGGTGAGGACCGCACGCTCGTCGTCGTACGCCGCGGGCAGCAGCACACGCGCGCAGATCAGCTCCAGCTGGAGGCGGGGCGAGGTGGCGCCGCGCATCTCCGTCAGGCCTTCGTTGACCAGGTCGGCCGCGCGGCTGAGTTCGGCGGCGCCGAAGACACCGGCCTGTGCCTGCATCCGCTCCACGACTTCGGCGGGAGCGTCGATCAGGCCCTTGTCGGCGGCGTCGGGGACGGCGGCGAGGATGACCAGGTCACGGAGGCGCTCAAGCAGATCGGCGACGAACCGGCGCGGGTCGTTCCCGCCCTCGATGACGCGGTCCACCACCTCGAAGGCGGCGGCGCCGTCACCGGCCGCGAAGGCGTCCACGACCGAGTCGAGCAACGAGCCGTCCGTGTAGCCGAGGAGGGCGGTCGCCATGGCGTACGTCACACCGTCTTCGCCGGCGCCCGCGAGGAGCTGGTCCATGACGGACATGGAGTCACGCACGGAACCCGCGCCGGCCCGCACGACCAGCGGCAGCACCCCGTCCTCGACGGGGCTTTCCTCCTTGCCGCAGACCTCGCCGAGGTAGTCCCGCAGAGTGCCGGGCGGGACCAGGCGGAACGGGTAGTGGTGCGTACGCGAGCGGATGGTGCCGATGACCTTCTCGGGCTCGGTCGTCGCGAAGATGAACTTCAGGTGCTCGGGCGGCTCTTCGACCACCTTCAGGAGGGCGTTGAAGCCGGCCGACGTGACCATGTGGGCCTCGTCGATGATGTAGATCTTGTACCGGCTGCTCGCCGGGCCGAAGAAGGCCTTCTCGCGCAGATCGCGGGCGTCGTCCACACCGCCGTGCGAGGCGGCGTCGATCTCGATGACGTCGATCGAACCCGGGCCGTTGCGCGCGAGGTCGCGGCAGGACTGGCACTCGCCGCACGGGGTCGGAGTGGGACCTTGCTCACAGTTCAGGCAGCGGGCCAGGATGCGCGCGCTGGTCGTCTTGCCGCAGCCGCGCGGGCCACTGAACAGGTACGCATGATTGACCCGGTTGTTCCGCAGCGCCTGCTGCAGCGGGTCGGTCACATGCTCCTGCCCGATGACCTCGGCGAACGACTCCGGGCGATAACGGCGGTACAGCGCAAGGGATGACACGTCTACGAGGTTATCGGTGCCCACCGACAACCGGTTCCGCCCTCAGGATTACGGGCCCCGCAAGACGCCCCCGCAAACGCAAGCGCCCCCCACGCACCCGCCAGAGCCAACCTACCCTTGCTGCCTTCCGGCCCTGGGGGAGTTCAGTCAGATAGCGCCACGTGAGGGGCTCCGCACACAGTACAGGATCCGGACCGGGGGGAACGAGTTCGCGAGCACTCCTCAACGTCTTGTATTGTTTGCGGCGGAGGATTCGCCTAGTGGCCTAGGGCGCACGCTTGGAAAGCGTGTTGGGGGCAACCCCTCACGAGTTCGAATCTCGTATCCTCCGCCAGTGCCTCACCGGGCACGATGTCGAAGGGCCCCACAGTTCGCTGTGGGGCCCTTCGTCGTACGAGGGCCGCAGGGGGTCCGTGGGGAGTTCGTAGCGAGTCCATGGGGAGGGACGGGGGCATGGGCAAAGTCGGGGTGTATCTGGCGCATCCGCGGGCGGGGAGCTTCAATCACGCGCTCGCCGACGCCGTCGTACGGGAGCTGCGCGCGCGTGGGTGTGACGTGGTCCTGCGGGATCTGTATGCGGAGGGGTTCGATCCGCTGCTGCCCGCCGACGGCACGGGGACCGTCGGGTCCGTACCGGACGGGGACGATCCTGCGGTCGGGCGGCACCGGCGGGAAGTGGCGGGGCTCGATGCGCTGGTCTTCGTGCATCCGAACTGGTGGGGCATGCCGCCGGCGGTGCTCACGGGGTGGGTGCAGCGGGTCCTCGCGCCCGGTGTCGCCTACAAGCTGGGGACCGCGGACGGCGAGCCCGTCGGGCTGCTGAAGGCGCGGCGCGCGCTGGTCCTGAACACCTCGGACACACCCGCGGAGCGGGAGGAGAGCGAGTTCGGGGATCCGCTGCAGCGGATCTGGGCCGCCTGTGTGCTGCCGTACGTGGGAGTGACCGATGTGCGGCGTCATGTGTTCCGTACCGTCTCCGACGCGGGGGACGCGGAGCGGGCGCGGTGGCTGCGGCTTGCCGGGGAGCTCGCCGGTGCGCTGCTCGACTGAGCCCACCCCCCCTTGCCTCTGACCCCCTTGCCTCTGGCCCTCTGGCCCTCTGGCCCTCTGAAGAGGCGTATGGGTTCCAGGAGTCCTACGAGCCCTCCGAGCCCTGCGTGAGGATTTCCCTTGCCAGGGTGACCAGTTCGGGGATCGCCGGGTGTCCGCCCCGCTCTCGCCAGGCGAGCAGGACCGGGATGTCGGGGGCGTCGGTGAGCGGGCGGTAGACGACGGCGGGATGGGCGTTCATCCGCGGGGTCGAGGCGGGTGTGACGCCGACGGCGCGGCCCGCGGCGATGGCGGCGTGCCAGTCGTCCGTGTTGGTCACGGGCACCACGGCGGTGGGGCGGCGGGTCGGCGGCCACAGGTCGAGGCTGGTGGTGCCGAAGACCGTGTTGATCGCCACCGGCTCGTCCGCGAGGTCCGCCAGGGTCAGCGTGGTGCGTCCGGCGAGCGGGCTGTCGACGGCCACGACCGCGAAGCGCGCCTCGGTGAGCAGCTGCTCGGTGACGTACCCAGGCTGTGTGAACGGGGCGCGGAGCAGCGCGATGTCGGCCTTACCGCGGGTGAGGCCGGCGGTGCGGTCGTCGATACGGAGGAGTTCGAGCGGGGTCTGCGGGTGTCTGCGGTCCCAGCGGCGCAGCAGTTCGGAGGTGTGCTCGCCGAGCGCGGGCCCGGTGTGGCCGAGCCGCAGCGGCCAGGACGTCAGGCCCGCGGGGTCGAGAGCGGCGTCCACCGCGGCCACCGCGGCGGCCGCGCGGTCGCGGAAGACCCGTCCCCCGGGGGTGAGTTCGAGGTGGTGCGTCGAGCGGTCCACCAGGCGTACGCCGAGGTGGTCCTCAAGGGCGCGCAGGGTGCGGGACAGGGCGGGCTGGCTCATGTGGAGCCGCGCGGCGGCGTGCGTGATGGTGCCCTCGTCGGCTATGGCGAGGAAGCAGCGGAGGTGGCGGAGTTCTGCGGTCATGTCGGGGTCGCCTCGCGATCACGCCGCCCTGAGGGCCGGTCGTTCATAGAGCCAGCCGTTCTTAGAACCGGTCGTTCCTGAAGCCGGTCGTTCTTAGAGCCAGTCGTTCTTAGAGCCGGTCGTTCTGAGTGCGGCACACCCGCGCGCGGGTGCCGCGTTTGGTCATGCGTTTCGAGCATAACCGCGGCCCGACGCGCATTTCACGCCGGACGATCGCCTTCGTAGCGTGGACGGCATGACGACGACCGCCTCGACCGCCTCGACGGGCTCGACCGAAGTGACCGAAGTGACCGCACGCAGCGCCGGAACTCCGGCCGCGCCGCGTGGCCGCCTCGGTGGGGTGGGGCTCGTGGTGGCAGGGGCGCTGTCGACCCAGTTCGGTTCGGCGGTCGCCGCGCTGCTGTTTCCGCGGGCAGGGGCGCTGGGTGTCGTGACCCTGCGTCTCGTACTGTCCGCCCTGCTGCTCGTCGCCGTCTGCCGGCCGCGGCTGCGTGGGCACTCGCGCGCGGACTGGGCCGTGGTGTGCGGCTTCGGCATCGCGCTCGGCGGCATGAACACCCTCTTCTACCAGGCGATCGAGCGGATACCGCTCGGGCCCGCGGTGACCTTGGAGGTGCTCGGTCCGCTGGCCCTGTCCGTGATCGCCTCGCGGCGGCTCGCCAGTCTGCTGTGGGCCGCGCTCGCGCTCGCCGGTGTCTTCCTGCTCGGCGGCGGCGGTGCGGGCGGTTTCGGTGAACTGAACCTCGCCGGCGCGGCGTTCGCGCTCGGCGCCGGGGCCATGTGGGCGGCGTACATCCTGCTGAGCGCCCGCGCCGGAGCGCGGTTTCCCAAGGCCGACGGGCTTGCGCTCGCGATGAGTGTGGCGGCCCTGGTCAGCCTGCCGATCGGGCTCGCGAGCGCGGGCGGTGCGCTGCTCGTCCCGTCGACGCTCGCGTTCGGTCTCGTACTCGCGGCGATGTCCTCCGGGCTGCCCTACTCGCTCGAACTCTTCGCGCTTCGCCGGCTGCCCGCCTCGACGTTCGCGGTCCTGATGAGCCTCGCCCCCGCCATCGCGGCGCTCGCCGGGCTGCTGGTGCTCGGGCAGGAGCTGGCGGCGCCGCAGTGGCTGGCGATCGGACTCGTGGTGGCGGCGAGCATCGGGGCGGTGCGGATGGGGCGCCGGTAGGCCCCTCTCGCGCACGGGAAACCGCGGGAAACCCGGCCCGGACGTCTGGCCCACCTGCACACCGCGCGGCCGAGCACAGCCGTGACTTCGAAGCGCCGGCCAACGGCTCCGCGGGTGCGGTCAACTACCTTTCCGTCGCAGGCACTTCACTGCCGTACGTGGTGACGTACGTGGAGTAGATACTGCTGAGCCACACCTGCAGCAGCGTGTCCACGGCGTCCGCCTCCGCGAGTGCCGGCTCCTCGGCGGCGAACACGGCGTGCAGGACGCGTTCGTTCATGGAGTTCAGGACGAGCGCCAGGTCACGGGCCGGGATGCCGTCGGGGGCCGCGCCCCGGTCCCGTTCCGCCTGGATCGCGGTGGCCGTGCGGTCGACCCAGGTGCCCATGACCGCCGCCCAGAGGCGCTGCACCTCGGGGTTGGTCCTGCGGGCCTGGGCACAGGCGAGGGCGACCGCGCGGTGGGCACCGAAGGACTCGTAGAACGCGTTGATCGCGGATCGCCAGTGCCGCGCCGGGTCATCGGGCAGGTGGTCGAGGAAGCCCAGGCTCGTGGTCTCCGCCTGCGCGATGACCCGGTCGAGGAGCGCGAGCAGGACGGCGTCCTTGGACGGGAAGTAGAAGTAGAACGTGGGCCGCGAGATGCCCGCGCCGCGCGCCAGGTCGTCGATCGAGATCTCGCTCAGGGCGCGCTCACCGAGGAGCGCCTCGGCAGTGGCCAGGATGGCCAGCTCCCGGTCGTCCCCGGAGGGGCGCGAGCCGCGCCGACCGCGGGCCGAACGCACCGAAGTCCTCTCCATACGTGGCACTTTACTGGCTGTCGGTCTGCTCGACACACCGTTGACTCTATTGACAGAGCGTCGATACCGTCGCCGGGAGGCCACCGTCAACGACCGCCGCAGGGCCGGGAGATGAGATGCCGGAAGAGCCGCAAGAGCTGCGAGGGGCGCACGAGGCACAAGAGATGTGTGAGGTGCACGAGGTGCACGAGGTGCACGAGGTGCACGAGGTGCACGAGCCACAGCAGCCGCAACAGACACAGCAGACTCAGCAGCCGCAGCAGCAATCGCCGGAGTACGTCGACGTACTGATCGTCGGAGCCGGGCTGTCCGGCATCGGCGCCGCCTGCCGGCTGCGCAGCGAGACTCCGGGCAAGAGCTTCGCCGTCCTGGAGGGCCGTGACGCCATGGGCGGCACCTGGGACCTGTTCCGCTACCCCGGTGTGCGCTCCGACTCCGATATGCACACCCTCGGCTACTCGTTCCGGCCCTGGAAGGGCTCGCGGACGATCGTCGACGGCACCTCGATCCGCGAGTACATCGAGGACACCGCCCGCGAGTACGGCGTGGACCGCGCCGTCCGCTACGGACACCGTGTCACCCGCGCTGAATGGTCATCTGAGCAAGGGAGTTGGACGGTCACCGCCCAGCGCTCGACCGGGGCCGGGGACGAGGCCGGGGCTGGGGCCGAGGCCGGGGCCGGGGACGAGGCCGGGGACGAGGCCGGGACCGGGGACACCACCGAAGAGGTACGGCTGCGCTGCTCGTTCCTGTACGTCTGCTCGGGCTACTACCGCTACGACGAGGGATACACCCCCGACCTGCCCGGCATCGAGGACTTCGGCGGCACCGTCGTGCACCCGCAGCACTGGCCCGACGACCTGGACCACGGCGGCAAGCGGGTCCTGGTGATCGGCAGCGGCGCCACCGCGGTCACGCTCGTGCCCGCGCTCGCCGGCACGGCCACGCACGTGACGATGCTGCAGCGCTCCCCCAGCTATGTGCTCGCCCTGCCGTCCCACGACCCGCTCGCCAAGCCGCTCGGCCGTCTGCTGCCGACGCGCATCGCGGGCCGGGCGATGCGCTGGAAGAACGCCCTGCTCGCCCTCGCCAACTTCCGGCTCAGCAGGCGTGCCCCGAAGCTGGTCGGCGGCGCCCTGCGCTTCGCCGCCCGCCGTCAGCTCCCCTCCGGCTACGACGTCGACACCCACTTCGGCCCGCGCTACCGGCCGTGGGACCAGCGCCTGTGCATCGTGCCCGACGGCGATCTGTTCACCGCGATCCGCAGGAGCCGGGCCTCCGTGGTGACCGACGGCATCGAGCGCTTCACCGAGAAGGGCGTGCGGCTCGCCTCCGGCGGCGAGATCGAGGCCGATGTGGTCGTGACCGCCACCGGGCTCAACCTCCTTGCCCTGGGCGGTCTGACGCTGGTCGTCGACGGCAAGGAGACCGTGGCCGCGGACACGGTCGCGTACAAGGGAATGATGCTGTCCGGCGTGCCGAACTTCGCGTTCACCATCGGCTACACCAACGCCTCCTGGACGCTCAAGGCCGACCTTGTCTCCGCGTACGTATGCCGCCTGCTCACCCACATGGACCGGCGCGGACTGCGGGTGTGCACGCCTCAGCCTCCGCGTGAGGGCGAGAAGCTGCTGCCGCTCATCGACCTCAAGTCGGGATACGTCCTGCGCAGCCTCGACGCGCTGCCCAAGCAGGGCACGACAGCGCCCTGGCGGTTGCACCAGAGCTACCCGCGCGACGTACGGATGCTGCGGCGCGGCCCCCTGGAAGACCGGGGCATACGCTTCAGCCGCCCCGGCGCACCGGCCACATCGGCCACACCGGCCACACCGGCCACACCGGCAGCCGACTAACGGCTGACGGCCCGCGGTTTCTACGCCTCGACCAGCCCCCCGGCACCAGCCCTCGCACCGGCCCCGTCATCGCCCCCGGCCTGTCCGGGCGCGATGACGTACGCTGGAAACCGTACTGACTGAAATTTCAGTCAGAATGAGCGGACGCACAAAGCGAGCGGCAAGAGCAGGATGAGAGAGGCGAGGAGACCGCGATGGCGATGAACCGACGGCAGGCGCTGCTGACCGCCGCGCTCACGGCGCTCGGCGGCTCGGCGGCCGCCTGCGGCACCGGCGGGACGCACGGGAGCGACACCGGCACTCGCACCCGCGCCCGCACCGACGCCGGCCCCCTGCCCGCGGGTCTGCGGATGCCCGACGAGGCGCACCCGCACGCCAGGACGTTCATGGCCTGGCCCCATGCCGCGGTCTGGGGCGGCGACACCGAGGGCGTACGGGCCGACATCGCGCGGATCGCCCGCACGGTGGCCGGGTTCGAGCCGGTCACGCTGCTCGCCGGGAAGCGGGACGCCGAGGGCGCGCGGAAGGCCTGCGGGTCCACGGTCGACGTCGTCGGGATCCCGGTGGACGACCTGTGGATGCGGGACACCGGGCCGACCTTCGTGCTGCGCGAGGACGGCCGCCCCGCGGGGCTCGATCTGCACTTCAACGGCTGGGGCGGCAAGCAGGAGCACGGCCTCGACCGACAGGTGGCCCGCAGGCTGCTCGCGCACGAGGGCCTGGAGCGGATCCCGGCGCCCCTGGTCGCGGAGGGCGGATCGCTCGAAGTGGACGGCGCGGGCACGCTGCTGGTCACCGAGAGCTCGCTCGTGAACGACAACCGCAACAAGGGCACGAGCCGTGCCGCGGTGGAGGACGGGCTCAAGGCGATGCTCGGGGTCCGTGAGGTGATCTGGCTCAAAGGGCTGAAGAGCGAGGACATCACCGACTACCACGTCGACTCGCTCGCCCGGTTCGCGGCGCCGGGCGTCGTGGTGCTCAACACCCCGGCCCCCGGTGCCCCTCGCGACGTATGGCTCAAGGCCTACGAGGAGGCCCGCTCGGTGCTGCGCTCGGCCGTCGACGCCCGCGGCAAGGGACTTGAGGTCGTGGCGCTGCCGGAGCCGGCCGACATCGGGCGCCGTGGCCCCGATTTCCTCGCCAGTTACGTCAACTACTACGTCATCAACGGGGCCGTGCTCGCGCCCCGGTTCGGCGACCGGAAGGCGGACGACCGGGCCGCCGGTGTGCTGCGGGAGCTCTACCCGGGACGGCGGGTCGTCCAGCTGCCGGTGGACACCCTCGCGGAGGGCGGCGGAAGCATCCACTGCTCCACGCAGCAGCTGCCGCGGGGTACCGATAGCGACCGGTAGCGGCGGCCGACAGCGGCATCCGACGGCGGCGGCCGACAGCGGCTGACAGCGGCTGACAGCGGCTGACAGCGATTGATAACGCCTTCGCCGGCGATCGATGACACCTTCGCCCCGGGCACACGATTGAGTACGGTGTACGCTATTCAGCTCGACCCGTGCGCAAGGAGACTGCCCCGTGAACCCCACCCCGGCCGAGCCCCCGACCGAGACGCCGACCGAGGCCCCCGCCGCCACCCCCGCCGACAGCCACAATCTGATCCAGGTCCGCGGTGCCCGCGAGAACAATCTGGCGGATGTCTCGCTCGACCTGCCCAAGCGCCGTCTGACCGTGTTCACCGGAGTCTCCGGGTCCGGCAAGTCCAGCCTGGTGTTCGGCACCATCGCCGCCGAGTCGCAGCGCCTGATCAACGAGACGTACAGCGCCTTCCTGCAGTCGTTCATGGCGAGCCCGGGCCGCCCCGAGGTCGACGGTCTGCACAATCTGAGCGCCACCATCGTGGTCGACCAGGAGCGGATGGGCGCCAACTCCCGCTCCACCGTGGGCACCGCCACGGACGCGTACAGCATGCTGCGGATCGTCTTCAGCCGCCTCGGCACCCCGCACATCGGCACCTCGGGGGCGTTCAGCTTCAATCTGCCGGAGGGCATGTGCCCCGAGTGCGAGGGGCTCGGCAAGGTCTCGGACATCGACGTCGACCAGATCGTGGACCGCACCAAGTCCCTGAACGAGGGCGCCGTCACGATTCCCGGGCACGCCGTCGACTCCTGGCCCTGGTCGATCCTGGTCGCCGCGCCCTTCCTCGACCCGGACAAGAAGCTGGTGGACTTCAGCGACGAGGAGTGGGAGGACCTGCTCCGCAAGCCCGCGCTCAAAGTGAAGGTCGGCTCCAACAACTTCACGTACGAGGGCCTCATCCCCAAGATGCAGCGCAGCTGGCTGGTCAAGGACCGCGAGGCCCTGCAGCCGCACATCCGCGCCTTCGTCGACCGTGCCGTGGTCTTCACCGACTGCCCGCTCTGCGGCGGTACGCGGCTCACGCAGGCCGCGCTCTCCTCGACGATCAACGGCAGGAACATCGCCGAGTGCTCGCGGATGCAGATCAACGATCTGGCCGGGTTCGTGCGCGGGATCGACGCCGAGGGGGTCGGGCCGCTCGTCGCGGGCCTCGGGCAGCTGCTCGACTCGCTGGTGGAGATCGGGCTCGGCTATCTGAGCCTCGACCGGCCCGCGGGCACGCTCTCCGGCGGTGAGGCGCAGCGCGTGAAGATGGTGCGGCACCTGGGCTCCAGCCTCACCGACGTCACGTATGTCTTCGACGAGCCGACCATCGGTCTGCACCCGCACGACATCCAGCGCATGAACGACCTGCTGCTCCTGCTGCGCGACAAGGGCAACACCGTGCTCGTCGTGGAGCACAAGCCCGAGGTGATCGCCATCGCCGACCATGTGGTCGACCTGGGCCCCGGGGCCGGCACCGACGGCGGACACATCTGCTACAGCGGCGACCTGGCGGGCCTGCGGGCCTCGGGCACCCTCACCGGGCGCCACCTGGAGCACCGGGCGAAGCTGCGCGAGCAGGTCCGCACCCCGCGCGGGCAGCTCTCCATCAAGGGCGCCGATCTGCACAATCTGCGGGATGTCAGCGTGGACATCCCCGAGGGCGTCCTGACCGTCGTCACCGGAGTCGCCGGGTCCGGCAAGAGCTCCCTGATCCACGGGTATCTGTCGGGCCGCGAGGGTGTGGTCGTGGCCGACCAGTCGCCGATCCGTGGCTCGCGGCGCTCCAACCCGGCTACGTACACGGGCCTGTTGAACCCCATCCGTACCGCCTTCGCCAAGGCCAACGGCGTCAAGGCCGCGTTGTTCAGCGCCAATTCGGCCGGCGCCTGCCCCCACTGCAACGGCATCGGGCTCATCTACACCGACCTCGCGATGATGGCCGGCGTCGCGTCCCTGTGCGAGGAGTGCGAGGGCAAGCGGTTCACGCCCGAGGTGCTCACGTACACGCTGCGCGGCAAGAACATCAGCGAGGTGCTCGGGATGTCGGTCGCCGAGGCGTACGAGTTCTTCCCGACCGGCCAGGCGCACACCATCCTCGGCCGGCTCGGCGACGTCGGCCTGAGCTATCTGCGCCTCGGCCAGCCGCTCAACACCCTGTCGGGCGGCGAGCGCCAGCGTCTGAAGCTCGCCATCCACATGGCCGAGAAGTCCTCGACGTACGTTCTGGACGAGCCGACCACGGGTCTGCACATGGCCGATGTGGACAAGCTGCTCGCGCTCCTCGACCGCCTGGTGGACGACGGCAATTCGGTGATCGTCATCGAGCACCACCAGGCCGTGATGGCCCACGCCGACTGGCTGATCGACCTCGGCCCCGGCGGCGGCCACGACGGCGGGCGCGTGGTGTTCACCGGCACGCCCGCCGACCTCGTCGCCGGCGCCGACACCCTGACGGCACAGCACCTGCGGGAGTACGTGGGAGCCTGACTCCCTTATGCCGCCCGGCTGTTCATGCCGCCGGGCCGTTGAGCCTGGCGGTGATCTTCGCGAGCCGCTCGCCCTGGTACCGGGCCGCGTCGAGGGCACTGTCCCCGACGGGGCCCGTGCCGGAGGCGTGCACGGTGCCGTAGGGGTTGCCGCCCGCGCCGTACACCACCGGGTCGGTGAAGCCGGGCGAGACGATCAGCGAGCCCCAGTGGTGCGCGGTGTTGTAGAGGGCGAGCAGCGTCGACTCGTTGCCGCCGTGCAGGTTGTGGGCGCTGGTGAAGCCCGTGAACGGCTTGTCCTGGAAGGCGCCCTGCTGCCACAGGCCGCCGGTCGAGTCGAGGAACTGCTTGAGCTGGCTCGACACATTGCCGAACCGGGTCGGCGAGCCGAAGGCATAGGCGTCCGCCCAGGTCAGGTCGTCGAGCGTGGCGACTTCGACCTGGCCCGCGACGGTGTCGACATGCTCGCGCCAGGCCGGGTTGCCGTCGATCGCGGCGTCCGGCGCCAGCTCGGCCACGCGGCGCAGACGGACCTCGGCGCCGGCCTTCTCCGCACCCTCGGCGACGGCCGCCGCGAGCTGGTGGACGGTGCCGGTGGACGAGTAGTAGACGACGGCGATCCTGGCGGCCATGAGAGGTCCTTTCGGAAGGGCGGGCAGCAGACGGACAGACACAGAGACAGACAGCTGGACAGAGAGGCAGACAGCTGGACGGGTTGGAGTGGATTGCTATCCGGTTCCAGCGGGAGCCAGTTAAACGGATGGCTATCCGCTTACGCAAGGCCTACCGCTGAAGTCATCCGAAGCAATCGGATAACTTTCCGCTTCAGCCGTACGCCGGTACCCTCCGGGCATGAGCACCCGCCCCCGACGTGTCGATCTCCCCCTCGCGGGCCAGCCGCCGCCCGAGCGCGCCGACGCCGCCCGCAACCGCCGCAAGATCCTGGACGCGGCGGCCGGGCTGATCGCCGAGAAGGGCGCCGAGGCGGTCACGATGAACGCGGTCGCGCACGCAAGCGGCATCGGCGTGGGCACCGTCTACCGCCGCTTCGGCGATGTGTCGGAGCTTCTCGTCGCCCTCCTCGACGACCGCGAACAGCGGCTCCAGAAGGCCTTCTTGAGCGGACCGCCGCCCCTCGGCCCGGACGCGCCGCCCGCCGAGCGGCTGCGCGCCTTCCTGCACGCGCTCGCCGACCACGTCGACGAGCAGCAGGCGGTGATGCTCGCCGCGGAGTCCGCCAACCCGGGCGCGCGCTACCGACGCGGGCCCTATCCGACCCTGCACACCCATGTGGCGATGCTGGTGAGCCAGGCACGCCCCGGGGCCGACGCGGCCGTCCTGGCCCACATGCTGCTCGCGCCGATGGTGCCGAGCCTGCTGCACCATCTGCGGACCGAACGCGGCTTCCCGGTCCAGCGGGTCAAGGACGCGATCGACCAACTGCTCGGCCTTGACCTCAAGTTCGATTGAGGTTCTACGTTCATGGCATGACTACTTCACCGGCCACGCCCGCGGCCCCTTCGACTGCACCGCAGAGCATTTACACGCACAGCGACGAAGAGCTCGTCAAGCAGCCCATCGGGTACTGGAGTTGGGCCGCGCACAAGGCCGTCGTCGACTACATCCGCGCCGGCCTCACCGAGGTCGGACTCAGCCAGCCCCAGTGGTGGGTGCTCAACCAGCTGAGGGACGGCGAGCGCGACCGGACGGAAGTGTTCACGATGCTGAGCGGCTATCTGGACGTCGGTGCCGCGCTCAACCCGGACATCGACGAACTGCTCGACCGCGGGCTCATCAGCTCCGACGCCGACGAACACCTCACCCTGACCGCCGAGGGCACCGAGCTGCTCGGCCGCGCCACCGACCGCCAGGTGAAGTCGCTGGCACAGGTCCACGACGGGATCTCGGACGCGGAGTTCCTGACCACCATGAAGGTGCTCCAGCGGATGATCCACAACACCGGCGGCAAGGCCTGGCATCACTGAGGCTTGCGGTCTGAGGCGTACGGGCCGAGGGCCGAGGGCCGAGGGCCGAAGCCCGAGAGCCGAGGGCCGAGGGCCGAAGCCCGAGAGCCGAGGGCCCCTTAAGGGAACGAGTTACCCGTTAGCATGGCGGTCATGGCTGACGAGAACCCCGACCAGGGCTCCGCGCCCGGCACCGTCCGCCCCGGCGGGCGCACCGCCCGGGTCCGGAGCGCCGTACTCGACGCCGCGGGCGACGCGCTCGCCGAGCAGGGCTTCGCCGCCCTCGACCTCGGGGACATCGCCCAGCGCGCCGGGGTCGGCAAGACCACGGTCTACCGCCGCTGGGGCTCCCCCACGGCACTCGTCGCCGATCTGCTCCTCGACATGGCCGAGCAGTCCGCGCCGCGCACCGACACCGGCTCGCTCCTGGAGGATCTGCGGGCCAACGCCCGCCTCGTGCAGGGCACTCTCTCCGACGCCCGGCAGGGCCCGCTCTTCAAGGCCGTGATCGCGGCGGCGACCTGCGACGCCCGCACGGCCGCCGCGCTGCACCGCTTCTACGAGACCCGCGTCGGTGAATGGGCGGGGTGTGTGGAACAGGCCGTCCAGCGGGGCGAGTTGCCCTCGGACACGGACCCCCACGAGGTGGTACGCGCGGTCTCGGCACCCCTCTACTACCGCCTCCTGACCACCGGCGCGCCCCTGGACGAGGCGGCGGCGGACCGGGCGGCCGAGGCGGCGGTGGCGGCGGCGCGGTCGGGGGCGTACGTACGGAGGTGAGCGCGCGCCGGAGGCCGGACCCTGGAGGCCGGGCATGCGCGTGGCTGAGAGCCGCCTACAGGCCAAGCACCGCCCGGGCGATCAGGAAGTAGATGATCAGGCCCGTCGCGTCGACGAAGGTCGTCACCAGCGGAGCGGAGATCACCGCCGGGTCGATCCCCACCTTCCGGGCGAACAGCGGCATGGCCCCGCCGATGACCGCCGCCCACGCGCAGACGACCACCAGGGTCAGCGCCACCGTGACGGCGATCCCCGAGTCGTCGACCATCACCCAGGCGAAGAGCAGCCCCACCGCGCCCAGCATCGACCCGAGCAGGAACCCCACCCGGCACTCCCGCCACACCACCCGGATCACATCGCCCGGGCGCACCTCACCCACCGCGATGGCCCGCACCGCGCCGGTGGCGGCCTGGGCGCCGACGTTGCCGCCGGTGCCGACGAGCAGCGGAATGAAGATGGCCAGGGCCGTGACCTCCTCCAGCTCCCCCTCGAAGGCCTGCAGGACCTTCGCCGTCAGCGTGGCGGCGATGATGAGAAGCAGCAGCCAGACGACCCGCGAGCGCGCGACCCGCACCACACCCACCGACATGTAGTGCCCGTCGAGCGGACTGGCCGCGGACTGCCGGGCGATGTCCTCGGTGTCGGCGGCCTCGATCACTTCGAGGGCGTCGTCGATGGTCAGGAGGCCGACGATCCGGTCCTCACTGTCCACCACGGGCAGGTCGAGGAGGTTGGCCTCCTGCATGAGGCGCGCCGCGGACTCCGCCGTGTCCGCGGCGTGGGCCCGTGGATGGGCGGGGTCGACCAGACCGGTGAGCGGGTCCTGCGGATCGGCGAGCACGAGGTCGCGCAGCAGCACCACACCGATCAGACGGCGCCCGGCGTCGGTGACGGGCAGCGTGTTCACGGTCTCGGCCTCGGCGCCCTCGCGCCGTACCCGCTCCAGGGCCTCGCCGACCGTGGACTGCTCCTTGAGCCGCACCATCTCGGGCGTCATATAGCGGCCGACGGAGCCGGCGTCGTAGCCGAGCAGGGGCGCGGTGAGTTCGCGCTCACGGGCGGAGAGCCCGGCGAGCACCCGCTGCGTGAAGTTGGCGGGGGCCTCGCCGAGCAGCCTGGCCCGGTCGTCCGGGTCCATGCCCTCGACGATGTCGCGGAAGGACTGGTCGCGTACGGCGGAGAGGATCTTCTGCTGTTCGTTGCCGTCCAGTTCGCCGAAGACCTCGACGGCCCGGTCCTTGGGCAGCAGCCGGAAGCAGACTCCGGCGGTCACCTGGTCGGCCCGGCTGATCTCGTCGGCGATCTCGTACGCGGGCCGCTGTTCGAGCCACTGCTCGAGGTGGCCGACGTCGTGCCGTGCCACGAGGTCGGCGAGCCGCACATCCTCGGCGTACCGGGTCTCGGTCATGAGGTATCCGTCTCGGTCATGAGGCGTCCGTCTCAGTCATGGAGCGGGCCCTCCCCCTCCTGGTGGCCCACGGGCTCCAGCTGGAGTGTGGAGTGCGCGACGTCGAAGTGGTCCCCGAGGCAGTCCTGCAGCCGGTGCAGGAGCCGGCCCTGGTCCTCGGCGCGCAGCGTCTCCGCCTCGACCACGACATGGGCGGTGAGCACCGGCATTCCCGACGTCACGGTCCAGGCGTGCAGATCGTGTACGTCCACGACGCCGGGCTCGTCCAGCAGGTGCCGGCGTACCTCGGCCAGGTCCATGTCCTGCGGAGTGGCCTCGAGGAGCACATGCCCGGCGTCCTTCAGTAGGGACCAGGAGCGGGGCACGATGAGCAGCCCGATGACGATGGCGGCGATGGGGTCGGCGGCCTGCCAGCCGGTGAAGAGGATGATCAGCGCGCCCACGATCACGGCGACGGACCCGAGCGCGTCGCCCATCACCTCCAGATAGGCGCCGCGCAGATTCAGGCTGTGGTCCTTGGCTTCGCGCAGCAGCCACAGGCCCACGAGGTTGGCGAGCAGGCCGAGCACGGCGATGACGAAGGCGAGGCCGCCCTGCACCTCGACGGGCTTGTTGAACCGCTCGACCGCCGAGAACACCACCCATACGAAGATGCCGAGCAGCAGCAGCGCGTTGAGCACGGCGGAGAAGATCTCGACCCTGAAAAACCCGAAGGTCCGCCGTGGCGTCGGCGCCCGCTGGGCCAGGGTGATCGCGCCGAGGGCGAGCGAGACGCCGATGACGTCGGTCAGGCTGTGCGCGGCGTCGGCGAGCAGCGCGAGGCTGCCGGAGAGCAGTCCGCCGACGACCTGGAGCACGGTGATGAAGCCGCTGATCCCGATGGTCATCAGCAGCCGGTTGCGGTACGTGCCGCTGAGGGTGCCGGAGGCCGCGGACGGCGCCCCGTGGTCATGCCCCATGGTCACCAGTCGATCACGGGATGTACGCGTGCGCACACGGGATGTACGCAGGCGCCCACGGGGCGGACGCGCTCGCAGCCGGGCATCCGGGGCGCCATCATCGAGGCATGACCAAAGCACCGAAGCCCGCCGACATCCATCTCGCACAGCAGCCGGAGGCCGATGAGCTCCTCGGCCGCAGCCCGCTCGCCGCCCTCGTGGGCATGCTGCTCGACCAGCAGGTGCCGATGGAGAAGGCGTTCGCGGGCCCTTACGTCATCGCCGAGCGGATGGGCGCCGGCGATCTGGACGCGCACGACATCGCGGCGTACGACCCGGAGCAGTTCGCCGAGCTCCTGAAGACCAAGCCGGCCGTGCACCGCTATCCGGGCTCGATGGCGGGCCGGGTGCAGAAGCTCTGCCAGTACCTCGTCGACGAGTACGGCGGTGACGCCGAAGCCGTATGGAAGGACGCGGCCACCGGAAAGGAGCTCCTGGGCCGCCTCAAGGCGCTGCCCGGCTACGGCGAGCAGAAGGCCAAGATCTTCCTGGCCCTGCTCGGCAAGCAGTACGGCGTCACGCCGACGGGCTGGCGCGAGGCGGCGGGGGCGTACGGCGACAAGGGCGCGTTCCGCTCGGCCGCGGACATCACCGGCCCCGAGACGCTGGCCAAGGTGCGGGCGTACAAGCAGGAGATGAAGGCGGCGGCCAAGAAGGGTGAGTGAGTGAGTGCGGCCAAGAAGGGTGAGTGAGTGCGGCCGAGAAGGACGGGTGAGTAGCGCGAGGGGCGAGTGAGTACGCGAGGAGGGCGAGTGCGCGGGACGGTCGCCCCTTGACAGTGCATTCCGCAAAACGGAGCATTGATTCCGTATAACGGAAAGATCGGCACGCTACTCACAAGGGGCATCCCAATGGCAAAGATCGGCTTCATCGGCCTCGGCATCATGGGCAGCCCGATGGCCGTGAACCTCGTCCGCGCGGGGCACACCGTCACCGGCTGGAACCGCACCCCGGAGAAGACCGAGGCCCTCGTCGCCGCCGGCGGCACCGCGGCCGCGACCATCGCCGACGCGGTCCGCGACGCGGATGTCGTCATCACCATGGTGCCCGCGTCCCCGCAGGTGGAGGCCGTGGCGTACGGCACGGACGGCATCCTGGAGAACGCCCGCCCCGGCGCTCTCCTGATCGACCACTCGTCCATCACCCCGCAGACCTCGATCGACCTGGCCGAGAACGCCCGCAACCACGGCCTGCGGGTCCTCGACGCCCCGGTGTCCGGCGGCGAGGCGGGCGCGGTCGAGGCGGTTCTCTCGATCATGGTCGGCGGCGACAAGGACGACTTCGACGCCGCCCGGCCGGTGCTCGAAGCCATGGGCAAGACGATCGTGCACTGCGGTCCGCACGGCGCGGGCCAGACCGTGAAGGCCGCCAACCAGCTGATCGTCGCCGTGAACCTGCAGGCCTGCGCCGAGGCCGTCACCTTCCTCGAGAAGTCGGGCGTCGACCTGAAGGCGGCCCTCGAGGTCCTGAACGGCGGGCTCGCCGGGTCCGCCGTCCTGACCCGCAAGATGGAGAACTTCCTGCTCCACGAGTACCGGCCCGGCTTCAAGGTCGATCTGCACCACAAGGACATGGGCATCGTCACCGAGGCCGCCCGCACCGTCGGCGCGGTGCTGCCCGCGGGGGCGATCGCCGCCCAGCAGATCGCCTCCGCCCGCGCCCAGGGCTGGGGCGACCTCGACCACTCGGTGCTGCTGCGCGGCGTCGAGCGCCTCAGCGGCGACAACGAGGCGTAGGCCTGTACGCCTTCTGGGCGGAACTCGGCGCCTGACGGCCGGGTTCCGCCCGCTCCCGGGGACATGACGTCCCATGAGCGGATTCCGGTGCATCGCCCGGATGCCCAAGGCGTGCATCGCCTGGGTGCCCAGGGCACTCGTGCTCCTTGTCGCCCTGCTCTGCACCGCCCTGGTGACGGCCGCTCCCACCGCGGCGGAACCGGCCGCCGCCCCGCCGCCGGTCTCCGCCCCGGGCGAACCCGCCGGGACCGAGGCCCACTGCGACGCCGACGCCGCTACGCCGCGTACGGCCCACACCGGCCGCCTCGCCAACCGCCGCCCGGCACAAGCACGGTGGCCCCGTACGGCACCGCGCGCCGCCCGCCCGCAGCTCGCGGGCAGACCAGGGCCGTACTCCCCCTCCCTCACCGGCACCGTCGTCCTGCGCTGCTGACGGACCTGCTCGCTCAGGCAGTCAAGGCACCAGCTCACCCAGCTCAGCGCAAGGACACCCCCATGCCCAAAGACCCCTATGCGGTGCTGCACGCCCTGCTGCGCGCCGAAGCCGTCCGCAACGACAGAGTGAAGGCGGTCCACACCGACTCGGTGAAGCAGGAGCAGCGGCCCGAAACCCCGCGCGACCAGCCGCCCAGGACGCCCCTCGACGGTGAGCCCGCAGGACCCGGCGACCGGAACTGACCCGGTGCCCCCGCGTCCCGGCCCGGGGCGGGACGCGGGGGCCGGCCGGCCCGGAGCCGACGGGCACGGACACGGGGCCGACGGGCACGGACACGGAGCCGACGGGCACAGGGCCGACCGGTACGCGGCACGAGGGCCGACCGGGGCAAACCGCGCGCGAACTGCCGTACTCCCATTGCCGGGGGCGGTGCGCATCGCTACCGTCCTCCCACCTCGTTCGCACTGCCTTTGGGGAAGGACCTCTGTGAACGCACACAGATCCGTGGCGGCCCTCGCTGCCGTCGCGCTCGCCACACCGCTCCTGATCGCCTCCGCCGTCCCGGCCGCCGCCGACCGCGGCCACGGGGACCCGGCCAAGGACGCCAGGAAGCTCGCAAAGGAGCTGGTACGGGAGTCGTCCGCCAAGGACGCGTACAAACACCTGCGGAAGCTGCAGGAGATCGCCGACGCCAACGGCGGCCACCGCGCCGCCGGTTCACCGGGCCACGACGCGTCCGCCGCGTATGTCTACAAGGTGCTCAAGAAGGCCGGCTACAAGGTCGCTTACGACCGGTTCGAGTTCATCTACACCGAGACGCTCGCCGAGAAGCTCTCCGTCGTCTCGCCCGCGCCGCGCGACATCGCCATCGAGTCGATGACGTACACCAAGTCCACCCCGGTGGGCGGCGTCAAGGCCGCCGTGGCCCACGTACCCGTGGACGCCACCACCGGCTGCGAGGCCACCGACTACGCCCTCCCGTCTCCCGCCACCGCCCTCAACGGAGGCCCTTCGGGCCGCTCTTCTGTTTCCGGAGCCTTCACCGGCAAGATCGCCCTGATCAAGCGCGGCGGCTGCACCTTCGCGCAGAAGCAGGCCACGGCGGCCGACGCGGGCGCCATCGGCGCGATCGTCTACAACAACGTCCCGGGCGCCCTGGCCGGCACCCTCGGCGACCCGGCCGCCGCGAAGATCCCGACCGGCGGCATCACCCAGGCCGAGGGCGAGAAGCTCGCCGCCGACGTGGCCGCGGGCGAGGTCACGGTGAACTTCGAGATCCGCGAGCTGCAGGAGACCCGGGAGACGAACAACGTCATCGCCGAGACCCGCGGCGGCAGCAGCGCGAACACCGTGATGCTCGGCGCCCACCTGGACTCGGTCAGCGCGGGCCCCGGCATCAACGACAACGGCTCGGGCTCGGCCGGACTGCTCGAAGTCGCCCTGGAACTCGCGGAAGAGCACAAGCAGCCCCGCAACAAGATCCGCTTCGCCCTCTGGTCCGCCGAGGAGAACGGCCTCATCGGCTCCGAGAAGTGGGTCGAGAAGCTCACCGAGGCGCAGAAGAAGGAGCTCAAGCTCTATCTGAACTTCGACATGATCGCCTCGCCCAACTACGGCCAGTTCGTGTACGACGGCGACGACTCCGACGGCAAGGGCGCGGGCCCGGGCCCCGAGGGCTCGGCCCAACTGGAGCGCGACATCAACGCGTTCCTCGACAAGCGCGGTACCCCGCACGAGGGCACGGACTTCGACGGACGCTCGGACTACGGCCCGTTCATCGCGGTCGGCATCCCTTCGGGCGGCACCTTCACGGGCGCCGAGGGCGTCAAGACCGAGGCGCAGGCGGCGAAGTGGGGCGGAACGGCGGGCACCGCGTACGACCCCTGCTACCACGCCAAGTGCGACGACCTGAAGAACATCGACATGAAGGCCTTCGGCATCAACATCGGCGTCATCGCCAACGCCGTGGGCACCTACGCCCATGACCTGAGCTCGCTCACCAAGCCGGTCACGTCCGCCCCGACCGGGGGCGGCGACGGCTCGGGCGGCGGTCTGCACGCCGACCACGACCGCGTGGCCGAGTAACTCCCGTACACCATCGGCAGGTTGGGCCGTCCCTAACACCGAGGGGCGGCCCGGCCTGTGTCCCGCGGATCGCGTGTGTCCCGCGGATCGCGTGTGTCCCGCGGATCGCGTGTGTCCCGCGGCCACGGAAGCCGCCGTCACCGCCGGCGCGTGCCGAAGATCGAGCGCGAGATCTCCCGGCCGATCTGCGTACCGAGCGAACGGGCGAGGGACTTGAAGATCCCGGAGCCCACCACCTGGTCCACCATCGAGGCGTCCTGCCCGCCGCCGGCCCGCTGCGCGGCCCGCGCCGCCTTCTCGGCCTCGGCCGCCTCGAGCTCCGCCTGCTTCTGCGCCTCCCGCTCGGTCTGCTGCGCGGTGAGCACCTCGTACGCCGACTCGGGGTCGACGGCCTCGGCGTAGCGCGAGTAGAGCAGCGAGGCCTTGACCGCCTGGTCGAGCGCGGCGGCATCGATCGGCGCCATCAGGGACTCGGGCGCCCGAAGGCGGGTCGCCGCCACCGGAGTGGGCGCGCCCTTCTCGCTGAGCACGGTGATCACGGCCTCACCGGTGCCGAGCGAGGTGAGCGTCTCCTCCAGGTCGTACGCGGAGCTGGGGAAGGTCTTCACCGTGGCCTTCAGCGCCTTCTGGTCCTCGGGCGTGAAGGCGCGCAGCGCGTGCTGGACGCGGTTGCCGAGCTGGGCGAGGACATCGCCGGGCACGTCCTTGGGTGTCTGCGTCACGAAGAAGACACCCACGCCCTTGGACCGGATCAGGCGCACGGTCTGCGTGATCGACTCCAGGAACGCCTTGCTGGCGCCGTTGAACAGCAGATGCGCCTCGTCGAAGAAGAAGACCAGCTTGGGCTTCTCCACATCGCCGACCTCGGGCAGGTTGTTGAACAGATCGGCGAGCATCCACATCAGGAACGTCGAGAACAGATGCGGCTTGTCCTGTACGGCGGGCAGTTCGAGCACGGAGACCTGGCCGCGCCCGTCGGGGGCGAGCCGCAGGAACTCGCTCACGTCGAACTCGGGATTCCCGAAGAACGGCGCCATGCCCTGCGCCTCGAAGGCGGTGAGCGCCCGCAGGATGACCCCCGCGGTGACCGTGGAGAGGCCGCCGATGTTCTTCAGCTCCGGCTTGCCCTCGTCCGAGGTCAGAAAGGTGACGACGGCCCGCAGGTCCTTGAGGTCGTGGAGCTCCAGGCCCTTCTGGTCCGCGTAGTGGAAGATCAGCCCGAGTGACTGCTCCTGGGTCTGGTTGAGCTGCAGCACCTTGGCGAGCAGCACGGGCCCGAAGCTGGTGACGGTGGCCCGTACGGGAATCCCGGGACCGATCCCGCCGAGCGCGTAGAACTCACTGGGGAACCCCTTGGCCTCCCAGTGCTGGCCCACGTCCCTGGCCCGCTCCTGCACCTTGTCGTTCGCCTCGCCGGGCGCGGAGATCCCGGACACATCGCCCTTGATGTCGGCGAGGAAGACGGGCACGCCCTGCTCGGCCAGCTGCTCGGCGATGAGCTGCAGCGTCTTGGTCTTGCCGGTGCCGGTGGCGCCCGCGACGAGCCCGTGCCGGTTCAGCATCGGCAGCGGAATCCGCACCTGTACGTCCGGCAGGCACACCCCGTCCCACAGCAGCGCCCCCAGATCGAGGGCCTCCCCGGAGAAGGCATAGCCGGAGGCGATCTCCATGGCCTCCTGCGGCAGCGCGGGCGCGGAGCTGACGGCCTCGGGCGCGACACCGGCGGTGGCGGTGGGCTCGGCGGGCGGAGCGGCCACCCCGCCGGCGGGGGCGGCGGCTGCCGCAGCGGCGGCCGCGGCGGTCCCGGGCGCGGCCGTGGGTGCCTGCGCAGGGGCCGCGGGGGGCTCGGCGGGCGGCGCGTCAGCCTCGGGACGTGCGGGCTCACCCGTGGGGGGTACGCCTGTAGGGGCTCCCGTCGTGTTCGCCGGGGACTGCGTCCCCTCGGGCACGTTCGGCTCGCTCTCGCTCATTTCAGGCCCCTGTTCCCGGTTTGACTGTTCCCGGTATGCCCAGTTTTGCTGCATCTTTTCCCAGCCTCGCACTCCGTCGCCATGGCTGCGCCCGGAGCCCCTTGCCCGGTAGGCTTTCCGTGTGATCTTCAAGCGCATCGGAAACGGCCGGCCGTACCCCGACCACGGCCGGGAAAGCACCCGGCAGTGGGCGGATGTCGCACCGCGCCCGGTCCGCCTCGATCAGCTCGTCACCACCAAGCAGCAGCTGGACCTCGAGACGCTGCTCGCCGAGGACTCGACCTTCTACGGCGACCTCTTCGCCCACGTCGTGAAGTGGCAGGGCGACCTGTATCTGGAGGACGGCCTGCACCGCGCCGTGCGCGCGGCCCTGCAGCAGCGCCAGGTCCTGCACGCCCGCGTCCTCGAACTGGGCTGATCCGCCCGCCCCTTGTGGGCGCTGACGGCCCCTCAAGTGCGCATTGACCCTTTTGGGTTGGGTCGGGCGCCACCCATTGATCATCTAGTAGGCAGCGCCGCCGAGCCGCACTACGCTGCGCTCATGAGCATGCTCACACCCCCCGGCATGGGCGGTCAGTACCGCATCAAGGGGGACAAGTACCCGCGCATGCGCCGTAACCGGCGCCGGCGCCGGATCGTGCTCGCACTGATCGCCTCCGTCGCGGCGCTCGGCCTGCTCGGCTGGGGCACGCTGCAGCTGATCGACATCTTCTCGGGCAAGGAGCAGCGGGGCACCGTCGCCGCGGACGGACCCGACTGCAAGCCGGCCCCGAGCCCGAGCGCACCCCCGAAGGCGCTGCCCAAGCCCGGCCAGATCAAGGTCAATGTCTTCAACGCCACGCCCCGCAGCGGCCTCGCCAAGGAGACCGCCGACGAGCTGAAGAAGCGCGGCTTCGCCATCGGCAAGGTGGGCAACGCGGCGAAGGAGTTCGACAAGAAGGTCAAGGGCGCCGGGATACTGCTCGGCGCCAAGTCGGCGGCGGACAGCGGCTTCCCGGTGCTCGGCGCCCAGCTCGCCGGTGCCGAGCGGCAGACCGACGACCGCAAGGGCCCCGAGGTCGACCTCATCCTCGGCAAGGACTTCGCGTCCCTGACGAAGAAGGAGGACGCCGAGAAGGCCCTGGCCGATCTGGCCAAGCCCTCCCCCGCGCCCTCCGCCACGAAGAACGAGAAGAACAAGAACTGCTGACGGCCTCCCCAGGGGAGCCGGTCAGGGCAGTCAGGGTGGCAGTCAGGACCCTGACGGAACCCGCTACTCCGCCGCGCCGTACATCCGGTCGCCGGCGTCGCCGAGGCCCGGGACGATGAAGCCCTGTTCGTTGAGGCGCTCGTCGACCGCGGCCGTGAGCACCGTCACGGGGGCGCCGGCCAGCTCGCGCTCCATCACCTCGACGCCCTCGGGCGCCGCGAGCAGCACGACGGCCGTCACATCGTCGGCACCGCGCTTGATGAGCTCCTGGATCGCGGCGACCAGGGTGCCGCCGGTGGCCAGCATCGGGTCGACGACGTACACCTGACGCCCGGAGAGGTCCTCGGGCATCCGCGTCGCGTACGTGGAGGCCTGCAGGGTCTCCTCGTTGCGCACCATGCCGAGGAAGCCCACCTCGGCGGTCGGAAGCAGCCGCACCATGCCGTCGAGCATGCCGAGCCCGGCGCGCAGGATCGGTACGACCAGCGGGCGCGGGCGGGCCAGCTTGACGCCGGTGGTCGGGCCGACCGGGGTCTCGATGTCGACCTGCTCGGTGCGCACGTCCCGGGTGGCCTCGTACGCGAGCAGGGTGACCAGCTCGTCGGCCAGGCGCCGGAAGGTCGGGGAGTCGGTGCGCTTGTCGCGCAGCGTGGTGAGTTTGTGCGCCACCAGCGGGTGGTCGACGACGTGGATCCGCATGGACACCACAGTAACCGGGCCCCACGGGCCCTCGCCCCGCCGCGACCGCGCCCGCCTTCGCCCCGGCTCGCATCAAACCCGCCACCAGAGGGAAAGTGGAGAGGACGGACCGACCCCCACTGGGCAGGGTGGTGGAGCCAGATGCCGGACGGTGACGCGCGGCCGCAGCGAGCGGAGACCGACGCCGAGCGTCGCCGCCGCCGCGCCCAGTTCCTGCGGGAACTGCACGAGGCGAAGGAGCTCCGCGCCCGGGTCAAACCACGCAAGGCGCGCGCGGCACGGATGCGTCAGGCGATGCGTATGCGCACGTTCCGCTGGTAGTCCGGCGGGCCGTCGGCGCGGCTCGCCGCAGACACAGCAGGCGGAAGACCTCTCGCAGAGCCCTGGTTTCTGCCACGATTCCGATGGGCGGGGCGCACAACGCGGCTCTCCGCCCGACAACCTCCGCCGGGGGGACCCCCAACCGGCACGCCTATGACCAGTGGGAGAGTCACGGTGTACTTCGCCGCACTGCTCGCGCGCACCGAAGACGGGTGGGAAGCGAGCGATACAGAGCTCGACGATGTGGAGACCCTGTCGGATCTCACCGACCTGGCCCGCGAGGCCGCGTCCGGCGAGGCCGACGACGAAACAGTGCTCGTGTTCATCGAGCAGGAGGACGCCTGGTTCGGCGTCGTCCGCGTGGACGGCGAGGAGGACCCGCGGATCTATCTCTCGGACGCGGCCGCCGCGTCCCGCAGCAGTTACGGCGAGATCCTGCTCACCGACGAACTGCTCGGCCGCGAGCCGGGCTCGTCGGACGACTCGGCACACCTGGAAGAGCTGGTCGACCTCGACGGCACCGAGGACGGCGAGCCGGAGCACGACGACGCCGAGACGGACACGGACGACGCCGTGCCCGCGGGGCCGCTCGGGGACACCGCGATCCTCGACGACCTCGGACTCCCGGAGAAGGAGCTCCTGTCCCTGACCACCGACGCCCTGAACGAGATCGCCGACGCCCTGGGCGCCTCGGAGGTCCTGGAGGCCGTCCGTTAGTGAGTAGTGCGCAGAACCACCCGTGAACGATCCCGTACGCGACCGCTGGCAGGCGCCGATGCGGCTCGCCCTCCAGGAGGCCGACAAGGCCGCCCTGGGCGGCGATGTCCCCGTCGGCGCCGTGGTGCTCTCCCCTGAGGGCGAACTCCTGGCCACCGGTCACAACGAACGCGAGGCGACCGCCGACCCCACCGCGCACGCCGAGGTCCTCGCCCTGCGCAGGGCCGCGGCGAAGCTCGGCCGGTGGCGGCTGACCGGCTGCACGCTCGTCGTCACGCTCGAACCCTGCACGATGTGCGCGGGCGCCCTGGTGCAGTCCCGTGTGGACCGGGTCGTCTACGGCGCCCGGGACGAGAAGGCGGGCGCCGCCGGCTCGCTCTGGGACCTCGTGCGCGACCGCCGGCTCAACCACCGCCCGGAGGTGATCACCGGCGTGCTCACGGACGAGTGCGCCGAGCAGCTCACCCGCTTCTTCCGGGACCGCTGAGGCCCGTTCGGGGCCCGGACGGGCGGCCCGTCGATACCGATTTCAGAGCACGGGCCCCTTTGGGCTAAGCTCTCTCTCGGTAGCGTGTCCGAGCGGCCGAAGGAGCTCGCCTCGAAAGCGAGTGTGGCGCAAGTCACCGAGGGTTCAAATCCCTCCGCTACCGCTCTTGAAGAAGGGCCCCGACTCCGGTCGGGGCCCTTCTTCGTGGCCCTTCTCCATGACCAGGAGCCGCATTGCGCGGACCTGTGCGGCGTACGACGACGAAGGCCCCGGCACCTGTGAGGTGCCGGGGCCTTCGCTTCGAAGAGGACGGGGGAAGCGGCATCGGGGGGACAAGCCGCTTCCCCCGATGAGGACCAGGCTCTTAAGTCCACGTCGCAGTCAGGGGGGAAGCACGCGACGTGAACCCCGCAGTAGAGCCGGGTCCCTCGCCCTGCGAATTCCTGCCAGATCCGCCGGGCTCGAGAACAATCCTGCTCCCCCGCGGGCAGCCGCCGACCCGGCAAAGGACCTCGGCGGGCAGGTCGTTGGTCCTTAAAAGCTGTGTGAGCACCGCGAGCGGGTCCGGGCGCCGGGCGGAGCACTGGGCCGGATGCGGGCGGGGCACACGGCCACTGGCGTGATCTGCGGGCCGGGATAGACTCACCCGACTGCACGCGGGGACAGTGGGACAGGCAGGGGAGGCCGGAGCGTGGTGCAAGCGAAAAAGATCGCTCTATACGCGGTGATCGTCTTCGTGGTGTACACGATCATCACGTCCCCGGCGCGCTCCGCCGACCTTGTCCAAGTGGGCTTCGAGGGCATCTCGGACGCCGCTCAGGGCGTCGGCAACTTCATGAGCGAACTCGTCAATTAGCCCGGCGAAAAGGGCCCCTCACCGGAACCGGTGGGGGGCTTATCTGCGTGCTATCTCCCAACTTGCCTTCAACACGGCGTTATACGGTGCTTGCACACAGTGCACATGTCTTGTGATGCTATGACCGCTTTTGACGGATGAGTGGAACAGTTCGTTTGGAACGGTTCGCTTGGAACGGGTTCGTTTCGGAAAAGGGGTGGCGTTGACCGTGCCGGCCAGTACTGCGCCTCAAGTGCCGCCCCAGGACGTCGCGACCGAGACCGTCGACGTCTCCCCCGCCAAGAAGCGGGGGGCGGACACCCGGGCGCTGACCCAGGTCCTGTTCGCCCAGCTCAAGGAGCTGGAGCCGGGCAGCCCCGAGCACGGCCGGGTGCGGGCGGCGCTGATCGAAGCCAATCTGCCGCTGGTGCGGTACGCGGCCGCGCGCTTCCGCAGCCGCAACGAGCCGATGGAGGACGTCGTCCAGGTCGGCACCATCGGCCTGATCAACGCGATCGACCGGTTCGACTCGGAGCGGGGCGTCCAGTTCCCCACCTTCGCGATGCCCACCGTCGTCGGCGAGATCAAGCGCTACTTCCGCGACAACGTCCGCACCGTGCACGTACCGCGACGGCTGCACGAGCTGTGGGTCCAGGTGACCGGTGCGACCGAGGACCTGACCACCGCCTTCGGCCGCTCGCCCACGACCTCCGAGATCGCCGAACGGCTGCGTATCTCCGAGGAGGAGGTCCTGGCCTGCATCGAGGCCGGACGCTCCTATCACGCAACGTCGTTGGAGGCGGCCCAGGAGGGCGACGGGCTGCCGGGGCTGCTCGACCGGCTCGGCTACGAGGACCCCGCGCTCGACGGCGTCGAGCACCGCGATCTCGTACGGCATCTGCTGGTCCAACTGCCCGAGCGGGAACAGCGGATCCTGCTCCTGCGCTACTACAGCAATCTGACGCAGTCGCAGATCAGCGCCGAACTCGGCGTCTCCCAGATGCATGTGTCACGGCTGCTCGCCCGGAGCTTCGCGCGACTCCGGTCCGCGAACCGCATCGAGGCGTGAGCCCGGCCGGCGGACAGGCCTGGCCGCCGCCGGCGGCCGCGGACCACACCTGACGTACGGCTGCGGACCACGACCGGCGTACAACTCCGGTACACGGCCGACGCATGACTCGGGACTACTTCCGTACCTCGGTGTTCCGTACACCGATGCGATGCGCCACCGTAACGGGTGGAGTGCCACTCGGGCTCTTGCCGACAGAAAAGCCGCAGACCGGTCTTTTCCTGCGCAGATTTGTCGACTTGGCGCTACAGCGTGTTGCCGACATGTGACATTCTGCTGGAACCGCGTTTGCCGCGGCCCCATGACCGGTATTCAGGTGGAGGCTGCGTTCCTGAGAAACGGGAGCGCCCACCGCGACCGTCCGCAACCTCAAGGGGGTGGCATGTCCGCAGAACAGGGCAGCTCGAAGGTGCTCACGCTCACGAAGAGCGCACCAGATGACGTGCTCCGTCACGAAGACTCGACAGCCATCGACACCCGCACCTTGTCCCGCTCCCTGTTCCTGCGCCTTGCCGCCCTCGCCGAGGACAGCCCGGAGCGTGCCTACGTACGAGACACACTCATCGAGCTCAACCTCCCGCTGGTGCGGTACGCGGCGGCACGCTTCCGCAGCCGGAACGAACCGATGGAGGACATCGTCCAGGTCGGCACGATCGGCCTGATCAAGGCGATCGACCGGTTCGACTGCGAACGCGGCGTGGAATTCCCGACGTTCGCGATGCCGACGGTCGTGGGCGAGATCAAACGCTTCTTCCGCGACACCAGTTGGTCGGTGCGGGTGCCGCGCCGGCTGCAGGAGCTGCGGCTCGCGCTGACCAAGGCGAGCGACGAGCTCGCGCAGAAGCTGGACCGCTCGCCCACCGTGCCCGAACTCGCCGCCGTGCTCGGCGTCTCGGAGGAGGACGTCGTCGACGGCCTCGCGGTCGGCAATGCGTACACCGCCTCCTCGCTCGACTCCCCGGCCCCCGAGGACGACGGCGGCGAGGGCTCGCTCGCCGACCGGCTCGGGTACGAGGACAGCGCGCTCGAAGGCGTGGAGTACCGCGAGTCGCTGAAGCCGCTGCTCGCCAAACTGCCGCCCCGCGAGCGCCAGATCATCATGCTGCGGTTCTTCGCGAACATGACGCAGTCACAGATCGGCGAAGAGGTCGGCATCTCCCAGATGCATGTCTCGCGACTGCTCACCCGCACCCTGGCGACGCTCAGGGAAGGCCTGATCGCGGACTGAACCGCCACCAACGGCCTGTTGTGCCGCGGGTGTTGCTGACGGTCTTTCCAATTGACGCACCGTCAGCCACACTGGCGCGATGACTGGAGCCGGTACCGCTTGGATACGTAGTCGCCGAGGCGCCGCAGTGACGGCATCGGCGACTGCGGTATGTCTGGGCGCAGTTCTACTCGCCGCCTGCGGAAGCGGATCGTCCGGGGCCGGCGGCTATGTGGCGGTGGGTGCGGCGGGGGCCACTCCGGAGAAGACTCCGGGCCACGCCGTGGCGCCCACCGGCAAGGTCGAGATGGTGCCCCTGGAGGGCGAGGACGACGGCGCCCCGGGGGCGGGCGGCAAGGGACGCGAAGGCGGCAAGGGCGGCAAGGGCTCCCAGGGCCAGGACGGCTCCCAGGGGCCCGCGTCCGGAGCGGGCTCGGGCGCCGCGGAGGGGAACTCCCCCGGGGGCTCGGGCAGTTCGGGCTCACCGGACCAGACGTCCCCCGGCGGCGACGGCTCGGGTTCCGCACCGGAGGGTTCGGGCACGCCCACGGCGCCGCCCGGCTCCAGCGCCCCCGCAGGTCCCGCCAAGCTCCTGGTGGGCGAGCCGGTGCGCAAGGCCATGGAGGACCGCTGGTGCGAGAAGGTCACCGTGAAGTTCCGCAACACCGGGGGTACGCCGGTGCGTTCGGGCACGGTCACCCTCGGCACGCACATCATCGGCGCGCTCGGTGTCGACTGGGCGACCATCGAGTCGACCAGGAAGCTGCCGGCGCCGATCGGACCCGGCGCGACCGAGAGCGAGACCTGGAACGTGTGCGTGGACGCGTGGCGCGTACCCCTCGGCATGCACATCGAGACGCAGGACGTCTCGGTGAAGTGGGACTGACCCAGGCCCAGGCCCTCGGCCGCGGCCCGATGTGATCCCGGGGCCGGTCGCGTCAGAGGGCTCCCGGTCGCGTCAGAGGCTGCCGGTGGCGTCCGAAGCCGCCGGTCGCGTCAGAAGCTCAGGAGTGGCCGACCGTCACCAGATCGTCCACGGGCGGTTCGGCATCGACAGGATGGCGAAGGCCACGACGAGGACGACGGCAAGCGTGATCCACAGGGTCTTCTTGCCCGACTTGCCCGACTCGGCGGCCGAACCCGACACCTCCGGGCGACCGCCCTCGTCGACGAAGGCGCGGAACATCTGGGTGCTGCCCGCGGGGTCGTGCTGGCCCTCGGGGCCCTGGGGCGCGTGGGGGTTGTGTGCCATGGGCCAGGACCCTAGCGAATAGCGGGGTCCCGCCCAACCCCGGGGCGGCCGGAAATCGCAGGTCGCGGAGGTCTGCCCTTTGCTCGGCCATTGCCAGGTTTTTAGGGGCCTTGGTCCCTTTTCAATTTGCCTTCAGCAACCAATCGCTTCTATGGTTGCCCTAAGCAACAATAAGGAGGGGGTGGCCATGGCCGCACAGCGTCAGTACGAGGAACTCGCCCGCCAGCTGAGTGCCATCGGCGCCGTGAAGAGGGAACTCGCCCGCACGTTGCCCGCCGAGTGCCCGGCCGGTGCCGCCGCCGTCCTGCTGTTGGTCGACA
This sequence comes from Streptomyces monticola, assembly GCF_042665355.1. Classification (NCBI taxonomy): domain Bacteria; kingdom Bacillati; phylum Actinomycetota; class Actinomycetes; order Kitasatosporales; family Streptomycetaceae; genus Streptomyces; species Streptomyces monticola. The sequence goes on along the minus strand of NZ_JBHTCF010000006.1, from coordinate 438,076 downwards.
AGTACGGAGAGATGCGGATGAGCCGTCTCGCCGAACTGCTCGCCGTGGACATGTCGGTGACAAGCCGTCATGTCGCTCATGTCACGGACCGCGGCTGGATCGACCGGTCCCCCGACCCCGACGACCGGCGGTCCCGGATCCTGCGGATCAACCCCGCGGGCAAGGCGGTGCTCGAGGAGCTCTCGAGCCGTTACACGGACGCGCTCGCCCACTACCTGCAGGACTGGTCGGACGACGAGGTCCAGGAACTGAGCACTCTGCTCGGCCGGCTCCGCAGCAGCTTCGGCGACTGCCGTCAGGCCCGTGGCCACGCGCTCTCTCCGACCCGTACACCCGCGTAGAAGCAAGAAAAGGAAGTCCATGGCAACGACCACACCAGCCGGTGTGCGGGGCAGCCACGCCAAGCACGGCGGCCACGGCGGAGGTGCCGGTCAGACAGGCGCCCCCATGAGCCACCGGCAGATCATGGAGGCACTGTCGGGCCTGCTGCTCGGCATGTTCGTCGCGATCCTGTCGTCGACGATCGTCTCCAACGCTCTGCCCGAGATCATCTCCGACCTGGGCGGCGGCCAGTCCGCGTACACCTGGGTCGTCACCGCGTCGCTGCTCGCGATGACGGCGACCACTCCCCTGTGGGGCAAGCTCGCCGACCTCTTCAGCAAGAAGCTGCTCGTACAGATAGCCCTCGTCATCTATGTCGCGGGCTCGGTCGTGGCCGGGCTCTCGCAGAACCCGGCCATGCTGATCGGCTGCCGGGTCGTCCAGGGCATCGGCGTCGGCGGTCTCTCCGCCCTCGCGCAGATCGTGATGGCCGCGATGATCTCGCCGCGCGAGCGCGGCCGCTACAGCGGCTACCTCGGTGCGACCTTCGCGGTCGCGACGGTCGGCGGCCCGCTGCTCGGCGGTGTCATCACCGACCACTGGGGCTGGCGCTGGTGCTTCTACGTCGGTGTGCCGTTCGCGGTGATCGCGCTGATCGTGCTGCAGAAGACCCTGAAGCTCCCCGTCGTCAAGCGGGACGTGAAGGTCGACTGGGGCGGTGCCTTCTTCATCTCCGCCGCGGTCTCGCTGCTCCTGGTCTGGGTGACCTTCGCCGGTGACAAGTACGACTGGCTGTCGTGGCAGACGTACGCCATGGTCGGCGGGTCCGTCGTCCTCGGCCTGCTCTTCGTCCTGGTCGAGTCCAAGGCCACCGAGCCGATCATTCCGCTGCGGCTCTTCCGCAACAAGACGATCACCCTGGCCTCGTTCGCCTCGCTCTTCGTCGGTATCGCGATGTTCAGCGGCACCGTCTTCTTCAGCCAGTACTTCCAGCTGGCCCGGGACAAGTCGCCGACGATGTCCGGCGTCATGACGATCCCGATGATCGGCGGCCTGTTCATCTCCTCGACCGTGTCGGGTCAGGTGATCACCAAGACCGGCAAGTGGAAGGCCTGGCTGGTCGCCGGCGGTCTCCTGGTGACGGCGGGCATGGGTCTGCTCGGCACCATGCGCTACGACACCGAGTACTGGCACATCGCGATCTTCATGGCCCTGATGGGTCTCGGCATCGGCATGATGATGCAGAACCTCGTGCTCTGCACACAGAACCAGGTCGACCCGAGCGACCTCGGCGCGGCCAGCTCCGTCGTCACCTTCTTCCGGTCGCTCGGCGGTGCGCTCGGCGTCTCCGCGCTCGGCGCCGTGATGGCCAACCGCGTGACCGCCTACGTCAAGGACGGCATCGCCGACCTCGGCCCGAAGGCCGCGGGCGCGGCGAGCCACGGCGGCACCGGCGGGGGCGGCATCCCCGACCTGGACAAGATCCCGGAGCCGCTGCGCACCGTGATGGAGACCGCCTACGGGCACGGCGTCGCCGATGTCTTCCTGTACGCGGCACCCGCGGCGTTCCTCGCCTTCATCCTGACGATGTTCATCAAGGAAGTGCCGCTGAAGACCAAGGGCGCCCTGGCGCAGGCCACTGCGGACGCCCCCGCGGCGGACGCCCCCGCGGCGGACGCCCCCGCGGCCGCCGCTCCCGCGGTCGCCGGGACCACCGCCGCCCCGGCTCCCGCTCCTTCCGTTTCCGTTTCCGATTCGCCCGAGGAGGCGCAGACGATCGTGCAGGGCACGTCCGGCATCCAGGTACGAGGTGTGGTCCGCGGCAACGAGGGCGTTCCGGTCGGCCGCGCCGCCGTCACGCTGATCTCGCTCGGCGGCCGGCAGCTGGGGCGGACCATCGCCCAGGCCGACGGGGGCTATGCCCTCGACGCTCCCGGCGCCGGCAGCTATGTGCTGATCGCCTCGGCGGACGGGTTCCAGCCGCAGGCCTCCACCGTCGTCGTCGGTGACACGCCCCTCGCGTACGACATGCTGCTCAGCGGCACCAGCGGCCTTGCCGGTGTGGTGCACACGGCGGACGGCGCGAAGCCCGTGGTCGGCGCGATGGTCGTGGTGACCGATGTGCGCGGCGATGTGCTCGCCACCGGACAGACCGGTGAGCAGGGCGAGTTCGCGTTCGGCGAGCTCGTGCCCGGCCCCGTGACCCTGGCCGTGAACGCCGAGGGCCACCGCCCGCTCGCGCTCCCCGTCGACGTGGCGGGCCAGGGCGTCACCCGGATCGAGGTGGCCCTGCAGGCCGGCGCCCGGGTGCAGGGCACCGTGCTCGCGGCGGGCGGACCGCTGCGGGACGCCCGGGTCACCCTGGTGGACGCCGCCGGGAACGTGGTCGCCACCTCGACCACCGGTGAGGACGGCGCGTACGCCTTCACCGACCTGGACAGCGGCGAGTACACGGTGATGGCGACCGGCTACCCGCCGGCGGCCATGGCGCTCACGGTCTCCGGCCGTGGCGTGGACGGCCACGACATCGAACTCGCGCACCCGGACGCGTAGTTCACCGGCTCCGGCCGCCACGCCCGCTCCGAGCGGAGGTGCGCGCGGCGGCCGGCGGAAAAGGGGGCCCGGCGGGCAGGGGACGGCCCGCCGGGCCCCACATCTTTTGCACAGGCACAGACTTTGCTTTTGGCGAGGAGTGGAACGTGGGACTCAGCGCACGGATTCGTACGCGTGACGGGTGGGCCGTGCAGCACGCCGTGGTCACCCTGACCGATATGCGCGGCACACAGGTGCTGCGCGCCGAGGCGGACGAGGAGGGCGTCGTACGCGGCGCCGACTCCCTCGCGCCCGGCCCCTACACGGCGATCGTCACCGCCGTCGGCTATGCGCCCGCCGCGGCCACCGCCCTTGTCTCCGCGAGCGGCCGCGCCGACCTCGGTGCCGTGACGCTCACCCGGCAGGGCGGCGCCGAACTGCCGCCGCCCGGTGTCTGGACCCTCGACCCGGCGCACTCATCGGTGGGCGCGGTCGCCCGGCACCTGGGGATCTCCAGCGTGCACGGCCGGTTCACGGAGTTCGGCGGACGGATCGAGATCGCCGACGACCCGCTGCACTCCCGGGTGGAGGCCCGGATCGACGCGGCGTCCATCGACACCGGCAACGGCATGCGCGACAAGCATCTGGTGTCGCCGGACTTCCTCGACGTGGAGCGCAATCCGGAGATCACCTACCGCAGCACGGGCCTCACCGCCGCGGGCCCCGACCGCTGGACCGTGCACGGCGAGCTGGCACTGCACGGTGTCGTACGCCCGGTGGATCTGGAGCTGTCCTACCTCGGCACCGGGCCCGACCCGTGGGGCGGACTGCGCGCCGCCTTCCACGCCACGGCCGAGCTGCGCCGCGAGGACTTCGCGATGAACTACAACCAGGTGCTGCAGGCGGGGATCTCGGCGATCGGCACGACCCTGAAGGTGGAGCTCGACATCCAGGCGGTACAGGGGGACGCGCTGCCGGGTGCGGCGTAAGGATTCCCTCCGGGGCCGGCGGATGCGGCGTCGGGCACTGCCCGGGGCCCGCGGATACGGCGTGGGGCACTGCCCGGGGCCCGCGGCCGGTGGGTGCGGCGTGGGCACTGCCCGGGGTGCCGGGTGCGGCGTAAGGTGCCGGGCATGGCTCCTCAGATCGCTTCCAACACCCGTGTGGACCTTGACCAGTTGCTGGATTTCGTCCGGCCGCGCCATCGTGCGGTCCTGCTGACCAGGCGGGCCGACGGCAGCCCGCAGGCATCCCCGCTCACCTGTGGCGTGGACGACTCGGGGCGGATCGTGGTGTCCACGTATCCGGAGCGCGCCAAAACGCGGAACGCGCGGCGCGACTCGCGGGTCAGCGTGATCGTCCTGAGTGACGAGTGGAACGGGCCCTGGGTGCAGATCGACGGGGCCGCCGAGGTGCTCGACGCGCCGGAGTCGGTGGAGCCCCTCGTCGTGTACTTCCGCAACATCTCCGGTGAGCACCCGGACTGGGACGAGTACCGCGCGGCCATGGTGAAGCAGGGAAAGTCGATCATCCGGATCACTCCGGAGCGGTGGGGCCCGGTGGCCACCGGCGGGTTCCCGGCGCGGCTCGCGGAGCAGTAGGTGCTGGAGGAGCAGTAGGCGCAGGAGTCGCAGTAGGCGCAGGAGTCGCAGTAGGCGCAGGAGTCGCAGTAGGCGCAGGAGTCGCAGTAGGCGCAGGAGTCGCAGTAGGCGCTGGAGTCGCAGGACGAGGGGTCAGCCGGCGGCGCGGGCCACCATCGCCTCGATGCCCGCGATCATCAGGTCGAGGGCGAAGGTGAAGTCGCCTTCCCAGATCTCGGCCACCGTCATCTGCTCGTGCGCCTGGATCGCGCCCTTGATCTCGTCCAGCTGCTCCGCGAACTTCGGCTCGCCTGTGAAGGCCTCCATGGCCTCGTTGTAGTACTCGTCAAGAGTCATCCCCGACGCGGCGCAGCGCTGGATGAAGTGGCCCTCGATCGTGGCGAAGCCATAGGCGAACTGGAAGACCGCCGCCGTCGCGCCCGAGCGCGCCGTCAGCGGCAGCCCCGTGCTGGCGATGATCTTCTGCACGGCCCGTGCGAAGTTCATGGAGTTCGGGCCGATGTTCAGATACACGTTCATGATCGTGGCCACCCATGGGTGCTCGACCATCACCTGCCGATAGGCCGTGGCCAGCTCGCGCAGCTGCTCGCGCCAGTCGCGGCCATCGTCGGGGTCCGCGAGGGACAGCTCGCCGAAGACCGCGTCCACGGCCAGTTCGAGGATGTCGTCCTTGGTGTCCACGTACCAGTAGAGCGACATCGCGGTGACGTTCAGCTCGGTGGCGATCCTGCGCATGGAGAGCTTCGCCAGGCCCTCGGCGTCCAGGAGCTGGATCGCCGTCCTGATGATCCGGTCCCGGTCGAGGCCCTCCGCCTGATCCGCCTTGCGGCTGGACGCCTTCGCAGCCTTGTCCTCCAGCCAGACGCTGGAGCGCGCCGGGTTCTTCGCGCGGTCGGCTGCCCTCACCATGGCGCACCTTCCTGGTTCGTATGGGTACGTACGCGGCTGTGGGTGGGCGGACCGGAACTGTCCGGTCCGCCCACCCCGATGCTAGGTCGTGCTAAGCCGTCCCGTTCACCACGGCCTCCGGCTCCTCCGCCTCCGACTCCTCCGTCTTCGCCTGCGCTGCTTCTGCCCGCTCCGCACGCCCCAGCAACGCCGCGGCCAGCAGACCGCCGAGGAACACCGCGATCGCGCCGACCAGTTGGCTGGTCTGCAGACCGTCGGCGAAGGCGTCGGCGATCTGCCGGCGCTCGGCCACGCCGTCCGCCGCCGCGAGCGCCGCGGGCAGGGAGGTCGCGGTGACGGTGACGAGCGCGGCGAACCGGGCGTTCAGGACGGCGCCGAGTACCGCGACGCCCAGGCCGTTGCCGAACTCGGCGAGCGTGCCGTTGATGCCCGCGCCGACGCCGGCCTTCTCGCGCGGAATGGAGCTCATGATCGCGTTGGCCATGGCGGGCTGCGCGACCGCGATACCGCCGCCGAACAGGATCAGGCCGAGCAGCATGCCCCAGTAGCTGCCGTCGGTGCCGCCGCCGAGGATCGCGATGGAGGCGAGCCCTGCCGCGATCACGCTCATGCCGAGGACCACGGTGCGCGGGGTGCCGAGCTTCAGGAAGATCTTCGGCCCGAGGCCCGACAGGTTCAGGCCGACGATGGTGAGCGCGAGCGGCGCCATCCGCAGCCCGGCCTCCAACGGCTCGTACCCGAGGACGAACTGGAGGTGCTGGGTGAGCAGGAACAGCGAACCGCCCATACCGAAGACCACCAGCAGCGAACCGGCGATGGCACCCACGAACTTCGGGTTCTTGAAGAAGTGCATGTCCAGCATCGGGTACGGGGTGCGCAGCTCCCACAGCGCGAAGGCCGCGAGCACCACGAGGCCGACGCCCGCCGAGACCAGGACCTGGCCCGAGGTCCAGCCGTGCTCGGGGCCGATGATGATCGCGTAGACGACGGCGGCCATACCGATGGTGGAGAGCAGCGCGCCGAGCAGGTCGGGCCGGTCGCCCTGCGGGTTCTTCGACTCCGGCACCAGCTTCACGACCGCGGCGAGGCCGATGAGCGCGACCGGGATGTTGATGAGGAAGATCGCGCCCCACCACCAGTGGTTCAGGATCGCACCGCCGATCAGCGGGCCCGCGGCGAAGCCGAGCGAGCCGACGGTGGCCCAGAGCGCGATGGCCTTCACCCGCTCCTTCTCGTCGAAGATCTGCATGACCACGGCCAGGGTCGTGGTCATCAGGAGCGCACCGCCGATGCCCATGCCCGCCCGCGCGGCGATCAACTGGCCGCTGGTCTGGGCGAGTCCGGCACACAGTGAGCCGATACCGAAGAGCGCGAGCCCCGCCGTGAGCATCTTCTTGCGGCCGTAGCGGTCGGCGGCATTGCCCGCGGTGAGCAGCAGACCCGACTGGACCAGGGAGTACGCGTTGATCATCCACTGGATGTCGGCGGTGGACGCGTTCAGCTCCGAGGTCAGGGAGGGGATCGCGACGCTGAGCACGGTGTTGTCGAGCAGCACGGTCAGCTGAGCCAGGCAGATGACGCCGAGGATCAGCCAGCGCTGCGGGTGGCCGCCGGAGACGGCGGCTTGTGGCGAGTGGTCGGTCGTCGACGTCACGGCTACAGCTCCTTCTTGTACGGTGTACGGGTGATGTCCCGTACACCGTACAAGAGGTTCTCTTACGCTGTACAGCTCTTTTTTGAGAGTCTGCGTTTACGCAGGTCAGGAGGCCGTGGTGGAGGAGTTGGTAGCGGAGGAGGCGGCGGAGGAGGAGGAGGAGGAGGTGGGCTTGGTCAGGTCGTAGAAGGTCGCGTCGCCCACGGTGACCTTCTTGAAGTTCTTCTCGACCCACGAGGTGATGGACGAACCGCCGTTGCCGCCGGGGCCACCGGGGCCGCCACGGCCGCCCCCGCCGCCGCCGATGAAGTAGTGGATCTTCCCGTCGGACACGTACTGCTTGAACTGCGCGAGCGTCGGTGACGGGTCGCTGCCGTTGAAGCCGCCGATCGCCATCACGGGCTTCTCCGTGGCGAGTTGGTAGCTCGCGGCGTTCTGGGCGCCGATGGCGGCGGCGGCCCAGGTGTAGGAGTCGGCGTCCTGCGCGAGCTTGGCCTTGGCCTGGCTGCTGACGGTGGCGCCGTTGAGGAGACCGCCCATGCCGCCACCCGTGAAGATCGCGTAGCGCTTCTTCTGGCCCAGCTGTTTGCCAGGATGCCTGCCCTGTGGGCCCTGCTGTTGGCCCGGCTGCTCGCCTTGTGGGCCCAGCTGTTGGCCCGGCTGGCCCTGCGGGATCTTGCCCTGCCCCTGCGCGGGGGGCATGCCGGGACCGCCAAAGCCGGGGCCGCCGCGGCCGCCCGCCACCGCAGGCCCGGCCGTCACGATCGAGCCCGCGTGGCCCTCGCCGACCGTCGTCAGGGTGTACGCGAGCGGCCCTGCCAGGCTTGCCGCGAGGCCGAGGCCCGCCATCGCCAGACCGGCTCGGCGCCCGAACCGGGCCGCGAGCAGCAGCCCCACCGCCGCGAGCAGACCGCCGATGAGTACCGCCCAGCGCAGCCACGGCATGTATCCGGCCGAGCGTCCGAGCAGGACGTACGACCAGTACGCGGTCACCGCCACCGTGCCGGCGAGGGCGGCCGAGGCGAGGAAGCGGGAGCGCTCCTCCCACAGCACCGTGGCGCCCATGCCGACGAGTGCGGCGACGTAGGGGGCGAGGGCCACCGTGTAGTACTCGTGGAAGATCCCCTGCATGAAACTGAAGACCGCGGCGGTCGTCAGGAGTGCGCCGCCCCAGGCGAGGAAGGCGGCGCGGGCGGTGTCCGTGCGCCCGGCCTTCCAGGTCACGACGAGCCCGGCCACGAGGAGGATCAGCGCGGCGGGCAGGAGCCAGGAGATCTGGCCGCCGATGTTCGAGCCGACGAGCCGGTCGATACCGGTCTCGCCCCAGCCGCCGCCCCCACGGCCGCCCCCACGGCCGCCGCCACCGCCGCCCACGCTGCCGGTCTCCTCGCCGTTGATCCGGCCGAGGCCGTTGTAGCCGAAGGTCAGCTCCAGGAAGGAGTTGTTCTGCGAGCCGCCGATGTACGGGCGCGAGGACGCGGGCCACAGCTCGACGATCGCCACCCACCAGCCGCCGGACACCACCAACGCGACGGTGGAGAGGGCGAGTTGACCCAGCCTGCGCCTGACGGAGGTCGGGGCGCAGAGCGCGTAGAGCAGGGCGAGCGGAGGCAGGATCAGAAACGCCTGCAGGGTCTTGGTCAGAAACGCGAAGCCCACCGCGACACCCGCCAGGACCAGCCACTCGGTGCGGGCGTGCTCCAGGGCGCGCAGCACGCAGTAGACGGTGACCGTCATGAGGAGCGTGAGGAGCGCGTCCGGGTTGTTGAAGCGGAACATCAGGGCCGCGACCGGCGTCAGCGCGAAGACCACGACGGCGATCAGCCCGGCGGCCGCGCTGAAGCGACGGCGTACGGCCGCGTAGAGCACACCCGCCGTCGCCACGGCCATCAGCACCTCGGGCACCAGGATCTGCCAGGAGCCGAGGCCGAAGAGGCGTACGGAAAGGGCCATCGGCCACAGCGCGGCCGGCGGCTTGTCGACGGTGATCGCGCTGGCGGCGTCGGACGAGCCGAAGAAGAACGCCTTCCAGCTCTCGCTGCCCGCCTGGACGGCCGCGGAGTAGAAGGAGTTGGCGTATCCGGAGGCGCTCAGATTCCAGAGGTAGAGCGCGGCCGTGACGGTCAGGAGCGCGAGCAGGGCCGGACGGACCCAGCGCGGATCATCGGGCCTTCCGCGCCAGGCGCGCTGGAGCACGGAACCCGCGCCGCGGTGGCGGTGGCCGTGGCCGAGGCCGAGGGCCTCCGGTGGTACGGGACCGGTGGGACCGGTGGGACCAGTCGGGGCGGTCGGGGCGGTCGGGCCGGTCGGGCCGGTCGGGCCGGTCGGGACTGCGGAGGCGGTCATCGGGAGGTCCTGGGGGTAGAGGTTTCAGGAAGAGGTGAGCCCGCTTCCAGTTGCACGGCGTCATCCGTGCGGCGGTCCGGGAAGACCCAGATCCGGAAGAGCAGAAAGCGCACGACGGTGGCCGCGAGGTTGGCGGCGATCAGCACGGTCAGTTCCGTGGCGTGCGAGGGGTGGCCCGCGGCGGCGCCGAGCGCGGCCAGCGAACCGCTGGTCAGGGCGAGCCCGATGGCGAACACCACGAGACCCTGGGCCTGGTGGCGGACGGCCCGGCCCCGGCCGCGCACCCCGAACGTGAGCCTCCGGTTCGCCGCCGTATTGGCGAGCGCCGACACCAGCAGCGCCGCCGCGTTGGCGTACTGGGCGCCCGTACCGAGGCCGGTCCTGAGGAGCGAGTACAGCACCAGATAGAAGAGCGTGGACAGTCCGCCCACGACGCAGAAGCCGACCAGCTGGCGCACCAACCCGCCGGGTACGCCCGGGAGTTGACGGTCGCGCGGATCGTCGCCGAAGGGGCGTGCGAGGCGGTCGAGGGGGAGTGCGCCGACCGCGAGGGCCCGGCACAGCCGCCACACCCCCTTCAGGTCGTCGGCCGCCGTCCTGACGATGTGCACGGTCGATTCGGGATCGTCGACCCAGTCCACCGGCACCTCATGGATCCGGAGCCCGGCCCGCTCGGCGAGCACGAGCAGCTCGGTGTCGAAGAACCACCCGGTGTCCTCGACCATGGGCAGCAGCCGCTGCGCGACATCCCGCCTGATGGCCTTGAACCCGCACTGCGCATCGGAGAAGCGGGCGGCGAGCGAGCCGCGCAGGATGAGGTTGTACGTCCGCGAGATGAACTCCCGCTTCGGCCCGCGCACCACGCGCGAACTGCGCGCGAGCCGCGAGCCGATCGCCAGGTCGGAGTGGCCGGAGATCAGCGGTGCGACCAGCGGAAGGAGCGCGTTGAGGTCGGTGGACAGATCGACGTCCATATACGCGAGCACCGGTGCGTCCGAGTGCGACCACACCGTGCGAAGGGCCCGGCCCCGCCCCTTCTGGTCCAGGCGGAACGCCCTGACCTCCGCGAGATCCGCCTCAAGGCGGGCCGCGATCTGCGGCGTACGGTCGGTGCTGGCGTTGTCCGCGACGGTGATCCGGAAGCCGCCGCGCCCGGTGGAGCCGTAGGGGAAGGTACGGGTCAGGTGGTCGTGCAGGCGCCGTACACAGCGTTCGAGGTCCTGCTCTTCGTTGTGGACGGGGACGACGACATCCAGAACCGGAGTGCCGACGGCGCCCGCGGGGAGATGCTCGCGGGCCGGGAGGGTCCTTCGCAGAGAGCCTGGTAGGGAGTCGCTTGGCATACGGCGACACTCGCCAACTGCCCTGTCACACCCGTGTGGTGAGGCTGTGCCCTGTCTGTGAGTGCGCGGGCCGCGACGCGGACTCCACCGGCAGCCGTACGGCGAAGACGGTGCGCCCCGGCGTGCTCGTGACCGTCACATCGCCGCCGTGCGCCGCCACCACGGCCTGCACGATGGCGAGACCGAGCCCCGTCGAGCCGGCCGAAGCCACCTGCGGCGCCGAAGCCGCCCGCGCCACCGCACCCGCCCGCGCCGCCGCACCCGCCCGCGCCGCCGCATCCGCCCGTGCCCGCGAGGCGTCCCCGCGGGCGAACCGCTCGAAGACATGGGGCAGCAGCTCGGGGGCGATACCCGGACCGTCGTCCTCCACTTCAAGCCGTACCTCGGGCCCGGCACAGCCGACCCTGGCGATGACGGTGGTGCCTGCCGGGGTGTGCGTACGCGCGTTGGCGAGCAGATTCACGAGCACCTGGTGGAGGCGGGCCGCGTCGGCCCGTACGAGCACGGGTTCGTCGGGCAGTTCGAGCCGCCAGCGGTGCTCCTGTCCCGCCGCCCGCGCGTCCCCCACGGCATCCACCACCAGCGGGGAGAGATCGAGGTTCGCGTACGAGAGCGGGCGTCCGGCGTCGAGCCGCGCGAGCAGCAGCAGATCCTCCACGAGGCCCGTCATCCGGTGCGCCTCGGACTCGATCCGGCCGAGCGCATGCCGGGTGTCGGGCCCGGTCTGCTCGCGGCCGCGCCCGGTCAGCTCGGCATAGCCGCGTATCGAGGCCAGGGGCGTACGCAGCTCATGGCTGGCGTCGGCGACGAACTGCCGTACCCGCGTCTCGCTCTCCTGGCGCACGCTGAGCGCCGAGTGCACATGGTCGAGCATCCGGTTGAGCGCGGCGCCCACCTGGCCCACCTCGGTGCGCGCATCGGCGTCGGGCACCCGCTCGTGCAGCACGGGTTCGCCGCTGTGCAGGGGGAGTTCGGAGACCCGGGTGGCCGTGGCGGCGACTCTGCGCAGCGGACGCAGGGCGATACCCACCATGGCGGCGCCCGCGATCCCGGCGGCCACGAGCCCCGCCCCCGCCACACACAGCTCGACGACGATCAAGGTGCCGACCGTGTCCTCGACCGTCTTGGTCGGACTGCCGATGAGCAGCTCGCCGTTGGTGCCGCCCGGGGTGTGGAGCACGCGGTACTCACCGAGACCGGGGATGTCCACGGAGTGCGCCTTCTTGTCCCTCGGCACCTTGTCGAGCGCCGCGAGCTGCTGTGCCTCGAGCGAGATCATGAGCGCCCGTGAGCCCGGTTCGGCGGGCTTGGCGCTGATCGCGCCGTCACTCACCCGGCCGTCCACGACAGCCGCGCCTATCGTGCCGTAGTCCGCGCCGCCGAAGGCCAGGAACCGCAACGGGTCGTTCCCCTTCGGCCCTGTCCCCGGCGGCAGCGGCTTCGGCTTGGCGTCCGACTCGCGCTTGGCCATATCGGAGAGCCGGGTGTCCAGCTGCTCGTACAGATACGAGTGCAGCGCGACCGTGGTCACCGTCCCGATCACCGCGCACACCAGCGCGATCAGCGCGATCGCACTGACCACGAGCCGGGTCCGCAGGGAACGGGGGCGGGGGAGCCGGGGGCCCGGCCGCGGGTTCCGGTGCGGGCGGGCGGTGGGGCTCATGCCGCGGCGGACTCCGCCGCCTTGATCAGATATCCCGCACCCCGCCGGGTGTGGATCATCGGCTCCCGTCCGGCGTCGATCTTCCGCCGCAGATACGAGATGTACAGCTCGACGACATTGGCCTGCCCGCCGAAGTCATAGCTCCACACCCGGTCCAGGATCTGCGCCTTGCTGAGCACCCGCCGCGGATTGCGCATCAGATAGCGAAGGAGCTCGAACTCGGTGGCCGTGAGGTGGATCGAGTGGCCTGCCCGCGTCACCTCGTGACTGTCCTCGTCGAGCGTCAGATCGCCGACCGCGAGCACCGATTCGCTGCGCCGGGCCGCGGCGCCGGAACGCCGGATGAGGCCACGAAGGCGCGCCACGACCTCCTCCAGGCTGAACGGCTTGGTGACATAGTCGTCGCCGCCCGCCGTGAGCCCCGCGATACGGTCCTCCACGGCGTCCTTGGCCGTGAGGAACAGCACGGGTACGTCCGGCAGGTCGCGCCGCAGCCGGCCGAGGACCGTGAGGCCGTGCATGTCGGGCAGCATCACGTCGAGCACCACGGCGTCGGGCCTGAACCCGCGCGCGGTCTGCACCGCACCCGCGCCGTCCGCGGCGGTGCGCACCTCCCAGCCCTCGTAGCGCAGCGCCATGGAGAGCAGTTCGGTCAGGGAGGCCTCGTCGTCCACGACAAGCACCCGTACGGGGCTGCCGTCCGGCCGGAGCAGTTCGGTACGCGCTTCGGAGCTCGTGGTCATATGTGCACCCTGCTCGCGCCCCCTGAGAAGCCCCTTGCGCGAACCTGTGAATTCCCTGAGAAAGCCGCGGGGCCGAGGAACCCGAGAGACCCGAGAGACCCGGGGAACCCCGAGAGACCCGAGAGACCCGGGGAACCCCGAGAACCCCGAGGACCCCGAGAACCCCGAGGACCCCGAGAACCCCGAGAACCCCGAGAACCCCGAGGACCCCGAGAACCCCGAGGACCCCTGTGGGGAAATCCCCCGGACGCACGCGGGTGCGGGCAGGAGTGCCTCCCACGCTCCGTGCCGGAAACCATCGGAGCACGGCCGGTCACGTCACCGGCACACACCACCAGCGGGAGGCTCCCCATGACGGCCCACACGCCGGGTACGACGGCTCCACTGCCCCGCCGTCTCAAGCCCGCCGCAGCGGCACCGGCACCCGTACGCCGCGCCGCCGCCCTGTGGATCGGGGCGGTCTGCGCCGGCATCTTCGAGACCGCCCTGGCCGTGACCGCCCCCGACGCCCCCGTCGACGGGCTCGCCGGTGCACTGGCCTTACGCGCCGTCGTCTACGGCACCGCGATCGCCGTCGCCCTCCAACTGCGCCGCGGCCGCAACTGGGCCCGGCTCACCCTCACCGTCCTCCTCGGAGTGTTCGGCACCGTCTCCCTGGTGATCGAACCGGTCCGCTCGCTGGCCCAGGGCGCCTCCACCGCCGACTGGCTCCGGGACGCGGGCGCACGCGAGCTGCTCATGGCCTCCAGCCGCCTCCTGCACCTGGCGGCGGTCCTTGCCGCGCTCGTCCTCATGTACCGCCCCGCGGCCAACGCCCACTTCCGCGCTCTCCACGCTCTCCGCGCCGCCTGACGGATCCCGAACAGGGCGCGCCCTCGGATCCCGAAGAGGGCGCGCCCTCAGATCCCGAACAGCCGGGCCCCGTTGTCGTGGCACACCGCGCGCAGCCAGGCGTCACCGAGCCCGAGCCGCTCCAGGGCGTGCAGCTGATGGACGTACGGATAAGGGATGTTGGGGAAGTCGGTGCCCAGGAGGATGCGGTCGCCCAGGTCCGCCAGGCGGGAGCGTTCCCCGGCCGGGAAGGGCGTGAAGCGTTCGCTGAAGTCCGTGAACGCCATCGTCGTATCGAGCCGCACCTCCTCGTACCGCTCCGCGAGGTCCAGGAAGTCGACGTACTCGGGCATCCCCATGTGCGCCACGATCAGCCGCAGCCGCGGATGCCGGGCGAGCAGCCGCGCCACCGGCTCGGGCCCGGTGTGCTTGCCGGGCTGCGGCCCCGAGCCACAGTGCATCACCACGGGCACCCCGGCGTCGGCGAGCAGGCCCCAGGCCGGATCGAGCAGGGCGTGCGCCGGGTCGTAACCACCCACCTGCACATGGGACTTGAAGACCCGGGCCCCGCCCTCGACGGCCTCCCGCACATAGGCCTCCACGCCGTCCTCGGGAAACAGCGTGGCCGTGTGGAGGCAGTCCGGCGTACGGGCGGCGAACTCCGCGGCCCACGCGTTCAGCCAGGCGGCCATGCCCGGCTTGTGCGGGTACAGCGTCGCGGTGAAGGCCCGCACCCCGAACTCCCGCAGCAGCGCGAGCCGTTCGGACTCCTCCTTCTTGTACGCGATCGGCCACTCGATGCCGGTCAGGGGCCCGACCGCGTCGAAGTACGCCCAGACTTTGCGCAGCACCCGCTCGGGCATGAAGTGGGTGTGGACGTCGATGAGCCCGGGCAGCCCGAGCCGCTGCCAGAAGGCCCGGACGCCGGCGGGCTCGGTGGCCGCCCCGGCGCCGAAGCCCCCGGCGGCCTCCTCAGTCCCGTCAGCCCCGTCAGTCCCGTCAGCCCCGCACAAAACCGCGGCTCCGCTCGACCTTGGCGACATGGACCGAGTAGCTCTCGTACCACTCGGCGCGGCCGCGCTTCTGGGCCGCGCGATGCTCCATGTGCGAGCGCCACTCCTTGATGGCGTCCTCGTCCTTGAAGTACCCGACGGTGATGCCGAGGCCGCCGGGAGTACGGGCCGACTCCATACCGAGGAAGCCCTGGATCTCCCGCACCAGCTCCTCCAGTCGGTCGGAGGTCTCTCCGTAACCGTTGTCACCCTCCGTGCGGACGGAGGTGAAGACGGTGACGTAGTAAGGCGGTTCGAAGGGTGGCAACGGACGGGGCGGGCCGGGCGGGCGGGGCGGGCGGGGCGGACCGGGCAGACGATCCGGGCCGGGAACCGATGACTGGCTGCTCATGCCATCCACTGTCCGCCCTCCCCTTGATCCCTGTCCATGAGGTTGATCCCTGTCCGTGAGGAAACCGATCCGGACGGCCCGCCCCCGCCTCAGAACAACCCGCCCTGCACCGCCCCCGCGCCGCCCGATTCGTCCGCCGGCGGAGCGCTCACCGGCACGCTCACCGCAGCGTTGGGCCCGGCCGCGGCGAGCCGCCATCCGCTCATGAGCCGGGTGTCGATGACCAGGGCACCGGCACCTCCGTCCCCCTGCGCCGGCCGCAGATGCAGATCGGGCCCGGCTGCCGCCACGAGCCGCCCCGCGACCACGCCGTCCGGCACCAACTCCCGTACCGTCCCCGTCATTTCCGGCGCACCGCGCCCCGTAAGCCCGAAGGCCCCGGAGTGATCGGTGAGTTGGTACGGCACCCGCTCCAAGGACTCCGGCCACCCCGCAAGCCCGGCGGCCCGCTCGTGGCAGGCCCGCAACTCCGCCGCGCGCTCCTCCAGGGGCGGCAGCGTGGCTCGTACCGCCCGCTTCTGCGCGTACGGAATCCGGTCGGGCACCTTCAGCACGGACCCGAGCAGTTCCTCGGCACGCCGCGCCGCCATCAGCGGCCCGCGCCCCAGCCACACGAAGGCGACCGCCCCCTGCTCAAGGAGCCGCGCGGGCCCGCGCTCGACCGCCGTGATCCCCACCTTGAGGAGCCCGGGGCCGAACCACGCCAGGTACACCGCGTACGGCCGCGGGTCCCCGGCGTTCGTATCCGCCGCGACCGAGAACGACCGGTCGATCCGGGCGCACTCCGCGCACTGGTCCCTGGTGCCTCGCGCGGGCACGGCCGCCGAGACCGGACAGGGCGTACGGCGACCGCCCCGCCATACGCCGACGCACTGCCGTCCGCCCCGGGCCACGAAGGCGATGTCCTGCCCGCAGGAAAGCGGACTGCTGCGCTCCGCCCGCCCCGGCGCGTACCACTTGAGAGCCGGCCGCCCCTCCGCCCACCGAAGCCCTGCGCACCACCACGTCATGAGGCCAGGATGGTGCACATGACTGACAACGGTGCCCGCGTCCCCGCCCAGAAGGGATGAGCCCCCGCATGACGGACCGTACGACCGACTCCACATCCCCGGGCTCCACATCCCCCTCTCCCTCCCAAGGCCCGCCGCCCGGATATGTCAGCGACGTCAAGCCGCATACGGAGAAGGTCGTGATCGAGGAGTACGACCCGTCCTGGCCCGAGCAGTTCCGCGCCGAGGAGGAGCTGATCCGCACGGCGCTCGGCGAACGCGCGCTGCGCGTCGAGCACACGGGCTCCACCTCGGTCCCCGGCCTGCCCGCCAAGCCGGTCATCGACATCACGCTCCTGGTGCCGGACAGCGCCGACGAGGACACCTATCTGCCGCAACTCGAAGCCCACGGCTACACGCTGCGCGTCCGCGAACCGGACTGGTACGAACACCGCTGCCTCGCCACCCGCACCGCCCAAGGCGCCCACCGCAACGTGAACCTGCATGTCTTCAGCCCGCAACGGGGCGCCCCGGAGATCGCCCGCATGCTCCTCTTCCGCGACTGGCTGCGCACCCACCCCGAGGACCGCGACCTCTACGCGGCGACGAAGAAGCGCCTGGCGGCCCGGGACTGGAGCTACGTCCAGGAGTACGCCGACGCCAAGACGGAGATCGTCGAGCAGATCCTCACCCGCGCTGCCGGCTCCCCCGAGTGACCGAGCCGTTAATTCGGTGGGGATCTCCCCCGTCGCCTGTTCAAATGCGCCCATGACGCCACCACCCTCCACACCGCCCCCCGCCTCGAACCCCGCCGCCGGCTCCGCCATGAGCCCCGCGGACGTAGCCGCCGTACGCGCCCTCTTCGACCGCCAGATGCGCCAGGAGGCCCGGCCGAGCGGCCCCGGCGTCCGTATCGAGCGGGCGGACGGCGTGGTGCGGCAGGTGGGCATCGCCGGGGACTGGACCGGAATCCTCTGGTCCGACCTCGACGACGCCACGGCGGACGCGGTGATCGCGGAGCAGATCCGCTACTTCACCGGCCCCGAGTCCGGCCCCGGCAGCTCTTTCGAATGGAAGGCCTACGCGCACGACACCCCCGCCGACCTCCCGGAGCGGCTGCTGAAAGCCGGTTTCACACCCGAGCCCACCGAGACCCTGATGGTGGCCGACGTCCGGAATCTGCCCACCACCGTCGAACTCCCCGCAGGCGTCCGCCTGGAGACGGTCACGGACCCGGCCGGGGTGGATCTCATCGCGGACGTCCACGAGCAGGCCTTCGGCACCAGCAGCGACCGGCTGCGCCGGCAGCTCCTGGCCCAACTGGCCGAGGCGCCCCAGACGGTGGACATGACCGTCGCCCTCGCCGACGGCCGGCCGGTCTGCTCCGCCCGCCTCGAGTTCTGCCCCGGCACGGACTTCGCCGGCCTGTGGGGCGGCGGCACGGTCACCGCCTGGCGCGGCAAGGGCATCTACCGCGCCCTGATCGCCCACCGCACCCGCATCGCCGCCGCCCGCGGCCACCGCTACCTCCAGGTCGACGCCTCCGACCAGAGCCGCCCCATCCTCCAGCGCCTCGGCTTCACGCCCCTGAGCACGACCACGCCGTACCTCTACGGCTGACACACGAAAGAGGCCCCGGACTCTCGTCCGGGGCCTCTCGGCTGTGCACTCGGCAGGATTCGAACCTGCAACCTTCTGATCCGTAGGATCGGGCAACTCGTTGGGAGGGCGGTCGGCCTCCTCCCGAAGTGATCGCCAAGGGTGGTGATCATTGGCCTCTGTGTGCCGTCGTTGCCGTCAGGGTTGCCGTCAATCCCGAATCACCCGCAGACCTCCAGGCACAGGGCCATATGGCCCCTCCCGGCAAGCGAAAGACGGCCCTACGCTCCGGGCAGAGACCATAGCCAGCGACCTGGTTCTCCCGGCTGACGGCACACTCCCGCATGCCGTCAGCCGCCAGTGAGAACCTCCCGCGCGAGGACCGTAGGAGGGGAGCTCCGGGCCACCTCGCGCAGGTGGCCGCCGCCAAACCCACCGACAGTGCTTGGCGGCGGCCACCAAACCGAGCCCGGCGGGGTCCCGGCCAGGCTGGCGGTATCTCTCCCGCGTACCCGCACCGTCACCACCCATGCCACCCATCTGGCGGTCTGTCCACGACCCACCGGAACAGGCCACGGGACGGGGAAGATTGAGGGCACCGAGCCGCACTTTGCGGAAACGGAGATGTGCTCTCCTACCGATCGTCGTGGTCGGTAAAGAGATCGAGCAGCGCCCGGACGGTGAGATGAGCTTCGGCCGGATGACGGAGGCTGCCGTCCAGGTGGAGGGTGTAGTGCGAGCGTCGCCCGACCCGTTTCCGGCTGAGGTAACCAGCCTGTTCAAGGTCCCTGACAATGCCCTGCGCAGCGCGTTCGCTGATGCGGCATACCGCGGCGATGTCACGGATGCGCGCGGTGGGCTCACGCGCAATGACTCGCAGCACGCGGGCGTGGTTAGTGAGGAAGGTCCACCTTCCGGCCAGTTCCTCCACAAGCTGTCATTCCCTTGCACAGCGCCTACCTCGAACACAGGCAGGAAAACACCTGAACCCTCGTTCCCCCATTGTCGGTGGCAGCCGCCGTGGTGCGACTCCGTCGCCGGCCACAAACTCCCTCACCGGCAGTTAACACAATCGTCCTACCGTCAAGAGGGCTCCCGGCCGTACGCTGCCAAGCAGGCACGCGATACGCGACGGAGGGAACGACCTCGATGAGTGAAGACCAGTCGCTCGGCGAACGACTCAAGACCGCCCGGAAGATGCGCGGCCTGTCGAGCGCGCAGCTGGCGGTGAAGGTCAGCATCTCCCCTGCCTATGTGCGCAAGATCGAATCTGGCAGCCGCAAGCCGTCCATGCGCCTCGTACTCGACCTCGCGCGGGCCCTGTACGTCGGCCCCGAGGTGCTGACCGGCCAGCCGTACTACGGCAACCCCGAGGCCGAGGACAAGATCCAGGCCGTTGTTCCCGAGCTGCGTCGTCTGCTGCTGTGCTACGACTCTCCGGCCGACCTCGACACCCGGCCGCGAGACCTGGCCGTTCTGGCGTCCGAGGTCGACCAGATCGCCGCCCTTCGCCGTGACGCCAAGTACGCGCCGATGGGGCCGCTGCTCTCCCCCGTCGTCACCGAGCTGACGCACATCGCGCTCGACGGCAGCAACGGCAACTTGTCCACGCATCAGCGCAAGGCGTTCTGGCATCTCTCGCGGGCCTACCGCGCCGTGAACTCGCTCGCGCACAAGATGGGCCATCACGACCTGTCCAACACCGCCCTGGAACGGGTGCGTTGGGCCGCTGACCGGTCCGGGGATGCTCTGATGCAGGTCACCGCGGGCTACCTCGTGGCTGGCGCGATGCTGCGCACTGGCGCCTATGGCCCGGCCCGTAAGCTCCTTCAAGGGCTACGCGCAGAGCTGGAACGCCAGATGCCCGAGCGGTCCTACAGCGCGGACGGCCTGGCCCTCGACGGCGCCCTGGTGCTCAAGCTCGCGGTGGTCGAAGCCCGCGGCAACAACACCGAGCAAGCATTGCGCTACATCGAGGAGGCCCGCTCCATCGCCGCCATCGGCGGGAACGTCGACTCCCTGGCTTATGAGATGAGCTTCGGGCCGACCAACATCAAGATCCACGAGGTGCACACGCTGATCGACGCGTGCGACACCGAACAGGCCCTTGCGCGCATCGACGAGTGGGGCCAGGCCGGCGCCGTGTGGACGCCCCCGGCTGGCACTGTCGGCGAACGCTCCTCGCACCACTTCATCGACACCGCGCACGCTCGCCTTGCCGAAGGCGACCGCAACGGAGCCTTCAGCGATCTACGGCAGGCTCGCAGGATCGCGCCCAACCACACCAGGTTCCACCCCTCGGCGCGCGAGACGATCGGGGCCCTGCTGCGGCAGGACCGCCACCCTCACGCCGAACTGACCTCGTTCGCCAACTGGTCGGGCATTACCACTCCCTGACAGCTCGTCAAGGCTCCTCGGCCGCAATTCCTGTGGACAGTTTGTACCCGCACAGGCACACAGCGTTTGGAATGGTCTCCTCATCGCCCCGGTGAGGAGACCATTCCCATGATCAGCCCACCTCCTGTAGCCGCTGACTGGCTGCCCCTTCGTGAGCCCGAACTGTGCACCGCTGGCGTGTGGTGGGATGCCATCCGCGTCAGTGAAGATCTCGGCCGTATGGCCCTCGGACTGCTGCGCGAAAGGGGCCAGAGGAGCGCGCCCGCGATCCTCGACCCACGGAGTCTTGAGCCCCGGATGTACTTGCTCGTGCCCGTCAACGCGAGCCGCGACTGGCATGAACCGGGCACTGTGGCGCTCGGCGATGGCTCGCACGTCGTGGTGCCGCCCTACGAACACACTGAAGGCCCCGGCCTTCACTGGTTCGCACAGCCGAAGTCCGCGCGCATCTTCCTCAACACGGCCCAACTACGGGATGCCTTGACGTACTTGATCAGTGCCGAGGCTGATGGGGCAGAGCTGTGAGTACGGCCGTGGAACCTCAACTCGACCAAATCCAATCCGATATCGCCTGGGCATTGGCCGTACGACTGCGCGCGGCGGACCGCCGCGATACAGACGCCCGGATCCTGCGCCTGCGTCGGACTCTCGATCAGCTCGTACGCGAGGGGCTTGGTGGAGCCGATTCGGACTACCGCCCCGTGTACAGGGAGGCGTACCGGCTCCTGGCCTGTGATCTGGATACTGTGCTGGCTCTCGATGATGAAGCCGCCGGCGTCCACCTGTGCGCCCTGGCCCGAGTCACGCGGCCATTCGTCCGGCTGGCACGTACCGCCAGCACGGATCACCGCAAGGAGTGATGGACAGTGGCACGACCCGGTGAAGGCTGCGAGAGGTGCGGGAGCGCCACTGGTCCGTTCACCGTCCGATCCACGGGCGCTGCGATCCAGCGTGCTACTGCCCGTGTGGCACAGCCCAACGGACTGGTCGTTCTTTGCCGGGACTGCGCCCAGCTCCTCGACGCGGAGCGCCGAAGTGGGCGGCGGCCCTGAAGGAGCGCTGCGACCGTCTTCCTACTCCGGTCGGTCCTGGTGGCCTTCTTGAGTCTGCTGTACGCGATAGCCCGCCAATAACCCCCGGCGCAGATGGCGCGACGGCCAGCAAGGGCGCTGTCTGTGCCGGGTTTCAGCCCCCTGCTCCGTCCTGATCACCCAGCCGGTGCATCGCAGCCCGTCCCGGCACAGGCGCACCGTGCGGACGGAGCAGGGCCCATGCCCCGCCCGCAGGCATCCCCATTCCCGGTGTCTGCGGGCGGCCAGTCCCCGAGGCCCTATGTCATCCCACATAGAGCACTACTACGAACCCGGCTGTCATCTGTGCAACGCGCAGACTCACGCCGAAGCCGAGGCAGAAGCGGCCAAGGAGGCCGCGAAACAGGCCGCCGTGGATGCGTCCTCGAACGGCCCGCTGGCCCTCTGGGGCTGCCTGTTCGTCCTGGCCGTACTGCTCGTCGGCTCCGCCATCCCCATCGCCCTGTGGAGGCTGCCGTGAATCGCCACTTACTCAGGCTCGCGCTCATACCCGCCCTGGTCCTGGCTCTGTCAGGGGCCAAGGACAGCGGATGCGGCTCCAATACCGGCAGTGTGAACGGAGGTGCCGGCGCCCCGGAGAAGGACCCCGGAATCGACGGCAACGAGCCCTGCCGATTCGGATTCGGCAACGCCCCTTCCGTGCAAGTCACCAATGGAGGTCGTCAGTTGACTGGCACGGTGATCTCGGAGTGCGACAAGTCCCCGGAGAACCACCGGGTCACGGTCTACATCGAGAAGCGCAACGCGCACGGCGTCTTCGACGAGGTCGCGCAACGTGACGATGACCGCGCGATCGGGGTCGGCAGGCCGAAGTACAGCAAGGTCACTACGCCGTGCGTGCCGGGGATCTACCGCGTGAAGTTCGACGCCAGCGTTTACATGCCGGGCGCGCCTTCCTGGGATTACGGTGGAGGAAGCGACCCGCGCCACGTCACCATCGCGAAGGCCGACTGCCGATGAAGCTCCTGCCGAACCGCCTCCTGCTTCCACCTAAAGCCCGTAGGCGTCGCAAGCCCGGTCAGCCCTACTGGACGCGGCGGCCCTGGCGGCGGGATTCCCACATCGCGCTTCCCGTCCTCGGTCTGGGTAGCGGCAAGCACCCCAAGTAGCCATCTCCAAGCCTCGGATACCCACCCCTGACCAACCGGCGTCGGTTGTCCGGGGCTTTGGTGTGCTCGGCCTGGTGAGTGCTGCGCTGTGGGCACGCGGCCTGCCGTAGCGGGTTTGGCCGGTGTCCTGTTCGGGTTGGGGTCGGGCATGGTCAGGGGGCCGTACGCTGGCCCGGCAACTCGGGCAGGCTTTGGTGCCTGCCCTTGTTTGGCACGAGTGGCCCCCTGGCCTTGCCCGACGTGGGCCCCGGCCCGAACAGGTGGCTAAAGCCGCGTAGGCCGGCCGCCCCAGCCACAGACCTGGTGAATCTCAGCAAGCCAGGACCGCGAGCCGCTCTAGGCCCGTGTAGATCAGCGCGGCCCTGACGGCTGGGCTCGCCTCGATCACGACAAGGCTCCCGCCAGTTGCGCTAAGGGCCGTACGGAAACCGAGGATGCTGTGGAGGCTCGCGTTATCGCACCAGGTGATCTGAGAAAGATCGATACGCAGGTGTATGCCCCCTTCTTCGACCCCGGCCACGACAGCATCTCGCAGGACACAGATGTTGACGTAGTCGAGTTCGCCGGAGAGACGCAGCAGCAGTACATGCATGTCATCGGGCGGGGTCTGGTGAATGGTCAGCCGATCCATAGACGCTCCAAAGCGTCGGTCACGGTCACATGCGCACTTAGACCGATGCAGGACGACTGCCATCGTCCCACTGCTGGCGGAGCGCCTGACATGCCAGTGGGGGCGCAAGGTAGTGGTGTGGTAGTGCGCGCACAAAGGAGGGCGCGTGCAGTCGACTGCTCTGCGCTGTGGGGAAGTCCGCGGTTGCCCCTGTCGTGGCCGAAGGCTTGGGAGCGCTCGCGTGATCGTGCCTGCCTCGCTGAGGCGGCGCGCCTCGGTCTGTCGTGGCTCTCGACAGCGGAGAGTCAGGCTTCTCCACTCGAACTGGTGTACGCATCGCGAAATTGCGGCGCGAGCGGCGGGGGCGCCGTGAGCGGGGCGGTAGACAGGAGCGTGCGGCGCCTCGGGCGCCGCGCCGCGCGGCCCGCGTTAGCGGGCCGCCTTGATCAAGTGGAGAAAGTCTCAACAGCTCCGCTCGCCGGACTGCCGGGAACGGGCCGCTGGCGCGCCGCCGTTGGCGTGGCCTGCCTCGCTCTGTACGGGTGCGATCCGAAGAATTTTCGGCCTTCGACCTGGCTCAACGCGTCAACTGATCCCGCTTTGCCTGCTATAGGCGGTCTGTGCTCGGGGCGCGAAAATCTATCCACAGGCGTTTGCCCGCAGTGTGTTTCCGAGCCTGTTTCCGGGCCTTGATGCCCAGAGTTATCCACAGACCGTATTGGGTGGCATGTTGAGAAAGGATGGATATGAGGCGAATTGCAGCTTGATGGTGGGGTCCGGCATGGCCATACCCGGAAGCAAGTTCCTACTTGTGGCGGCTCGTTAGAAATGTCCGCGCATCCGTGGTTTTGATGGGCCCACAGGCCCCGGCGCTCACGTTTCGGGGCCCTGGCGTCCTTGTAGGGGGCATGGCGGCGAAAGGGAGGCGGGTTGGCGTGAGGGCGGAGCCTGCGAATCGGGGCCGAAGTTTCTTCCAGCTGCGTGTCACACGGCGGCCCGAATCCACACCCCTAGTAGATGCGAGCGCGGCGCGCCGGGCTTATACCACGACATCCCCGGTTAGCGTAACCGGTCTTTTTCCGGACTCTAGTGGGGTGAGCGCGGCCGACAGGTTCTCGGCGGTGTCGTGGCGGCTTCTACCACGGAAGTCCCGGCACGGCCCAGACCGGAACCGTGCGGATGCTCGTGAACGCAGCGTGGGGCAAGGGGCCTCGCGGTGAAGGGAGAGGTGGTGTGCGGTGCGTGAGGCGGGACGGGAGAGCGGGTTGCTGTGCCACAAGACGGGATGTGCGGGAGTTGCATCCCGTGGGGCGGAATGGCTTTGCCTTTGTGTCCGACACGGCGCGCAGAGTGGGACGTGCGGCAGCGAGGGCGACTCCCCACGGGGCTCACCACCGCTGTTCGTGACCGAACTGACGCCGCTCCGGGCTGTTTTGGGGAGTGGCGCGGTGAGTGCCGCACGGAACGTGGACGACATGAACGACAGCACGCAAGCACAGGGGAGGCGCTGAACGTGGACGCGGAAGAGACGGAAAAGATCGCCGCCAGGGTTGCGGAACTCTGCGGAAAGTTGGAGGAGTTGAACCGCCTGGCCCGCGAGATAGAGAAGAACCTGAGCGCTACTTCCGCGGCTGCGTGATCGTCGCCAGCCGCTCGAAGACCTCGCGCATCTCGTCCACCGCCGCACTGATCTGGTCCAACCGCGCCGACAGCTCCTCGTACTCTGCGCTGTGCATCCTCTCCGCCCCGCTCTCCGCCTGCTCATCGGCGGAGGGCCCGGCGGGCAGGGGATCGGACACGAAGTTGCCCCGGCCGGTGACGTTGTAGACCAAGCCTTCGTCGGCCAGGACCCGTAGCGCGCTGCGCGCGGTCATGTTCGCGATTCCGTACTCGGCCTCAAGGTCACGGGAGGACGGCACGCGCTCGCCCGGCTTGTAGCGGCCGGCGCGGATTTGGCGTCGCAGCTCGGCCGCGACCTTGCGGTACGGAGGGCTCTCGGCGTGTGGCGTCATGTTCCGAGAGTAGCCCGCTTAGCGCACCCATCACACCAGGTCCGGTAATCACCTCACCCCACCGCGCTAGTGCACCTTGCGCGCCAATTTAAGAAGGTGTTTGACGTGCGCTAACCACTTATGGCACTGTATTGATCACAAAGGGCCGCACCAGCGGTCCACGAACGAAGGAGACACGTATGCCCATGCCCCGTATTCCCTACCGCCTGTCGCCTGCGGCGATGGCTGTGATCGGGACGGCTCCGGCGCCGCGTATGGCGGACCGGGAGAACGGCGTCATCGCTACCGACTGGGAGTCGGGTGCGGAGATCTGGCAGCTGACCGTGATGGTCATCGATGAGGGCCGTGCGGAGTCGATGCAGATGCAGGTCCCCAAGACCGGTCTGCCGGAGGACCTGACGATCGGCTCCACGGTGCGCCTGACCAACATGGTCGCCTCGCCGTGGGCGCGGGCGAGCCTGGACAACCGGGGTCAGGCCCGGCTGTCGGAGGGCGTCAACTACCGCGCGGAGAAGCTGGAACTCCTCGCTGCCGCTCCCGGCGCCCCCGCTACTGCGGCCCCGGCCCTGGCGTCCTCCACCACCTCGACCGCTGAGGCGTCCAACTCGAAGAAGGCGGCGTGATGACCGCCGACGACCGCCGACGACCGCCCGAGCATGCCCCCGATTGAGGTAGTCGCCATCCACATCGGCACTGAGGTGCGCGAGGTCCTGGAACTGGTCTTCGGCCCGTTGCGCGTGCGTGACCTCGATGTCGAAGAGCTGGGCCGGATGCTGATCGGTTACGTCGAGAACCACCACAACGAAAGGAGGGCGGGCGCGTGAGTCCCGCCGAGATCGTCAGCCTCGCCCCGATAGTTTTCGGGGCGGGCCTGGCCCTCTTCCTCACCCTGGCCATCGTCCACCTGGTCCGCTACGTACGGGCTACCCCGGCGATGCGCCTGAGCATCCGGCAGGCCGGACGCATCCGGCGCGGCTGGTCACGTCTGGCGCCGATGGCGGGCCTGTCGGTGGTGGACAGGAAGCCCACCGTCATGGCGCAGATCAGCCAGGAACTCAGTACCGACAAGACGCGGAAGATCGAACCGCGCACCCTGATCCCCACCATCAAGGTCACCCCGGATGAGTATGGGGTAATCGTGAGGGCGAAGTGCCTGCCGAAGGTGTCTTTGGAGGAGTTCCAGAAGGCGTCCAACTACCTGGCGGATGCCTGGGGGTGCGTGCGGGTCTCGGTCACCCCTGCCAAGAAGCCGGGCCAGGTCGTCATCCGTGCGGTGCGGGAAGACCCCCTCGCGGTCAAGACCACGCACGTCCCTACCGGTTTGCCGCCCGAGCACATCACCCACTGGCACCTGGGCCTGGACGAGTACGCCCGCGACGCGGTGGTGGACCTGGCCAACGTGCCCGGGATCACGCTGGCCGGTCTGCCCGGCTACGGCAAGACCTCGGCGGTCAACAAGTTCATCTGCGATTTCGCGCCCTCGCCGCTGGTCCAGTTCGGCGGCCTGGACGGCAAGGTCTCCATGATCGAGGAAAGCGACTACGCGGCGGTCGCTGACCGGCTGTTCCGCTTCGTCGGCAACGACCTGCATGAGGCGAATCGTTTCCTCAAGGACATGGTGGATCTGCGGCGCCGCCGCGTGAAGCTGGTGCGCACCGTGTTCGGCTCGGCCAACATGTGGCACAAGGGCCCCCGCGAGGACTGGCCGCTGATCGTCCTGTTCGTGGATGAGGCGCAGGCGTATCTGCGGGAGATCAAGGCCCGGGATGAGAAGTCCCGCGAGCTGGCCGCCCTGGTCGCGGAGAACGGGCGGCTGCTGGCCGAACTGGTCGCGCAGGGCCGCTCGGTCGGCATGATCACCATCCCGATCACGCAGAAGCCCACCGGCGACGCCCTGCCCACCGCGATCCGCGATATCGCACCGGTCGCGCTGTCCTTCGCGCAGCGCTCCACGGACGCGGCCGTGGCGGCCCTGGGTGAGGACATCCGGAACTGGGACGACATGAACCCCGTCAACCTCCAGGGCTCCACCTATGTCGGCGTGCTGGTCATGTCCAACCCCCACGGCCCCGGCTACATCCGCGTACGCACCCCCTATGTCGCGGATGCGGACGCGGCCCAGATCGCCCAGCAGACCGCCCACCTCACCCGCGACCCCGCAGCCCTGCTCAACGCCTTCGATAGCGGCCCGAACTTGAGCAAGGCCGCCTGACCCCAATCCGCCCTGTTTCCAAGGCTGTTTAAAGGAGGTGACTTCTCATGGGTGAAGAACGGGTGACGCAGCGGACCGTAACCGTCGTCATGGCCACCATCGCCGCTCTGGCGTTCGTGTTCTCCTTCGGCAACGTCTGGTCCCTGGCGCTCCGCCTCGGCGTTCCCCGCCCCATCGCGCCCTTGATCGCCCCCATGGTCGACCTGTCCGTACTCGGCCTCCTGGTCGGCCTGCGCCACCTCTCGCTCAAGGGCGTTGCCCCAGGCGACCTCAAGGGCGCGGTACGGCTGATGCACCTGTCCGGGCTGCTCACCCTCGCCCTGAACGTCGCCGAACCCCTCGCCGCCGGACACTACGGCCGCGCCGCCCTCGACGCGGTCGCCCCGCTGCTCCTGCTCGGCTGGGGCACAGTCGGCCCCCAGATGCTCCGCCACTTCCACACCCTCAACACCCCGGACTCCGCACCCGCCCCCGATTCGGAACCATCCACCACCCCGGCCCCGGCCCCCGCGCCGGTCCCGGCCGAACCAGCCCCCGAACCGAGTACGGCACCGCCCTCCGAGGCCCCATCCGTTCCGGTCCCGGCCTCTCTGGTCGACGCGGCCCGCACCATCGCCGCCCAGCACCACACCGCCACGGGCGAGCCCATCACCCCCGCGCAGCTCAAGACCCGCCTCGGCGTCCCCCTGGCACTGGCCACTGCTGCGCACGCTCAGCTCTGAACCTGAGCCATCCACCGGCCTCCTGATCCGGCAATCCTCCTCCCACCGCTGGCCCTGTCCGGGCCCCGGCCTCCCCTGCCCGAACCGCACCCCAACACGCCCTGAAACGGGTGCGGTTCGGGCTCTCGGCCCCAGTTCACGGTGGGCCTGCCATCCCGCCCCTTGCGTCCGAGAGGAACGCCAATCCATGCCCACGCCCCCAGCATCCAACTCCGTGGCGGCCCCCGACCGCCCCACCACCCCGGCCAAGCCCCTCGACCTGTCCCACGTCAAGAGCCCTGCCCTGCGGGAACTGCTCACCCACCTCAACGAGGGCACCTTCGAACCGCTGCGTCACGGGGTCGCGCAAGCCCGCGGCTGCACCCAACCAATCCAGCTCGCCGGTTGGTCCGAGACCGTTCACGCCACAACCGGCCGCGTCCTGCGCTCCTTCAACACCGCCGACACCCCCACCGGCCGCATCCTCGTCGCCTGCAACAACCGCCGCGCCTCGCGCTGCCCCTCCTGCGCACGCCTGTACGCGGGCGACACCTACCAGCTCATCCGCGCCGGAGTCGTCGGCGGCAAGAACACCCCCGAACAAGTCCGCACCCACCCCCGCGTGTTCGCCACCCTGACCGCCCCCAGCTTCGGCCCCGTCCACGGCACCATCTGGCGCGGCGCCCCCGGCTGCGCCTGCGGCACCCACCACCACGACACCGACCCCGCTTTGGGCGCCCCCGTCAACCCGCGCCGCTACGACTACACCGGAGCCATCCTCTTCAACGCCCAGGCCGGACAGCTCTGGGACCGCTTCACCACCTACCTGCGCCGCTACCTCGCACGCCTGGTCGGCATGACCCAAAAGGCCATGGGCGAAGAACTGCGCGTCTCCTTCGCGAAGGTCGCCGAATACCAAAAGCGCGGTGTCGTCCACTACCACGCGATCATCCGTCTCGACGGCCCCGACGGCGGCACCACGCCTCCGCCCGCCTACGCCACCGCCGCCGTGCTGTCCAAGGCCATCAAGCTCGCTGCCCGGCACGTCATCCTCACCGTCCACGCCGAAGCACTCGGCGAACGCACCCTCAAATGGGGCCGCCAGGTCGACGTACGCCAGATCACCCCGGACGACGGCAAAGGCCGGCTGACCGCCGAAGCCGTCGCCGGATACATCGCCAAGTACGCCACCAAAGGCGCCGAAGACTCCGGCATGGTCGACCGCCCCCTTACCTGCCGCGCCTGCAAGGGGCACGGCATGACCACGCTGCGCGACAACACCACTGAACTGTGCGACCTGTGCACCGGAACTGGGCACGAGCCCCTCTCCGCCCTGCCCGTCGACACACACGTACGACAGATGATCCGCACCTGCTGGGACCTGGCCACCGTGCCGGAACTCGCCGCTCTCAACCTGCGCAAGTGGGCCCACATGCTCGGCTTCCGCGGTCACTTCTCCAGCAAATCCCGCCGCTACTCCACCACTCTCGGCGCCCTGCGCGAAGAACGCCGTGCCTGGCGGCAAGACCAACAAGAACCCCTCGAACTGGAGAACTGCGAGCAGTCCGGCGACACCACAGACGACCAGGAAGAGCCCATCACCCTCGTCGTCTCCGACTGGACCTTCCTCGGCACCGGCTACACCCCCGGCGAAGAACTCCTCGCCGCCCAAGTCCGCCACGAACGCGAACACGCCAGGCGGCTCAAGCACGAGGGGGCTGATCGCGAATGACAGGGCCTGTGCTCGACGTCGACCAGGTGGCCGCGCGCCTCCGCATCAGTCGCTGGAAGGTCTACGACCTGATCCGCTCCCGAGAACTCGCGTCCTTCAAGGTCGGCCGCCTCCGCCGCATAAGCGAAGCCGCCGTGCACGACTACATATCCCACCGCACCGAACAGGAAGCCGCCTGATGGCCAAGCCGAAGAAGAACGCCAACAACGAGGGCACCATCTATCAGCGCAAGGACGGGCGTTGGGAAGGCAGTGCCTACGTGCTGGCCATGGACGGCACGTACAAACGGCGGAGCGTCTACGGGAAGACCTGGGACGAAGCGCACGAGAAGCTGACCAAGCTCAAGGCCAACTCCCTCGACGGCCTGCCGGTCGCAACCAGCAAGATGACCATCGCCGAGTACCTGAAGTACTGGCTGGTGAACGTCGCCAAGGGCAAGGTCCGAAGGACGACGTACGTCAACTACGAGTCCCTCGTACGCAACTACGTCACCACGGAGTTCGGCAAGAAGAAGCTGGTCCGCCTCACGGCTCGGGACATCCGCGCCTTCCTCGCCAAGACGGCGGCCACCTGCCAGTGCTGCGCGCAGGGCAAGGACAAGAAGCGGCCCGAGCGCAAGCGGCGCTGCTGCGCCCTCGGCAAGTGCTGCAAGAAGCTCCCCTCGGACCGGACTGTGCGCTTCCTGCTTGTGATCCTGCGTGCCGCTCTCCAGCACGCCGTACGTGAAGACGAGCTGCCCCGCAATGTGGCCCGGAATGTGGAGCTGAGCATGGGAACGAAGCGCGAGATCGAACCGCTCACGGCCAAGGAAGGGCGTCAGCTCCTGGCGGCGGCCCAGGAAAACCGGCTGTGGGCCGCGTACGAACTGGCGGTCAGGATCGGCCTGCGACGCGGTGAGATCCTCGGCCTGCGCTGGTCGGACCTGGACCTTCACGACGGCACGCTCACGGTCCGGCAGGCTCTACAGCGGGTCGGCGGTGAGCTGCTGATCGTCGCGCCGAAGACACAGCGCTCGGCCCGTCGCGTGGCCCTGCCGTCCGAGTGCGTGGCGGCTCTCCGCGCGCAGCGTGCCCAGCAGATTGCCGACAAGAAGGCGGCGGGTCACAACTGGAAAGGGACGGGCCACGGTCTCGTGTTCACCACGAGGAACGGGACCCCGATCGAGCCGCGCAACCTGAACCGCTCCTTCGAGGCGTTGAGTGCCCGTGCCGGCCTCCGCAAGGTCCGCTTCCACGACCTGCGGCACACGTGCGCATCGCTGCTTCACGAACAGGGCGCGGACGCTCGCATGATCATGGAAGTGCTCGGCCATAGCTCGATCCGCGTGACCATGGACATCTACACCTTCGTACGGCTCGACTCGCAGCGCTCGGCCTTCGACCGCGTTGGCGATGCACTGAGAGGTGACGGCGACGGACCGGACGATGACGATGGTGCGGCCGGAGCCCCGGTAGCCGTCTGATTCGCTCCCGGACGCGGTTGCCGTCAAACACTGCCGTCAAGACAAAAGCCAGAGGCCCCGTGGATCACTCCACGGGTCCTCTGGCCTGCTGTGCACTCGGCAGGATTCGAACCTGCAACCTTCTGATCCGTAGTCAGATGCTCTATCCGTTAAGCTACGAGTGCTTGGCGTTCCGGGCTTTTCTGCCCGGTCGGCGTTGCGGGAACAACATTACATGACCTGCGCCGGGAGACGAAATCCGTTTGTCTCACCCCTGCTGACCTGCACTTATGCGCACTATGTACACAAACACGAGAGCCCCGGTCGTGACGACCGGGGCTCCTGTGTTCAACGTGCGGAGGCGGAGGGATTTGAACCCTCGATGGGCTTTA
This sequence comes from Streptomyces monticola, assembly GCF_042665355.1. NCBI lineage: Bacteria > Bacillati > Actinomycetota > Actinomycetes > Kitasatosporales > Streptomycetaceae > Streptomyces > Streptomyces monticola. The sequence goes on along the minus strand of NZ_JBHTCF010000006.1, from coordinate 406,444 downwards.
AGACCCAAACCGCATTAGCAGTGCGGCGCCATAGACCGGACTAGGCGACGCCTCCAGCACACCCGCGCGAGCGCGTGGTGCGTTGCAGATGATGACACAGCCCAGCGGCGTGTCACCAATCGCCCCCCACGGTACTAGGCGGGCGGGCGGCAGAGCAAAGCCCCGGCCTGCGGCTCCGCCTGGCCGGGTGCCGGCCGAGTGCCGGCCGGGTGCGCGAGGGCTCCGGCCGGGGCGGGTGGGGACCGTGGGTAGGGGCCGGGGGCGGGGGCCGGGGGCGGGGGCCGGGGGCAGGGGCCGGGGGCGGGCGCAACGTCGCGCCGCGCGGCGCGTTAAACGCGGTGAGCCCGAATCCCCGAGCCTCCTGGAGTCACCATGCTGCGCCGTCTCGCCCTCACCGCCGCCGCGTCCTTCGCCGCGCTGTCCGCCGCACCCGCCGTCGCCCAGGCCGCCGACCACACCCCGCGGTTACCGCTGGCCGAGCAGGACCGATTCACCGTGACCGCCGCCGGGACGGGTGGCGCCGGCGACGGGACGTACGAGCTGGAGTGCGGTGGCGACGGGAGCCACGGCGGTACGCATCCGCAGGCGGCGGCCGCCTGCGAGCGGCTCGAACAGCTGGCGGCGGAGGGCAAGGACCCGTTCGCACCGGTGCCTTCGGACGCGCTGTGCACCATGCAGCACGGCGGCCCGGGGACGGCGCACATCACCGGCACCTGGCAGGGACGGGCGGTGGACGCCACGTACGACCGCAGCAACGGGTGCGAGATCGGGCGCTGGAACGCACTGGTGCCGGTGCTTCCCGAGACCTCGGGCGCGGTCGGTCCGATGAGGGCGGGCTGACGGCAGGCGAGGACACGTCCGGGCACGGCGAGGACAGGTCCGGGCACGGCGAGGACAGGTCCGGGCACGAGGTCCTGGCCGCGCGCCGGAGCGCTGGTGTGTGCCTCCGGCGCGACGGCCGGGTGACCGTGTGCGCGCGAGGCGCTCACACCTCCTCCGTGCGACCTCCCTCTCATCCGGCGTCGCGGGCGCAACGCGTGCCCGTAGACTCCTTCCCGTGACACGCCAAGGGCCGAGGGGCAAGATGGTCCCGGCGGTCGGCAAAAGGCAGTAAAGGGAGGATCCGTCGTCGTGAGCAGCAGGCCATCCCGAGGCGCTGCTCGCCTCGCAGCCATACTTGACGCCCTTCCGGACGCGCTTCTGCTCGTCAATGCGAACGGCACCGTCGTCAACGCCAACACCATCGCGCTCGAAACCTTCGAGACTTCCGGCTGGGCACTGGTCGGACGGGGGCTGCTCGATCTACTGCCGGAGTTCGACTCCCGGCTGATCCCGGGCTCGATGCGACGGCCCGACACCGTGGCCGAGGATGACGGCGGGCGTACCAAGCCGAAGCGGATGACGGCGCGGCGCACGGACGGAAGCGAGTTCCCGGTCGAGGTCACCAGTGCCAATCTGGAGGACTCCCGGGACGCGTACGAGAGCCACGGCACCTATGGCTACTCCGGGGACGAGCTGCTGATGCTCGTCGTCCGGGACCTTTCGGGGACCGTGGACACCGAGGCCGAGCTCGCCCGTTCACAACGGCAGACCGAGATGATCCTGCGGGCCGCGGCCGAGGGTGTCGTGGGCACGGACACCGAGGGCCGCGTCGTCCTCGTCAACCCCGCCGCCGCACAGATCCTCGGCTACCGCGCCAGCGACCTCGGCGGCAAGGAACTGCACCCGCTGGTGCAGCACTCGCGGTCCGACGGCGAGCCCTTCCCGTTCGAGGAGAGTCCGCTCGCGGACACCCTGCGCTCCGGGCGCAAGCACCGCGTGCGCGGCCAGGTCCTGTGGGCCAAGGACGGCAGCCAGGTGCGTGTCGACCTGACGACCGCGCCGGTCCGGGACGGGGACCAGCTGGTCGGTGCCGTCCTCGCGTTCACCGACCGGCGCGCCTACGACGAGCTGATCGCCCAGCACACCGAGCAGTTCAACCAGGCCAAGGAGCGGCACGCCGAGGAGATCGCCCAGGCCCAGGAGCAGTACACGGCCCTCGCCGAGCGCGAGAAGGACCGCTACGCCGCGCTCGCCGAACGCGAGAAGGACCGCTACGAAGCCCTGGCCGAGCGCGAAAGCGCACGCTACGAAGCGCTCGCCGCGCGCCACAGCCAGCTGCTCGCCGTGCTCGGCGAGTCGCTGCGCGGCCCGCTCGAAGAGCTCCGCGGGGAACTCGGCACTCTCGCCGCGGACCCGGCGGGCCAGCTGTGGCCCGAGGCCAACCAGGTACTGCACCATCTCGCCGCCGGCTACGCCCGGATGACGACCCTCGTCGACAACGTCCTCGCCTACCAGCACCTCGACACGGGCGACGCCGAACTGCACAAGGAGACCGTGCTCCTGGACGGCGTGGTCGCCGCCGGAGTCGAGGGCGCCATCGAGCTGATCGGGCCCGGACGCGCCCAGTTCGCGGTGCACGCGCCGCCGCTCGAGGCCGAGGTGGACGCCGCTCGGCTCGCCACGGCCCTCGCGCATCTGATCGCCGATGTCGCCGGGATCGACGCGACCGGCAACGCCAAGGGCCCCGCCCCCGCGCCCGCCCCCGGCGGCTACGTGGACTCCACGATCGTGGTCGCTGCGGCACAGCGCGGTGAGGTCGTACGCATCGAGGTACGCGGGCCGTACGCGGGCGGGGACCCGGTGCACGGGCCGATCGTGCGCGGCATCATCCGGGCGCACGACGGTGTGCTGCAGACGCACGAGGTGCCGGGCATGGGCGGCAGCGCCTATGTGCTCGAAGTTCCGCTCGGCTCCGGGGCAGGTGCGGGCACGGCCACGGGGGCGGATGCGGTCCAGGGCGCGGGGACGGATGCCGGTTCCGGTTCCGGTTCCGGCAGCGGTGACGAGGGCGGCGGAGCGGGGCAGCTCGCCGTACCCGCGCAGCAGGCCGAGGGCGGCGGCCGCCGCCGCGCCCTGCGGTCCTCCTCCGTGGACGCCTTCCTCGACGACGGATCCCACGACTCCGGCGACGCCTCCGGCCCCGGCGACTCCGACAACTCGGGTGCGGGCTCAGGTGCGGGCTCGGGCTCGGGTGCCGATGAGCAGCCGCGCGGACGGCGCCGTCGGCGTGCCGCTGCCGCCGAAGCCCCCGCACAGGCAGGGGCAGGGGCTCAACCGCAGGCGCCCGCACAGTCCCAGGAACAGGGGCACTCCGACCTGGTGCCCGCGCAGAACGCCGGCAACGCCGGCGGTACGGGACGCAGGCGCCGTCGCCCGGCCGCCGACGAGGGCGCGGCCGACGCCGCACAGGGCTCCGTCGTGACCGCGGCCGAGCACGCCGCGGGAGCCGGGTCCCATCAGGGCACGGCACTCGGCGAGACCGTTCCCCCGCAGGGCATGCCGGTGCCGGCGGAGTCCGCCGCCGTGGCGCCGACCGGGCGCAGGGCGCGGCGTAACCCGGAGGGCGGGCTGCCCGCGCTTCCGGCCGCTGCTTCGGACAGCGGGACCGCCGCCCAGGGCGACGCCAGCGGTCAGGCGACGGCCGATGCCGAGCCGCGCCCCACAGGGCGGCGCCGCCGGGCGCTCGCCGCCGCGCAGGAGCGGGAACGGGCCGCCGCGGCGGAGCGAAGCGGACCTCGTACCGCCTTCGCGCTCCCGCCCGCCGACGCCGACCGCACCCCCCGCCCGCAGGACGCCGACGCGGACGTACCCGTGGGCGGAGCCGTGGGCGGCCCCATGGACGTACCGGCGAATCTTCCGGCGGACGCTCCGGCGGAGGGGCAGCCGGTCGGCTCGGCCGCAGGTCACGGCCAGAGCGACGGCCTCGGTGACGACCACGATCACGGTCACGGCTACAACGCCGCCGACGGACCGCACGCCGACCACACTCCGCCGCAGCCGCACCCGGTGCAGGCACCGACCGGGCGGCGCCGGGCGCGCCCCGCTCCCGCCGAGGCCCCCGCTGCGGGCCCCGCCGAGCAGCCCGTCCCGGAGGCCACGGAAGCGGAACAGGCCACCGGGGAAGGCTCGGTGGCGGTCGGCGGCGAACCCGGCGGCCCCGCCGAGAGCGTGCCCGCCCCGCTTCCCCCCGAGCAGATGCCCGCGGCGTCCGCAGAGCAGATGCCCGCAGCGCCCGCGGCGTCCGCAGGGCAAGCGCCCGCGGAAGAAGGGCAGTCGGCGGACCAGGCGCAACAAACACAGCAGGCGGCTGAGGCGCAGCAGGCGGCTGAGGCGGCTGAGGCCGCGCGTAACCGTCTGGCGCAGCCGCTGCCCGCCGAGGCCGGTGCGCCGTCCGGCGGCGGATCGAGCACGTCGACGCAGGGGCGGGCGATCAGCGTCCGCACTCTGGGCCAGGGCGTTCCGTTCGCCCAGCACATCGCGGAGCAGCAGCGCGGCCGCCAGCCGCAGTCGGGCCAGCCGGTTCAGCCGCAGCCGGGACCGCTGCCGCCGAAGCCGCAGGGGCCGCCGCCGGCCCAGCCGCAGAACCCCACGCAGACGCAGACCGGCAGCCACACCACGTCCGGGTCCGGGCGGCGGCGCAAGCTGGCCACGCCGCCGGATTCGGGGCACCCCGCGGACGAGCGCACCAACGGTGAGGGCGTACGCACGGGCGCGGGCGGACCCTCCGCCGGGCGGCCGCATCCGCAGTCGCCGCTGCCGCCGCAGGCCGGGCCGGGAGCCGGGCCCGCCTCAGGGGCAGCCGCCGGTGCCGCACCCGGCGCCCCTGCCGCACCCGGCACCGGCGCCGAGCCCGGTCCGCTCCCGGAGACCGGCTCGCTGCCGGGCTCCGGTCCACTCCCCGGTTCCGGTCCGCTGCCGGGCTCCGGTCCGCTGCCGGGCTCCGGCTCGCTCGCCGGTGCGGGCCCTCTTCCCGGGGCCGGCCACGGACATGAGCCGCAGCAGCGCACCGCAGGACGTTCCTACGCGATCGGCGCTCCGGACGAAGGTGCCGAGGGTCCCGAGCCGCTCGACGGTCCGGGCGGTGCCGTCGAGGTGGCCAACCAGCCCCAGCCGCAGCCGTTGGACGACGAGCTGCCGCCGGAGCCGCTGGACAACCCGCGCCGGCTCCTGGTGTGGCCCGCGCCCGATGTCTCCACGCAGCAGGCGCTCAGCGACCGTGGCTACCGGCCCGTGATCGTGCACTCCCGTGACGAGGTCGACGCCCAGATCGCCGCGTTCCCCGCGGCGCTCTTCGTCGACCCGCTGACCGGGCCCATCACGCGCACTGCTCTGCAGTCGCTGCGGCAGGCGGCCGTCGCCGCCGAGGTGCCCGTCCTGGTGACGGCCGGTCTCGGCCAGGCGACGCGGGAGGCCGCGTACGGCGCCGATCCCGCCGTACTCCTGAAGGCCCTGGCGCCCCGGGACAGCGAGCAGCACCCACCGCGGGTCCTGCTGATCGAGGAGCACGAGGAGATCGCGTCCGCGCTCACCGCCACCCTGGAGCGCCGCGGTATGCAGGTCGCTCGCGCCGGGGCCGATGCGGATGCCGTCACGCTCGCGACGCAGATGCGGCCGAATCTGGTGGTGATGGACCTGATGCAGGTACGCCGCCGACGGGCCGGAATCGTCGACTGGCTGCGCGCCAACGGACAGTTGAACCGCACTCCGCTGGTCGTCTACACGGCCGCCGTCGACCAGTCCGACCTGCCGAAACTGGCCTCGGGCGAGACGGTGCTGTTCCTCGCGGAGCGTTCCACCAGCTCCGAAGTACAGTCCCGGATCGTCGATCTGCTCGCCAAGATCGGCACCAACTGAACTGACGCCGGGGAGGCCGCCGCACCGGTCACCGGCATCAACTCGCCAGCGGAGTACGGCGAATGGGCGTTGTTCCACAGTTTCCGGTTTCACGTGGAACAACGCCCGCTCGCCGTACGCGCCGCACCCCCAAGGAGCAGCCCTTGACCGCCGCCCCGTCGCAGACCCACAACCCCGAGCAGACCACCGTCCCCGCCGACAACGGTGAGGTCACCCTGCTGATCGCCCGGCAGGTGGAGCCCGGTTTCGAGGAGTCCTTCGAGGAGTGGGCCCGCGGCATCCTGGCCACGGCCGCCACCTTCCCCGACCACCTGGGGCACGGCTTGTTCCGGCCGTCGGCGGAGGGGGCGCCATGGTTCCTGGTGCACCGTTTCCGGAACGCGGCGGCCTGCCGGCGCTGGCAGGAGTCGCCGGAGCGCGCCGAGTGGTTCGCCCGCTGCGAGGGCCATCAGCACACGGAGATAGCCCGGCGTGAACTGACCGGAATGGAAACGTGGTTCGCCAAGCCGGGGACCGTACGGCCCGCGCCACCGCGCTGGAAGATGTGCATCAGCTCGGGTATCGCCATCTACCCGATCTCACTGTTCGGCAATGCCGTGATCGCGCCCCATCTGACGGGGCTGCCGCTGATCCTGCGCACGGCCGCGCTGACCGTACTGTTCAGCACCCTGATGACGTACGTGGCGATGCCGACCGTCAGCAAGGTGCTGCGCCGCTGGCTGGACCGCGGCCCTCGCGCGCGCAACCTCCGGCGTACGAAGAAGAGTTGAGGCCGTCCGCCGGATGCGGGCGCTGTTTCACGTGGAACAGCGCCCACCTCCCACCGGCCATGGGCCTCAGAAGTCCCTGACCTCAGAAGTCCCTGACCTCAGAACTTCTCAGAAGTCCCTGGCCTCAGAACTTCTTGACGTCCAGCTCCCCGTCCGCGTACTGCCTGCGGATCACCTTCTTGTCGAACTTGCCGACGCTGGTCTTCGGCACCGTCGGAATGATCGACCAGCGCTCCGGCAGCTGCCACTTGGCGATCTTCTCGCCGAGGAAGTCCCGCAGCACCTCGAAGTCCGCGGTCGCGCCCTCCTTCAACACCACGGTGGCGAGGGGGCGTTCACCCCACTTTTCATCGGGTACGGCGACAACCGCGGCCTCGGCGACCCCGGGGTGCGCCATCAGGGCGTTCTCCAGCTCCACGGAGGAGATCCACTCACCGCCGGACTTGATGACGTCCTTGGCCCGGTCGGTCAGCCTCAGATAGCCGTCGGGGCTGATCGTGCCGACGTCACCGGTCTTCAGCCAGCCGTCCTCGCTGAACTTGTCCTCGGGCCTGAAGTCCTCGCCCGCCGCGCCGCCGTAGTAGGCGCCAGCGATCCACGGCCCGCGCACTTCGAGCTCACCGGCCGACTCGCCGTCCCACGGCAGATGTTCGCCGGTGGGCCCGGTGAGCCTGGCCTCGACTCCGGCGGGGAAGCGGCCCTGCGTGAGGCGGTAGCCCAACTCGTCCGCCTCGCTGACCCCGGCGGGCGGGCGGGCGACCGTGCCGAGCGGTGAGGTCTCCGTCATGCCCCAGGCGTGGCAGACCCGCACACCGAACTTGTCGTAGGCCTCCATCAGCGAGGACGGACAGGCCGCGCCGCCGATGGTGACCTGGGCGAGGCTCTCGATGTTCCGTGGGTTGGCGGTGAGTTCGGCGAGGAGGCCCTGCCAGATGGTGGGCACGGCCGCCGCGTACGTGGGTCGCTCGCTCTCGATCATCTCGGCGAGCGGCGCGGGCTGCAGGAAGCGGTCCGGCATCAGCATGTTCACACCGGTCATGAAGACGGCGTGCGGCAGGCCCCAGGCGTTCACATGGAACTGCGGGACCACGATCAGGGCGATGTCCTCGTCGGTGAGGCCCATCGACTGGGTCGTACTGACCTGCATGGAGTGCAGATAGATGGAGCGGTGCGAGTACACGACGCCCTTGGGGTCACCGGTGGTGCCGGAGGTGTAACACATGGCGGCCGCCTGGCGTTCATCCAGCTCGGGCCAGTCGTACGCCGTCGGCTTTCCGGCGAGCAGCTCCTCGTACTCATGCACCTGAACACCCGCGCCGTCCAGGACGGAACGGTCGCCGGGACCGCTCACCACCACATGCTCGACCGGCGAGAGCTGCGGCAGCAGGGGAGCGAGCAGCGGAAGCAGTGAGCCATTGACGATGATGACGCGGTCGGCGGCGTGCTTGACGATCCACACCAACTGATCTGCCGGAAGGCGCAGGTTGAGGGTGTGCAGGACGGCGCCCATGGCGGGGACCGCGAAGTACGCCTCGACATGCTCGGCGTTGTTCCACATGAGCGTGGCGACCCGCTGGTCGCCCGTGACACCGAGATCGTCGCGCAGGGCATGCGCGAGCTGCGCGGAACGCTCCCCGATCTCCGCGAAGCTCCGGCGGTGCGGCTCGCCCTCTCCCGTCCAGGTGGTGATCTGCGATGTGCCGTGGACGGTCGACCCGTGCTTGAGGAGTCGGGTCACGGTCAGTGGTACGTCCTGCATGGTGCTCAGCACGGCGTCCTCCCGGTGGGCGCTACGGAGCAGTAGGGTTGCGCCGATTCTCACTCCATACCAGGTGGTATGTCACTAGTCCGGGCTCGGTGAGAAGCAACTCATTCCCGCACAGGGCGCGAGAACGCATCCCTTACAGGGCCTCTTGCCTACGGTGCCGGGCTCAGCGGACCGGCGTCAGCCCGGGGTCCTCGCGGAGCTTCCCGAGCGCCCGCGAGACCGCGCTCTTCACGGTGCCGATGGACACCCCGAGCACCTCCGCGGTCTGCGCCTCGCTGAGATCCTCGTAGTACCTCAGGACCACCATGGCCCGCTGCCGGGCGGGCAGCTTCAGAATCGCCTGCCACATCGCGTCTCTGAGCACCTGCTGCTCGGCGGGGTCCGCGACCGGCACGGGGTCCGGCTCCGGCAGCTCGTCGCAGGAGAACTCGTCGACCTTGCGCTTGCGCCACTGGGAGGTCCGGGTGTTCAGGAGGGCCCGGCGCACATAGCCGTCCAGGGCCCGATGGTCCTCGATCCGCTCCCACGCCACATACGTCTTGGTGAGCGCGGTCTGCAGGAGGTCCTCCGCATCGCTGGGGTTCGCCGTCAGCGAGCGCGCGGTACGCAGCAGCACCGGCTGGCGGGCACGCATGTACGAGGAGAACGACGGGTACGCGGCGGAAGAGGCAACCCTCGTCGCGGCCTTCGATGCTCTGCTGCAGACGGGCCCCTGAGTAGCGGTCATGGGTCCACGCTAGAAGTGCCCCCTACCCATACGGATCGGCCCCAGGTCCCGAAACCGAGTCCCCCTCAGGTTGTAGGAGTGGGGCCCGCCCCACCTCCTGAGGGTGGAGGAGGCGGGGGCCGCCCCTGAGGGGAGGCCCCGAGACGGCGAACGGCACGGCGGCGCAGCGGCGGTGGTCGGCAGTGGGGCAGCGAGGGCGGCGGTGGGGTGACATGACCGCCGCCGGGTGCGGCTAGCCGATCCGCGCCACCGGAGCGTGCATCAGGTTCCGGTCGACGACCAGGGTGCGGCCGCCGTACCGCTCCTTGTGGTTGCCCATGTACTGGTGGATCCGGCGGGCCGGCCGCCAGGCGTGCCGGGACAGCTGGGGCTCCCGGTACAGATTCGGCTTGGTGCGCCAGCGCGCGAACCACATGATCTCCGGCAGGTCCCGCACCCCCTGGCTGCGGGCCATCTCCATGTGCCGCACCCCGGAGTTGGCGCTGCTGTAGAACCCGGGCAGATAGGCGTGCCGGCGCACCTCCCGGTTCCAGGCCCGCACGAACGCGAGCGTCTTCAGACGGCAGCGCCTGTCCGTCAGGCGGTACGCCTCCATGTCGAGGTAGAGCGGGCTGCCCGCACGGATGCCGAACATCCGTGCCTTGAGCACCGCGTCCTTGCCCTCCCTGCGCCCCTGCCACCAGGGGTGCCGCCCGATGCGCACCGTCTTCTTGTGCTTGGCCGTCACACAGGGCGGCTGCGAGCCGACGTAGGTGGGAAGTACCCGCCAGCCCATCCGGTGGGCGCCGCGCATCCAGGCCCTGCTGAGGTGCGGCTGGCGCTTGCAGTGACGGCCGCGGCCCGCGTAATAGACGCCCACCGCACGGTAGTTGGAGTGCTTGCGCCAGCGGGACATCGTGGACAGCGGCGGAGCGGTGCAGGTGTCGAAGGCCCAGCCGCGGAACAGCCTGGGCCGCGGGCGCGACTGCTCGGCGGCGGAGGCGGGAGAAGCCGGAGAGGCGGGAGAAGCCGGAGAGGCGGGAGAGGAAGCGGTGGCGGGCCCCGCGCCCGTGACGGGCCCCGCGCCCGTGACGGGCCCCGCGCCCGTGACGGCCTCGGCACCCGTCGCGGCCGCGGCGCGCGGAGCGACCGCGGGAACGGTCAGCAGTGCCGGCAGGGCCAACAGGGCGAGGACAAATCCCAAGATCGGCCTTTTATGGTGCATATGGGTGTGCATACGGCGAGTGAACGGGCCCGTCCCCCGCGCGCGCCCGGGACACGCGCGCGTTCAGCCGTCCGCCCCCGAGACTTCAGCCGTCCGAACCCCTCCCGGCCTCCCCGGCCGCGGACACGAACCCCGCTGCGGCCACTCTCCCCCGCTGCCTCAACCATCCGCCCCCAGGATCAGCCCCGACGTGGGCACTCCTGTGCCGGCCGTGACCAGGACGCTCGACGCCCCGGGTATCTGGTTCACCGCCGAGCCGCGCAGCTGCCGCACACCCTCCGCTATGCCGTTCATCCCGTGCAGATACGCCTCGCCGAGCTGTCCGCCGTGCGTATTGATCGGCAGCGCCTCCTCGGCCACGAACTCCGCCGCCTCGCCCGGCTTGCAGAAGCCGAACTCCTCAAGCTGCATCAGCACGAACGGGCTGAAGTGGTCGTAGAGGATGCCCACATCGATATCGCCCGGGGCGAGCCCGGAGCTGCGCCACAGCTGCCGCGCGACCACGCTCATCTCGGGCAACCCGGTGAGGTCGTCGCGGTAGAAGCTGGTCATCTGCTCCTGCGCGCGGCCCGCGCCCTGGGCGGCCGCCGTGATCACCGCCGGTGTCTGCCGCAGATCGCGGGCCCGCTCGGTGCTCGTCACCACGATCGCCTGGCCGCCGTCGGTCTCCTGGCAGCAGTCGAGCAGCCGCAGCGGCTCCACGATCCAGCGCGAGGCGGCGTGGTCCTCGAGCGTGATCGGTTTGCCGTAGAAGTACGCCGCCGGGTTGGTCGCCGCGTATTTGCGGTCGGTGACGGCGACCGGGCCGAACGCCTCAGGGCCCAGGCTGTACGTATGCAGATAGCGCTGGGCGGCCATCGCCACCCAGGACGCCGGGGTGAGCAGTCCGAACGGCAGCGCCCAGCCGAGCGCCGCACCCTCCGCCGACGGCTCGCGGTGCTGCACTCCGGAGCCGAAGCGGCGCCCGGAGCGTTCATTGAACGCCCGGTAGCAGACGACGACTTCGGCCACGCCGGTCGCCACCGCCAGTGCCGCCTGCTGGACGGTGGCGCAGGCCGCGCCGCCGCCGTAGTGGATCCGGGAGAAGAACGACAGCTCGCCGATGCCGGCCGCCTGGGCGACCGTGATCTCCGGGCTGGTGTCCATGGTGAAGGTGACCAGGCCGTCCACGTCGGCGGGGGAGAGGCCCGCGTCGTCGAGGGCCGCCTGCACCGCCTCCACTGCCAGCTTGAGCTCACTGCGCCCGGAGTCCTTGGAGAACTCGGTGGCGCCGATCCCCACGACCGCCGCCCGACCGCCGAGGCGGTCCGCTCCGCGCACACTCATGCGCCCGCCCCTTCCATGGCCGGAAGCTGCACGGTGACCGTGCCGGTGACATGCCTGCCGATGCCATTGGCACCGACCACCTCGACCCGCGCGATGCCGCCCTCTATGGAGGCGACCTTTCCGGTCAACACCATCGTGTCGCCCGGGTAGTTGGGCGCGCCCAGGCGTATCGCCACCTTGCGCAGGACGGCGCTGGGGCCGAAGTGGTCGGTGATGTAGCGGCCCACCAGGCCGTTGGTCGTCAGGATGTTCATAAAGATGTCGGGCGAGCCCTTCTCCTGGGCGAGCGCGGCGTCATGGTGCACGTCCTGGTAGTCACGCGAGGCGATGGCCCCGGCGACGATCAGAGTGCGGGTGACCGGGATCTCGAGCGGCGGCAGCTCGTCGCCGGCCCGCACCTGCCGTGCGCCGCCTTCGGTGTCGGACTTCATACGCGCTCCCCCTCCTCAGCGATCAACTGCCCCAGCTCTGCCAGGACTTCGGCGCCGCATCCCAAGTACGCGTCCAGCTGGCGGCCCCACAGGAAGTGCCGGTGCACCGGGTGGTCCAGATCGGCGCCCATGCCGCCGTGCAGATGCTGGCCCGCGTGCACGACCCTGCGGCCCGCCTCCGAGGCCCACCAGGCGGTGGTGAGCGCCGCCTCCTGGTAGGCGAGGCCCTCGTCCCTGCGCCAGGCCGCCTCGTAGGCCGTGACGCGTATCGCCTCTGTGTCCATATACGCGTCGGCCGCCCGCAGCAGCACCGCCTGCTTCGCGGCGAGCGGCTTGCCGAACTGCTCGCGCACGGAGGTGTATTCGACGGCGCGGGCCAGCGAACCCGCGCAGACACCGGCCTGCAGCCCGGCGAAGGCGGTCCGCGCCATCGCGAGCACATCGCGGTACGGCTCGGTTCCGGGCTCGCTGCCGCCCGCCCCGCCACCGCCGACCCCGGCCCCGCCGCCGCCAGTCCCGGCCCCGCCGGTCCCGACCCCGCCAGTCCCTGCCCCACCGGTCCCTGCCCCGCCAGTCCCTGCCCCACCGGCCCCGGCCTCACCGATCCCGGCCTCACCGATCCCGGCCCCGCCGATCCGTTCTCCCGGCGTCCCGTCGAGGATCAGGCGGCCCGCAGACCAGGGCGCCGTCAGCTCCACGGGCACCACCTCCGCGTCGGCGGCGCGCACCATCCACAGGCTGTGGTCGGCCGCCGCCACCAGCACATGCGTGGCCTCCCGAAGCCAGGGCACCCAGGCGACGGTGCCACTCAACCTCCCTGCCCCACCCGGCGGAACCTGCCCGCCCGATGCCCGCCCCACGGCGCCCGCCGGACCCTGTCCCTCCGCCCCCGCGTCCCCCACGGCGCCCGCCGGACCCTGCCCCTCCGGCCCCCGCTCCACAGCAGCCTGTCCCTCCGCGGCCACGGCCCGCACCGCCGCCGGGTCCCGCAGTGCACCCGTGGCCACGGATGTGCCGTCCCGAAGGCCGGGAAGCAGCCGCTCGCGCTGCTCGGGCGTGCCGTGCGCGCCGACCGCGAGCAGGCCGTACACACAGCTGGCGGCGAACGGCACCTGTGCGGTCCTTCGGCCCTGCTCCTCAAGGAGCAGCACCAGGCCGAGCAGACCGATGTCCTCGACCGCGCCGATCAGGCCCGCCGCGCCCAGCGCCTTCCACAGCTGCGCGTCCATGTCCGTACCGGCGGCGGAGAGGCGGTCGGGGGTGGAGAGGTCCGCGAAGATCTGCTCCGCGAGATCGCGTGCCGCGGCCTGCTCCTCCGTGGGTGTGAAGTCCATCAGACGCCCCTCCCCCGGAACACCGGAAGCTCCAACTCCGCGTCCACACGCTGGAATTCGAGCCGCACCGGCATCCCGATCCGCACCTTGTCGTGCGGCACCCCGACGACATTGCTGATCATCCGCACTCCTTCGGCCAGCTCGACGAGCCCGACCGCATAGGGCGGATCGAAGGCCGGGAAGGGCGGATGGTGCATGACCACGTACGAGTAGACGGTGCCCTCACCGCTCGCCTCCAGGGTGTCCCACTCGGGCGAACCACAGGCGTTGCACCCGGGCAGCCACGGGAACCGCAGGGCCCGGCAGCCGCCGCAGCGCTGGATGAGGAGCTTGTGCTGTGCCACGCCGTCCCAGAACCCGGTGTTGTCCCGGTTGATCACGGGGCGGGGGCGCTTGCCCTTGGGTTTGGCCCGCGCGGGCGCGTACTTGAGGATGCGGAAGCGGTGCGTCCCCGCCAGCTCGCCGTTCGCCCTGATGTCCATCCGGGTCGTGACGAAGTGTCCCGTCCCCAGCTTGGTGGTCTTCTGCTCCGACACGGACTCGATCAGCGCGTCGAACGTGATGGCGTCCCCGGTCCGCAGGGGCCGCAGATACTCCTGCTCGCAGTCGGTGGCCACCACCGAGGTGAACCCCGCGTCGTCGAGCAGCCCGAACAGCTCGTCATAGGCGGCCGAGCGCCCCGCGTGCCCGGAGAGCCCGCCCATCGTCCAAGCCTGCAGCATCGTCGGCGGCGCGATGGCCTCCGGCCCTTCATAGGCAGGGTTGGCGTCCCCCATGGCTTCGCACCAGTGCCTGATCATCGGCTCGTTGACCACGTCCTTGCCCACCCCGGACTCGGCCGCGGCCTTCCCCTCGTACGCCTTGAGCCGGGTGGTCAGCTCACCGCCCACCGCCCCGCCGCCTGTCCCGCTCACCGCCCCGCCGGCCTCGCTCACGGCCCTGCCCTCCCCGGTCACGGCCCTGCCCTCCCCGCTCACCGCCGCACCTTCCTCATGCCGAGTCGCATCGTCGCGACGATCTCCCGCTGCACCTCGCTCACCCCGCCCCCGAAGGTGTTGATCTGCGCCGCACGGTTCATCCGCTCCAGCTCGCCGTCACCGAACGCACCCGGCGAGCCCGCCCGGACGAGCCCCGCGTCGCCCACGATCTCCTGACACATTCGATACACCTCGACGGCCGATTCGGTTCCCACGAACTTCACGCCGCTGGCGTCTCCCGGAGCGAGCCTCCCGGCCCCGACATCCCCCACCAAACGCCAGTTGAGCAGGCGCGTTGCCGCGAGCCGCGCATGTACTTCGGCCAATCTGGACTGCACCCACGGCACGTCAACCGGACGCCGCCCCGTCACCGGATCGGGTGTGCGCGCAAAGGCCAGAGCGCTCGCGTAGCAGTCCTCGGCCTGCATACCGATCGCGGCCAGCGCCACCCGCTCGTGGTTCAGCTGGTTGGTGATCAGGCCCCAGCCGCCGTTCTCCTCACCGACCAGGTTCGAGGCGGGCACCCGGATCCCGTCGTAGTACGTCGCGGTCGTCGTGAGGCCGCCAACGGTCTCGATCGGTGTCCACGAGAAGCCCGGCGCGCCGGTCGGCACCAGGATGATCGAGATCCCCTTGTGCTTGGGAGCGTCGGGATCCGTGCGGCAGGCGAGCCAGATCCAGTCGGCGTTCTGCGCGTTGGACGTGAAGATCTTCTGCCCGTCGATCAGCCAGTCGTCGCCGTCCCGCACGGCCTTGGTGCGCAGCGCGGCCAGATCCGTGCCCGCGGAGGGCTCGCTGTAGCCGATGGCGAAGACGATCTCACCGCTCAGGATCCGGGGCAGGAAGAAGTTCTTCTGCTCCTCGGTCCCGTACTTCATCAGGGTGGGCCCGACGGTGTTCAGGGTCACCATCGAGACCGGCGCGCCCGCGCGGTAGGCCTCGTCGAAGAAGACGAACTGCTCGTCGGAGCCGCGCCCTTGGCCGCCGTACTCGACGGGCCAGCCGAGCCCGAGACGGCCGTCGCCGCCGATCCGGCGCAGCAGCCTGCGCTGCTCACCCGGGTCGTCGGCGCCGTGCTCCGCGGCCGAGTCACGCATCACTTCGCGGAAGTACGTGCGGAGTTCGGCGCGCAGCCGCTGCTGGCGCTCGGTGGGGGCGAGATGCACGGCGGCCCTCCCGGGACCTCGTACGAATCAGGGTTTCTGACTGTCCGTCAGATACGCCACCACTGTCAAGGTCACGGACGCACGGCATCCACCACACCCGCCGGGTACGCCGCCCACGCCCGCCGGGCACATCGACCACGCCCGCGTGCACCCCGAACACGCCTGCGCGGCGGCACAGTTCGTGCCGCCGCGCAGACCTCACCCACCGCCCCCTGGAGCCCACCCCCGTCCGCCCCTGGGAGAGCGCGGGATCACCAGAGCTGGCTGAAGTTGACCGTGTTCGCCTCGTTCGACTGGTCGATCGCCGTGAAGGCCGAGCCGTTCACCTGGGCGTTGTTGTTCTGGTTCGAAGCGCCGGAGCCGGTCGCCACCTGCTGGTTGGTGGCGGAGTTGCCGTTGTTGTCGCCGCCGACACCGCTGCCGGAGACAGTCGCGACGCTCGTGTTCGAACCGTCGTCCGCGAAGCCGCCGTTGTCGGCCTGGGCAACACCGGTGAAGAGCGCTGCAGCGAGCGGAAGGGCAGCGGCTGCGGCGAGGACGCGGGCGGTCCGGATGCTTGCCATGTGAATTCCTCCAAAGAGCCGGTCGGTGCCGACCGGCAAGTGCGGCTGTTACCAAGGCAGTTGGCCGACCGCCTCAGCGATGTTCACGACGTCGCGACTCCAGAGTTGCCCACCGAATCCCCGGCGAACCACCCATCAGGCCACCTTTCCCTCGCAAGCGTGAGGATAAGTCGATAAACCCCCATCACGGCACCCAATTGCCTGGTCATCCCGTGTTCCGCCGCAACTCCCAAGCGCCACAAGGGAGGAAGCGTTCCGTCAGACATTCCGGCCAATCCCGCCCGTCCCCACTCGACTCCCACTCCGCCCCACTCGCCCCTCACTCCGCCTCGCCCGCGCCCCCCGCCCGGCCGCACACCCCCACCGACACCCCCTTCCCTTCTTCGAACGTACGTACGAAAATAGAGGCATGGCCACCTCCGACCGGCATGCCAGCACACTGGCCCTCGCCCACGCCCTGTCCGCCGCAGAGCGTGGTCTTGCCGTCATCCCGCTCTCCCGCACCAAGCTCCCGGCCCTGCGCTCACCGCACCACGACGACCCGGACCCCGCTCCCTGCCACGGCGAATGCGGCCGGCTCGGACACGGCGTGTACGACGCCACGACCGACCCGGCCCGGATCCGGAAGCAGTTCGCCGCCGCCCCCTGGGCGACCGGCTACGGCATCGCCTGCGGCCTCCCGCCGCACCACCTCATAGGCATCGACCTGGACACCAAGTCCGGCGCGGACTCCTCGGCGACACTGCGCGAGCTCGCCCTGCGCCACCTGTTCACGATCCCGGACACGGTGGTCGTGCTCACTCCGAGCGGCGGCCGCCATCTGTGGCTCTCCGGGCCGCCCGACGTCGTCGTGCCCAACTCCGCGAGCCGGCTCGCCCCCGGCATCGACATCCGCGGCGCGGGCGGCTACCTGGTCGGCCCCGGCTCCCGCACCGAGCACGGCGTCTACAGCACCGCCCCCGGCACCGCCCACTTGGCGCCCGCCCCCTGCCCGCGCGCCCTGCTCCGACTGCTCACGCCCCCGCCACGCCCCCGGGACACATCCGGCGGGCATCCGGGTCACGCCCAGAGCGACGGCCTGATCCAGTTCGTCCTCGGCGCCCGCGTCGGCCAGCGCAACACCCGGCTCTTCTGGGCGGCTTGCCGGGCGTACGAAAGCGGAATAGGCGACTCCATAGCCGACCGCCTCACCGACGCCGCCCGCCGCACCGGCCTCAGCGAACGCGAGGCCCGCACCACGATCGCCTCAGCGGCCCGGCTCACCGCAGGCCACGGCCCGACCAGCACCTGACCGCACACCCCGCACGCCTTGCCCAACCACAGGAGGGGCGCCCGGAGTTACTCCGGACGCCCCTCGGGGGTACTGCGGTGGGTGTGGGATTTGAACCCACGGTGACTCGCGCCACGACGGTTTTCAAGAGGATCGATCTTTCAGAGGCTGTACGTCTGTGACCTGGCCGTATGGCCCTTGATGGCCGCTGGCGGGGAGGTTTGGGCCACACCTGGGCCACAGGCCCCCTCCGAGACGGCCCCCAGGCCACTCCGGAGAGCGACTGCCGCGCGCTCCCCGACCGGCGTACGCTCGACCGAGAGACCTCCCGGGAGGACCGGCATGGCACACATCGTCTTCGACCCCGAAGAGGCCGACCAGCTCCGCGCCGCCGCGCGTGAGGAGTTTCCGGCGAACCCCGCTCTGGCTTACGTCCTACAGCAGCTGGCCGACGAGGGCATCGACCTCGACAAGTGCCGGCCGTGGGAGGACATCCGCGCCGAGCGAGGCCTACCGCCCCTCGATGAGGACGGCGAGGCGCACGACGTTGCCTAAGCACGGACCTCGCCGCGCGCAGATCACCTTTCACGAGGTCGCCGAGCGCCAGCTAGCCGCGCTGAGTGACGAGGACCTGGCCCGCCTCGACCCCGTCCTGGTCGACATCTCAATCAACCCGAAGCTCGGCGACCCGGTGCCGAGCAGCCCGATGCTGCGCGACTACCGGCGCGGATCGGTCAGGGTCATGTACTACGCGACGGCGCTCGGCATGGTGATCGTGGTGGCGTACGCGGAAGCCTGAGGCTGCCCATGCGCTCGGCTGGATCAGCAGGAACTCGCTCCCGATCACCGAGGCAGCACACCCGGAGCAGCTTCGGAAGGCGCTGGACGCGATCTCCGTACTCCTCAACGGCAAGCCAGCAGCGGAGAACACGGCCCGCCGCAAGCGGATGGTCCTCAGCAACGCCTTCACGTACGCCATCGAGCGTGACCGTCTCGACGGAAACCCGCTGAAGAGGGTGGACCATCACGCCCCGCCCACTGATGACGAGGTCGACTTCCGCTTCGTCCCGAACCCCAGGATCGCCAGGGCCCTCCTCGAAGGCGTGCGAGCACAGGGCCCCCGCGGGGAGCACCTGGAGGCGTTCTTCGGCTGCCTCTACTACGCAGCCATGCGTCCCGGCGAGATTGCTGCGCTCATGGCCAGTGACTGCGTACTGCCGGGTGAGCCGGGGGAAGGACAGGAGGCGAAGTGGGGTGAGCTGATCCTCGCGGAGAATCAGCCCGAGGTCGCTTCCGGCTGGACCGACGAGGGCACTCCGTACGAGAAGCGCGGCCTGAAGCGCCGCGCCCGTAAGGCAACCCGTCCGGTCCCCATCCCGCCGGCCCTCGCGCAGCTGCTCCGCGAGCACAAGAAGCGCTACGGCGTAGCGCCTGACGGCCGGCTCTTCCGCGCCGTTCGCGGTGGCCGGGTCCGCTCCACCGAGTACTGCGAAGTCTGGGACAAGGCGCGTGAGAGGGCCCTCGCGCCAGCCGAAGCCGAGACCCCGCTCGCCGATGTGCCGTACTCACTTCGGCATGCCGGAATCTCCCTGTGGATCAAAGCCGGGGTCGAACCGCCCGAGGTCGCCCGCCGGGCCGGTCACAGCCTCGCGGTTCTCTACCGGGTCTACGCGAAGATCCTGCGCGGCCGTGAGGGGCACGCCAATGAGCTGATCGGCAGGGCCCTGCGCGACGACGAATCCGCAGGGTCGTAAGTCTCCCCCGCTCGCACCACATCAGTGGATGACGCTTTCACCGCTCCACGACGCTGCGGAAGCGTCATCCGCGCAGCTCATCAAGCTGCTCCGTCACCATCACATGAGCACCGTTAAGGGTCACAATGTCACTGTTGTCGACGCTCCATTCGTTGGCGAGATTGCAGAACTGTCCGACCGACTGAGAAGTGCTGATCACCTTCTCCTTCTTGGAGTTGAGCGCAACAGCTTCTGTCACGTCAATGCACGTGTTCACCAGCTGACCAAGCCGTTGCATGTTGCCCGACGTGTCTTGTCGTTCGAGATGCCGCGCTTGCTCGTACACGTTCTTCACCTGGGTACGCAGCAGGCTCACGTCAGGATCGGTGTCCTGCACGATAGGACTCGAAGCCCCGGGCGTTAGGGATGGCGTGGGGGAGTTCGATGATGAGGATGAGCCCTTACCATCTGGCGTACGCGGACCTGAGGATTGGGCCGTCGACGGTTTCTCCGTCCCAGACTGCTGCTCTCCAAAACCCTGGGCATCGTGGCCCGTACTGGCAGAGGCAGGCGGATCTTCTACCTCGAACAGCAAAAAGCCTGTGCCGAGCGATACAGCAAGCAGCGTTGCTCCCGCTGCTGCCAGCAGGGCAGCCCTACTTCGGTGCCGCTCAGGCGCGGGTACTACCCACTCAGGTTCAAGCACATCCTCGGACACGATCGTCCACTCGTGCTGGAGCAGAGTTTCCACAGCAAGAGTCGGTTCGTGGTCGCCTGCTCCTAGCACGACCGTTTCCTGACTTGACCACAGCTCCACACAATTGCGTGCCAAGTCCACTGCGGTCGGGCGGTCTTCAGGCGCCTTCGATAGCGCGCTGGTCACCAGCATCCGCAAGTCCTCGGGCACGCCATCAAGTTCGGGGCAACCGTCCATGATTCTGTACGCGATGGTGTCCGGACGGCCGGTGCCGAAGGGGAGTCTGCCTGTAGCCGCATAGGCCACCAGAGCTCCCCAAGCGAAGACATCTGCTGGAGGGCCCGCAGCAAGCCCGCGATACTGCTCGGGACTGATCCAACCCGGAGTTCCAGTCGACACGTTGGTGCTAGTCACTGCTGTCTGGTCAGCCGCATGTGCGATGCCGAAGTCCAGAACGCGTGGGCCGTCGGAAGCCAACAGGACATTTCCTGGCTTCAGATCTCTGTGCACCACACCTGCTGAGTGCACAGCCACAAGTCCTTGCGCCACTCCGCTGGCGAGCGCCAGAAGGAGCCCACCTTGAAGTGGGCCGACCGCGTCCACGTGTTCCTTCAAGGTCGGCCCCGCCACGTACTGCGTCGCGAGCCAGGGCCGATCCGTCTCAGGATCGGCATCCAGCAAGGGCACCACGCGTGAGCCCTCTACCCGACTTAGGAGTCGCACCTCTCTACGGAAGCGCGCCCTGAAAGCGGGATCGTCAGCAAACTCGGCCCGCACCACCTTCAAGGCAACTTTGGCGCCATCAGCAGCCAGACCTGCGTAGACAACCCCCATCCCGCCGGCACCGAGGCGCCCGATGATCCGGTAGCCCGCAATGCGTTCCGGGTCCCCATCTACTACGGGCCGTATGTGCGCGCCGGGCACAGCACTCCTTTGGCAGAGCGACGCCGGTCCACTCCGATTCGGCCGACGCCATCCGCGCCAGGATGGCAACAGGGATCTTGAACCCGGCAGAGACAAACGACCTGAGGGGGAGGACAAAAGTCCTCGTCCTGGCAGGTTCCTGGGCCACGCCTGGGCCACACGCGCTGGTCAAACCCGGGGCACGGGCGAGAAACCGTGAGACAGTTCGAATACAGAAGGGGTGCCGCTGAGTTGGCAGCACCCCTTCTGACCTGGGCCTTGTGGCCCCTGTGGCGGTGGGTGTGGGATTTGAACCCACGGTGACTCGCGCCACGACGGTTTTCAAGACCGTTCCCTTAGGCCGCTCGGGCAACCCACCCCGCGTCGCCGGCACAGGGCCGAGGGCGACGCGGGGACAAGACTAGCCGCTCAGCCCTCGCCCTTGCTGCCCAGGACCACGTCCACCGTGTGCTCGTCGCCACCACGCTTGTACGTCAGCTGCACCGTGTCGCCCGGCTTGTGGGTCCAGATCTCGCTGATCAGCGTCGGGCCGCTGTCGATCGGCCGGTCGTCGAGCTTGGTGATCAGGTCGCCGGGCTTCAGGCCCGCCTTCTCCGCGGGGCCGCCCTTGGTGACCGGAGCGGTACCGCCCGCGCCCTCCTCGGAGATCCGCGCGCCGTCGCTGGTGCTCTGGTCGAGGGAGACCGAGGCGCCGATCATCGGGTAGACGGCCTTGCCCGTCTTGATCAGCTGGTCGGCGACATTCTTCGCCTGGTTGATCGGGATGGCGAAGCCGAGCCCGATGGAGCCGCCCTGGCCGCCACCGCCGAGGCCGCCGCTCTCCGCGGGCTTGATCGCGGAGTTGATGCCGATGACGGCACCGCGCGAGTCGAGCAGCGGGCCGCCGGAGTTGCCCGGGTTGATGGACGCGTCGGTCTGCAGCGCGCTCATGTACGAGTTCTTGGCACCGGTGCCGTCGCTGGAGGCCACCGGGCGGTTCTTGGCGCTGACGATGCCGGTGGTCACGGTGTTCGACAGGCCGAAGGGGGCGCCGATGGCGATGGTGGAGTCGCCGACGGCCACCTTCTCGGAGTTCCCGATCACCAGCGGCGCGAGACCGCTGGCGTTCTTCAGCTTCAGCACGGCCACGTCGTAGCCCTGCGCCCTGCCGATGACCTCGGCCTCGTACTTCTTGCCGTTGGAGAACGTCGCCGAGATCTTGCCGCCGTTCGCCGCGGAGGCCACCACGTGGTTGTTGGTGAGGATGTGGCCCTGCTTGTCGTACACGAAGCCCGTGCCCGTGCCGCCGCCCTCGCCCTGGACTCCGCCGCCACCGCCGCCCTGGGCGTCGATCGTGACGACACTGGGGAGCGCCTTCGACGCGATGTTCGCGACGGTGCCCGGCTCGCGCTTGAGGTCGGCCGGGGTGTCGGAGGCGGACACCGTGGTCGAGTCCACGGAGCTGTCATTGCGCTCCGCGGCCCAGTAGCCGATACCGCCGCCGATGCCGCCCGCGACGAGCGCGGCCGCCACGATCCCCGCGACCAGTCCGCCCCTGCCCTTGTTCGGGCCGGGAGCGGGCTGCTGGTACGACGCGCCCCACTCGTGCCCGCCGCCACCGGCGCCCGCGTACGAAGGAACGGCGGGGGGCGGGGGCGGCCAGGCGCCCGCCGCGCCCTGGCCGTGCGGACCGCCCTGGCCGTGCGGCGCGTGCGCCGCCTGTCCCGCGTACCCGGCAGCGCCGCCGACGCCGTGGCCCGGCACGTCCGGCGCCGGGGGCACGGGCGGCAGCTGCGTGGTGGCGTGCTCCCCTGGTGCGGACCCGCCCGGCGCGGGCGCCGTGTGGGCCGGCTGCTCGGGCGCGGCCTTCGCACCCGCCGCACTGTCATGACCGGCACTGTCACGGCCGACGCCCTCAGGACCCGTACCGGAACCGCCCGAACCGGAAGTCGCGTCGGGAGCGGCCACCGGAGGCACGGGAGGTGCGGACGGGGCGGGAGGTACCTCGTTGCCCTCGTTCTCGGTGCTCACAGCTCTCTCCTCGATCCACGGCGCCATCGTCATCATGGGCTTTTCACGCTTGGTTTTTCACGATCGGTCACGGTCCGGCCGTACAGATGTGTGGGTCCAGCTTTTCCCACGGGGCGTCAGGGGACCATAAGCCGTACCTGTGCGTCCTTACGCAATCCTTTATGCCGGATGAAACGGACGCATCCGCTGGGCCGCCGTCGGTACTCCGCGTACCCCGTGCGGCGGCGCTCAAGGACCCTCGCGGACATCGCGCGCGGCATCCCGCACCCGGCGGGCGGAAGCCGCCGTGTTCGCGGAAGCCACCGTGTTCTACGGCGGCGCCTCGCGGAGTGACACCATGTCGCGGTGACTTCCGCACCACAGACACCCGCCCCGGGCCCGGCCAGGACCGCACCTCAGGTCGTCGCCCACCGCGGCGCTTCGGACGACGCGCCCGAGCACACCCTCGCCGCGTACAAGAAGGCCATCGAGGACGGCGCCGATGCCCTCGAATGCGACGTACGGCTGACCGCCGACGGCCATCTGGTCTGCGTCCACGACCGCCGCGTCAACCGTACGTCAAACGGCCGCGGCGCCGTCTCGGCCCTGGAACTCGCCGATCTCGCCGCCCTGGACTTCGGCTCCTGGAAGGTGCGGGCGGACGCCGAGGAGCCCGCCGAGTCCCCGGACTGGACGGACCACCCGGACCGGGCCGACACCTCGGTCCTCACCCTCGAACGGCTCCTTGAACTCGTCGCCGACGCCGGCCGTCCCGTCGAGCTCGCCATCGAGACCAAGCACCCCACCCGCTGGGCGGGCCAGGTCGAGGAGCGGCTGCTGCTCCTGCTCAAGCGCTTCGGCCTGGACGCACCGCCGGCCGAAGGCCCGTCGCCGGTACGGATCATGAGCTTCTCGGCGCGCTCCCTGCATCGTGTGCACGCCGCGGCCCCCACCCTCCCGACCGTCTATCTGATGCAGTTCGTCTCACCCCGCTACCGCGACGGCCGGCTGCCCGCCGGTGTCGGCATCGCGGGCCCCGGCATCCGGATCGTGCGCAACCACCCGGCGTACATCGAGAAGCTGCAGCGCGCCGGAAACCAGGTGCATGTGTGGACGGTCAACGAGCCCGAGGACGTCGAGCTGTGCGCGAGCCTCGGCATCGACGCCATCATCACCAACCGTCCGCGCGCGGTCCTGACCCAGCTCGGCCGGGGCTGACCCGGCCCGGCGGAACGGCCACCCACGACAGCCCGGCGGAACGGCCACCCACGGCAGTCGTGCCCCGTTCGACCCGGACGCCACGTCGGCTCGACCCGGACGCAAAGTCAGCTGACTCCCCATAGACCACCCCAGACCACCTCAACCGCACCTCCTGCCACTTACGCAGAGTGCACCGGCGCGTTCGGTCCGTATTCGATCGTTACGAGTGCGTCACCAGACACGGATTGGCCGGTTTCCGGTCCAGTCCATTGGGGCATTCACACCGTGGCGTGGGGCAAAGGAGGTCTCGGGGGTGGCGTTGGTGGTGGCACAGGAGGTGCCCGCGTCGGCGAGCATGGCCGTACCCCATGGCCCTGCGGGCGTGGGTAAAGCGAGGCACCAGATGCGCGATCAATTGCGCATCAGCGGGGTATCGGATTCGGTCATTGACGATGCCGTCCTAATCCTTTCCGAATTGCTGAGTAACGCATGCCGGCACGGTCGGCCTCTGGGTCAGGGATCAGCGGTCGGCGACGGCGATATAAGAGCCGCGTGGCGAGTCGAGGCGGCGGGCCGCCTGACGGTGGAAGTGACGGACGGCGGTGGTCCCACCCGTCCGGTTCCCGCCACGCCCTCGGTCACCGCGCGAGGCGGCCGCGGGCTCAACATCATCACGGCCCTCGCAGAGGACTGGGGAGTGCGGGACAACGCCTCCGGTGAGGTCACCGTATGGGTCGTTCTGCATGACGGGCACCGTCACGCGGAGTTCGCTACGCGCGTTGCGGCCCCCTCGGCCGCGGCCGCGGCGGAGCTGGAATTCGCCGATCCCTTCGAGGACTTGACCTGAGTCCAGGCAGTCGAGGTCCGGCCCGGACAGCCCACCGCGCCGTCACCTCCCACTCGCAAAACCCGTCCCCTTAGGCAGGCGACCCTGGTCTGGACGTACGAGCGGCGCCCGAACGGCTAGGCTCGCGCCCGTACGCAGCCAGACGTCACCGGGAGACACCCACGATGGCCAAGAAGCGCCCCCAGACCAAGGGCCAGTCCAAGGGCAAGAAGGCACAGCTCACCGATGGCGAGATCCCGGTCGTCGGCGCCCGCGAGCCCTGCCCCTGCGGCTCGGGCCGCCGCTATAAGGCATGTCACGGCCGGGCCGCCGCACACGCGGTGACCGAGTTGGTGCACCGTCCCTTTGAGGGCCTGTCCGGCGAGGGCGACTGGGTGGCCCTGCGGGAGCTGGTGCCGGCCGCGACCGTGGAGCTCACCCTCAAGGACGCACTCCCCGAAGGGGTGCCGTCCGTCACCCTGGCGACGGTTCTGCCCATGGCCTGGCCCGGACTGCGCCGCGAGGACGGCTCCGTACTCATCGGCCTGCAGAACGACATGGCGTCCGGCGACCTCAGCCGCGACCTGGCCGACACCCTGCAGCAGGCGCTCGCCGCCGAGCCGGGCAACCCGGTGAGCGGCCGCCGCGCTCCGGCCGACGGCCCGCGCCTTCAGGACCTGCTCGACCCGACCGCCGCTTTCGAGCCGGTTGTGCACAGCGGCTTCGAATTCTGGGTGCCGGACTCGGAGAACGCGACGCCCGAGGTCGCGGCCTCTCTCGAGCGGGCGAACGCCGCGGCCATCCCGACCGTCAAGCTCGGCGGTGTCGACGCCGCGTACTGGTGCGAGACGCCCGAGAAGAACCATCTGCGCTGGGTCATGCCGCACGCCGAGGAGCAGCTGCTCGACGCCCTGGCGCGGCTGCACGCGGCTGGCACTTCGAGCCTCGGAGAGGGCACCCGCCTGGTCGGTTCCTTCCGTGCGCACGGACTGATGGTCCCGGTGTGGGACCTGCCGAGCGGGGTCACGGCGGCCGATGTCGAGAAGCCGGCGGCAGAGTTCGCCGAGCGCCTCGCCGTCGCGCTCGCCGCCGACTCCCCGCTGACCCCGGAGGAGCGCCGCGCGCGCGGCGGCCTCACCAATCGCCAGGTCACCCTGAACTGATAGCCCCGAACTGTTCCGGAACACGGCCGAGCGGCCGGGAACGTATGACTCGTGTCACAACTCCCGGCAAGCACAGGTAAATCCGTGTCCGAATAGCCGAGATCGAATTTGCGAACTGCCGATCTCTTGTTACCGTTCAGGTAGCCCGGTCGCTGGTGCATCCCCCGTCGCCAGCGACCGGGCCCTTCCATTTCTTGCGGAATCCCGCATTCAACTGCCCGTTGTTCGGGTCGAGTTGCTCCCCGAACGCAGCAGAAGCGGCAGCTGTTCCGTCTCGCCGTCGCCGCCTTGCGGCGCCGCGAACTCCGCCACCGCGGTGTAGTCCGCCGGTTCCCCCTGTGACGGCTCCTTGGGCGTCTCGCAGGCCCCCGGCTCGTCCCCCTCGGTCACCACACAGTGCATCTGCACGGTGCGCCCGCCGGGGCCCATGAGGGTCAGTACGGAGCGCAGCTCGCCGCCGGTGGCATTGCGGTAGTACGTGCGCGCCCAGGTGTCGCGCGCCTGCGACAGGACGCAGGTCTGCGCCTCCACCCCTTCAGGGGAGGCGAGTTCGGGCCCGCAGTGCGCCGCGGTGGTCAGGCCGAGCCCGGAGAGCAGTCCCGGCCCGGCGCTCTTCTCCGGCTGTCCTTCGGGCTGCTGCCCCTGAGGCTGCTTTTCGGGCTGCTTCCCATCGGCACCCGCATCGTCGGCACCCGCATCGTCGGCGCGCTCGCCGTCCTGGATGTCGTCGCCCTGCAGGGCCTCGCCGCCGTCTCGTACGTCGCGATCGGCGCGTACGGCCTCGTCGCCACGGACGGCTTCGGGGGCGCTGTCGCCCAGCGGACCGGCGACCGCGCCGGCGAGGGGCAGAAAGGCCGCGAGCGCCACGGCGGCCGTGAGCGCCGTCAAGCGAGCTCGCTCCAAGGGACCCACCTGCTCAACTGCCGGGAAAAGAGAAGTGAGCCCGAAGATATCCGTGGATTACGGGGCCCGGAGCGGCGCGCGCCCAATTTCCCTAGATCTCGGGCGCGCTCACACCCGTACGAGTGAGGGTGTCGACCAACACGTCCACGACGGCCTCGACCGCGGGCACCCAGGGGCGCGCCGAACCTGGCAGCGGGGCGCGCTCCCAGCGCACCTCTCCCGTGCCGGTCTCGGAGGGCGGCAGCACCACATAGCCGCCCTCGCCGTGGAAGCGCAGCGAGCCCGGCACCCAGTCCCTGGCGTACAGCAACTCGCCCAGCTGGGGCATGGAGTAGGGCGCGACGAGGAGGAACCAGCGGTCGGGGGTCGCGACGACCGGGCCGAGGCGCACACCCGCGCGGTCGAGCACCTTGAGGGCGCGGGCCGCCGCGACGGCCGGCAGGCTGACCGCGCAGGGGCCGGGGGCTCCGGTCGCCAGGACGATCGGCGCGGTGGGGCGGTTGGTCCACCACCAGCGCACCATGCGCTCATCGGTGGTCGCCGCGAGGAGTCCGGGGTCGAAGGGGTGCGCACCCGGCATCGCGCACTCCGCGTCGGGGCAGGCACAGCCCGGCGAGCCGGTCTGTTTCGGTCCGACTCCGGGGAGCACCGGCCACCGCCATGCCGTGGCGAAGGTCAGGGCCGCACTGATCTGGTCAGGCCTCCCACCGGATCGCTTCGACAGGAGCCTGCGTCGCCTTCCGAGGATCTCGCGCATGAGCGCTCGTTCCTTTCCGTTGAACGCCGAGGGCCACATCACACCATGCGTGCATCAGTTCACCGTGCGTACAAATCGGCGCTTCACACCCCAGGCCGAGGCATGGGGAACCCCTATGGGTCGAGCGTTGGCTGTGCTCCATTAAAGCCTGGCGGAGGGTGGCGCGCGCATGGCGTTTGCGTGCCAGTTGCGTATGCCGTGTGCGTTTGCTCGCTGTGCTCGCTGTCCCCGCCGATTCCGCCACCGGAGAGTGGGGAGCGGTCGCCGCCGATTAAGACGCGGAGGTCCGGCGCCAGGTTCCGGGACGGCCCAACTGCCCCTGCCCTACACCGAGTACGTACCCATCACGACCGCCGTGACGCCGTGTTGAACAATGCCAGTCGACCGCAATATGCCCTTACTGGTGTCACTTTTCAGCCAAGTTACTAATCCCGGCGACAAGGCGACGGTGACACTCGGCCATCCTCTTGAACCCCACGGACACCAGGAAACCCAGAAGGACAATGCTGGACATCCCCTGACTAGTGCGTGTAGATGTGGAGACATTGCTAGCGGCGCAGAATGACATGGGGGTTTGCGATGCTATCGAGCAATACGCACAGGCCGGAAAGCCGGACGCCATGACCGCCCCGCATCTTCCGAAAGTGGCTGGAATCGATTCAACGGTTCCTCCTCCCGCACACACTGTCGTGCCCTCATCCGCCACCCCTTCCAGCACAGCAGCAGCTCCTGGAGCCGTGCTCCAGGATCGCCTTGCCGGCTGGGTGTCGGACCTCACCACGCTGCACGAGCTCACCGAGCGCCTGAGCCGGACCGGCACCCTCGACGACGCGCTCAAAGAGCTTCTGCGCGCCGGTGCCGCCCTGGTCGGAGCGCGCCGCGGCCTGGCCGTTCTGGAGCCCGCCGACGGGCACGGGCCCGCCTCCACGGTAGGCCTCGGCCTCGCCCACGCCGACCTCGGGCACATCGAGACGGTCCCGCGCAGCGCCACGTCGTACGGCCGCATCCTGGACGGGCTGCCGGACGGCGCGACCGAACTCGCCAGCCCCGACCTGCTCGCCGACGACGGGCTCGACCCCCGCCACCGCGAGGTCGCGGCCCGCCTCGGCTACGCCGCGAGCTACGCCGTACCGCTGGCCACCGGCACGGCGGGGCGCATCGGCGCCGTGGTCTGGCTCTACGACGAACCGGCCGAGCCCGTGGAGCGCCAGCGCCATCTGGTGGGGCTCTACGCGCGGTACGCGACCGAGCACCTGGCACGCCTCGTCGAACTGGAGCGTGCGCGCACCAAGTTGGCCACCGTCGCCGAGGAGCTGCTGCCCAGCAGGCTGCCCCGGGTCGCCGGAGTGCAGCTGGCCGCCCGGCACCGCACCGGTCCGCGCGGTGGCGGCGACTGGTACGACGCGCTGCCGCTGCCCGAGGGCGCGCTCGGCCTCGCGGTCGGCTCGGTCACCGGCTCGGGGCCGAGCGCGGTGGCCGCCATGGGCCGGCTGCGTGCCTCGTTGCGGGCGTACGCCGTCATGGAGGGCGAGGATCCCGTCGCCGTACTGTCCGATCTGGAACTGCTCCTTCGGCTGACGGAGCCGGCCCGCAGCGCGACCGCCCTGTTCGCCTACTGCGAGCCGCGCCGGCGCAAGATCGTCCTGGCCGGAGCGGGCCATACGCCGCCGCTGGTCATCGGGGAGCGGCGCACGGAGTTCGTCGAGACTTCGCTGTCGGCGCCGCTCGGGATGCTGGCGTGCTGGGAGGCGCCGAGCGTCGACCTGGCGCCCGAGCCGGGCGAAACCGTGCTTCTTTATACGGACGGTTTGCTGCATCGCACCGGCGATCCCATGGACCGGGCGTTCGCGCGGCTGCACGCGGCGGCGGCCGGGGTGCCGAAGTCGATCAGGGACGATCCCGGCTCGATCGCCGACCACATCCTGCGCACCGTGCTGCCGGACGGCCTGGACGAGGCGGACAGCCGCGAGGACGTGGTGCTGCTCGCCGCCCGGTTCGAGTGACGGGCCTGTCACGCCCTGTTCGTGACGACAGGATTTCGCCACCTCTAGAAGAGGTGGGTTTGCAAATAGCGCTCTATGGGTGACGTTGGCCATAGGTCTTAAGGCCCTGGGGCGCCTTCCGTACGGACATACGATGGAAGGCGGTCCAGTGTCGTACTGAGGAGGCAGACCGTGGCCGACAAGCTCCCCCCGGCAGTGTCAGATAGTGCTGCTGACGCAGCGGGCACCGAAGAGTCCGAAGAGCAGCCGATCAAGCAGCGCAAGAACGGCCTGTACCCGGGCGTCTCGGACGAGCTGGCCGCCAACATGCAGTCCGGCTGGGCCGACACCGAGCTGCGCGACCTGCAGCCGATCCCTCAGGCCGAGCACACCGCGCGGCGCCGTGCGGCGCTCTCCGCGCGTTTCCCCGGCGAGCGCCTGGTGATCCCCGCGGGCAATCTGCGGACCCGCTCCAACGACACCGAGTACAGCTTCCGCGCGTCCACCGAGTACGCGTACCTCACCGGCAACCAGACCGAGGACGGCGTCCTGGTCCTGGAGCCCAAGGGTGAGGGCCACCAGGCGACGCTCTATCTGATGCCCCGTTCCAACCGCGAGAACGGCGAGTTCTGGCTGGACGGCCAGGGCGAGCTGTGGGTGGGCCGCCGCCACTCGCTGACCGAGGCCGAGCAGCTGTACGGCATCCCCGCGTCCGACGTGCGCGAACTGGCCGAGAAGCTCGCCGAGTCCACCGGCCCCGCCCGCGTGGTCCGCGGCCACGACGCCGGCATCGAGAAGGCTCTGGCCGACAAGGTCACCGCCGAGCGCGACGAGGAGCTGCGCGTCTTCCTGTCCGAGGCCCGCCTGGTCAAGGACGAGTTCGAGATCGCCGAGCTGGAGAAGGCCTGCGCGTCGACCGCACGCGGCTTCGAGGACGTCGTCCGCATCCTCGACAAGGCCGAGGCGACCAGCGAGCGCTACATCGAGGGCACCTTCTTCCTCCGCGCGCGCGTGGAGGGCAACGACGTCGGCTACGGCTCCATCTGTGCCGCGGGCCCGCACGCCACCACGCTGCACTGGGTGCGCAACGACGGAGCGGTGCGCTCCGGCGACCTGCTCCTACTGGACGCCGGCGTGGAGACCAATGAGCTCTACACCGCCGACGTGACCCGCACCCTGCCGATCAACGGCCGCTACACCGAGCTGCAGAAGAAGATCTACGACGCGGTGTACGAAGCCCAGGAAGCCGGCATCGCGGCGGTCAAGCCGGGCGCCAAGTACCGGGACTTCCACGACGCCTCCCAGCGGGTGCTCGCCGAGAAGCTGGTGGAGTGGGGCCTGGTGGAGGGGCCGGTGGAGCGGGTGCTCGAACTCGGCCTGCAGCGCCGCTGGACCCTGCACGGAACCGGCCACATGCTCGGCCTCGACGTGCACGACTGTGCGGTCGCCCGCACCGAGACGTACGTCGCGGGGACCCTGGAGCCGGGTATGTGCCTGACGGTCGAGCCCGGTCTGTACTTCCAGGCGGACGACCTGACCGTGCCCGAGGAGTACCGCGGCATCGGCGTCCGGATCGAGGACGACATCCTCGTCACGGAGGACGGCAACCGGAACCTGTCGGACGGGCTGCCGCGCCGGTCCGACGAGGTGGAGGCCTGGATGGCTCGGCTCAAGGGCTGAGGCCGTCCGGTCGGACACGGACCACGGAGGCCGGGCACCCCCGCGGGGGTGCCCGGCCTTTGCCGTGCCTGCGGACGCCGACTGCGGATTTCCCTGGCCAATGATCGCGAACGCCGGTCGCAGATTTTCCTAGCGGTCGATACAGAAAGTCTGCTACGGTTTTTTTCTGTAGGGAGCGATACACAATCACGTAACGGGGGATCCGCGATGCCCACATCTGCCCACACGGTCCGGGGTTCCGGCCCCGGCCTGCTGCTCGCGCACGGCGCCGGAGGCGGAGTCGCCGCGAACTACGGCCCGATCCTGGACGGCCTCGCCGCGGACCACCGGGTCGTCGGCGTCGACTATCCCGGCGCCGGTTCCACGCCACGCGCCGAAGAGCCGCTGTCGCTCGACGAGTTGGCGGACCAGCTGGTGGCCGCCGCGGACGAAGAGGGGCTCGAGACCTTCGCAGTCGTGGGGTACTCACTGGGCGGTGCGGTCGCGGTGCGCACCGCCGCCCGGTATCCGGAGCGGGTGACGGCACTGGTCCTGACGGCCGCCTTCGCCAGAGCGGACGCACAGCTGCGGCTCAGCGCGGAGGTGTGGCGCGACCTGCACGCGTCCGGACAGTCCGGCACCCTCGCGAAGTTCCTTGTCTCCAGGGCGCTCGGCCCCACCGCTCTCGCGGCCCTCTCGCCTCAGGACCTGGCCGCCGCAGTGCGGGCCACGGAGGAGACCTTGCCCGCGGGCAGCGGCGATCACGCCGACCTGGTCACACGCGTGGATGTCCGTGACGACCTCGCGGGCATAGCGGCGCGCGGCACTCCCGCTCTGGTGATCTCCACCACGGGTGACCTGCTCGTCCCTCCGGCCCTGCACCGCGAGCTGGCCGACTTGCTGCGCGGTGCGCGGTTCGCCGAGCTCGACTCCGGTCATCTGCCGTTCGCGGAGCGGCCCGAGGAGTGGCTCGCGCGAATAACTGCCTTTCTCAAGGAGGCGGGCGTCTGACAGGCTCACGGACCGGGTGATCATCAGGCGGTTGTCTCAGGGCGATCAGCCGGGCGGCCGCCTGGCTGGTCGGTCGGGTGGCCGTTCGAAGTCCGGCACGGAACGGGGGGATTCACATGGGCGGGTCACTGCTGGTGGTCGCGGCGATCCTGATGCAGGCCACGTCGAACGGCCTGCTGTCGGAGAACCTCGGCGGCAGCGAGAGCGTGCTGCTGTCCTTCATCGCGTTCGGCGCCTCGGCCCTGGTGTTCGGAGCGGTGGCCAAGGTGCGCGGGTCGGGCGGTGCGCTCTTCCACGGACGCCGGCTGCGGCTGCTGCTCGCGATCAACGCCGCGACGGCCATCACCTTCCTCGGCTTCTACTGGTCCCTCTCCCTCATCCCGGCTCCGTTGGCCGCCGCCGTCGAGACCGGGATAGGCCCGCTCGCCATGGCCTTCCTCGGACTGCGCGAGGCCAAGGGCGCCCGGCGCCGCGCCGCGGAGTTCGCGGTCGGGCTGCTCACCCTGGCGCTTGCGCTCGCGGTGGCGGGGCGTCTGGTCTCGGCCGGGGAGGTCGACTCGCTGCCGGAGTTCTTCGGCGGCGTCGCGGTGGCGGCGCTCGCCGGGGTGATGGCGGCCTGTATCGCCCTGCTGTCCTTCCGCTTCGGGCAGTTGAAGGTCTCGCCGGTCCAGGTGACGGCGCATCGCTTCCATCTGACCTATCTGCTGGCCCTCGGGGTGCTGCTGTCGGGGCCGGGGCGCGAGATCGGGGAAATCGACGGCACACGGCTCGCGTTCATCGCCGTGGTCGCGCTTGCCGGTGCCGCCCTGCCGCTGTTCATCCTGCAGATAGGTATGCAGCGCACCTCGCCGCTCGTGGTCGCGCTGCTCGCCTCGGCGGTGCCCAGCCTGACGTATCTGATGGCGGCCCTCACGGGTGAGCAGGGCTTCGATCCGATCGCCTTCGTACTGATCAACGGCTGTCTGGCGGTGGCCTTCCTGGGGCCGAAGGTCATCAGCCGCTTCTCCGGCGAGCGAATACCGCAGGCTCCGGTGGTGCGGGACGGCGCCCCCGGACGGGACGGCCATCCCGTGGGGGGATGACGACGGTCCGGTGCGCGTCGGCTGAGTGTGGACCGCCGGTGCCCGGGGCCGGCCGCCGCCGTGGTCACACCTCCGCGCGGGAAGGGACGGTCAGGTCGGTGGGGTCGGTGTTCGCGCCGCACAGGATGACCGCGACGGTCTCGCCGTCGGCGGGCTTGTATGTGCCCGAGACCAGGGCGGCGAAGCCGGTGGCGGCACCGTGCTCGACGGCGATCCTGCGCTCGTCCCACAGGAGTTGGCGGGCAAGGACGATGTCCTCGTCCTCGACCAGGACCGAGTCGACGCCGTCACTCCGCACCCACGGCAGCGCCATCGGGGTCACCCTGCGGGCGCCGAGGGAGTCCGAGGCGACC
Source organism: Streptomyces monticola (assembly GCF_042665355.1). Classification (NCBI taxonomy): domain Bacteria; kingdom Bacillati; phylum Actinomycetota; class Actinomycetes; order Kitasatosporales; family Streptomycetaceae; genus Streptomyces; species Streptomyces monticola. The sequence continues at coordinate 372,893 of NZ_JBHTCF010000006.1, read as the reverse complement.
GAGTCCACGGGGACGTCCACCGGTTCCCCCGCCTCCAGTGCGGCATTGAGGGCGCGGGCGCCACGGGGCTCGACGGCGACGACCCGGATGCCGTGCTCGTGCGCGGCCGCGGCGACTCCGGTGAAGAGTCCCCCGCCGCCGACGGCGACGAGCACCGTGTCCACAGTGGGCAGCTTCGCGTGGATCTCCTCGAGGAGCGTGCCCGCGCCCGCGGCGATCAACGGCAGGTCGTAGGCGTGGGATTCGAGCGCCCCCGACTCGGCCGCGTACCGCCGCGAGGCGTCCAGGGCGACGGCGTACTCGGTGCCGGCCTGACGTACCCGCGCGCCGAGCTTCCGCAACCTGGCGACCTTGACCGGCGGTGCGTTCTCGGGGACGAACACGGTGGCCGTGACCCCGTGCCGGGCCGCGGCCCAGGCACAGGCCAGGCCCGCGTTGCCGCCGCTGGCGATGACGACACCGGCGTCCGGCATGGTGCCGGCGGAGACATGGGAGGAGAGGAAGTTCAGCGCGCCGCGCGCCTTGAAGGTGCCGGTGTACTGCAGGTACTCATGCGCGAACCAGACATCGGCGCCCGGGAATTCGCCGGGCCCCGCCTGGCTGAGGGCGAGAGGACGGAGGTGACCGGAGACCCGAGCGGACGCGGACTGCACATCGCGGTAAGTGATCGTCACGAAGAGCGCTCCAAACAGGCGGAAGCGGGCAGCGAGCGAAAGGAGATCGTCCCCGGCAGCGTCGCACACCCAGAAGCGCCCGCAGGTTCAGGGGTCGGCCAGGAGGGCACGCGGGCTCAGGCATCATCGAGGAGGGCGCGCGGCCTCGGGGGCAACGGGGAATGCCCGCAGGTTCAGGGCGGCCAGGACGGCACGCGGGCTCAGACGTCGGCCAGGAATGCCCGCAGGTTCAGGGGGCAGTCGGCAGGTTCCCGCGGGCCGGGGGTGGACCGCCCATCACGGGTGCCCCGGCGGCGCCTCCGCGGGTGCCCCCGGCGGCTGCGCGCATGGCCCGTAAGAGCAACGCCCTCAGGCACTCACCAAAGGTGCGTCCGCGCGCCATTTGAGGATCTTGTCGAAGCTGACCACCGCGCCGCCGCGCCCCGGGCGGTTGTCGAAGGAGGCGTGGTCGGCGATCTCCTGGATCAGGCACAGACCCCGGCCGTTCTCGGCATCGGCGGCGGGTTCCGTGAGGGTGCGATGCCGGCCGGCGGGCGGGAAACCGGGTCCTGAATCAGCCACTTCGATACGGCACTTCTCACCGTCGAGATAGGCGGTGACGCGGTAGGCGCTGGAGGGTCCGCCGGCGACGGGTCCCTCCCCGTGCCCGAGGGTGCCGCCGCCGTGCTCCACCGCGTTGGCACAGGCCTCACTGAGAGCGACAGAGAGTTCGTAGGAAATGTCCGGATCGACCCCCGCGGTCTCCATCGTGCCGAGCAGAAGACGCCTGGCCAGGGGCACGCTCGCAGCTTCGCGCCGCAAGTGGAGGGACCACCAGATGCTCATGCTCCAGCCTCCTGGCTGCGGCTCGACATACCGTTACGTATTGCCGCGACCGGCCGCGTGTAAGCGCAGAGTTGACGTGATGCCGCCCATACGGCGGACGCGCATCGAGTGCGGCCCGAGGTATTTCCCGCGCGGGCGGGCGCGGGACGAAGCTCGAGGGACGGCGCGGGAAGCACGACACAGGGGCATGCGCAGGAGCGCTCGGGGCGACCTTTCGGACCTTGCGGACCTGCCGTATGAAGGGGGTAAGCCCAGTGCGATGATGACCGGGTCATGGCTGCCCCCCATCAGCGCGAGACGCGCTCCGGAGCAGGTCTCCGGCTGCTGAGGGCCGTGGTGTTCGCCGCGGTCTGCGTCGCGCTGTCCGCGGGCGGGCACGCTCTCGCTTCCTGCGCCGCCGTTCCGCTGTGGACACTGGGCGCCGGATTCCTCACCGTTCTCACGGTGGCCGTGCCGCTCGCCGGACGGCCTCGGTCGCTGCCGGGCATCGCCACGGGCCTGGCGCTCGGGCAACTCGGGCTGCACGCGCTCTTCGGGCTCGGCCAGCACGGTGCGCAAGCGGCACACACGGCGGGCACCGCGGCCGCGACAACGGACAGCTCCCTGATCGAGCGGGCCGCACGGCTCGTATGCGGCGCGGGAGCGGCGGCGATCAGCCCCGCCGAGGCCCGCCGCATCCTCACCACCGCCGGAGTCGACCCCGGCTCCGCCCTCGGACCGGGCTCCGGCCAGGGCTCCGCGCACGCGATGCACCACCACGCGGGCATCACGGGTGCCGGTGACGCCGCGCAGAGCGCCACGCAGCAGATGGGCCTCCTGCCCGATCTGCCGATGGTGCTCGGGCATCTGCTCGCGGCGCTCGCCGCGGGCTGGCTCCTGCGCCGTGGCGACCTCGCGCTGCTTCGTCTCTTCGAGCTGTCGGCGTACGGGATCGAAGAGGGGACGTTCGCCCGTTCCCTGCGCGCCGCGCTGGCTCTCGTACGCGCCTTGCGTACGGGCCTCCCCGGGGCGCCCGTGGCCGAGCCGCGTGCGCCGCGCGCCACGCGCCGGGCGTCATGGCAGCCTCGTACCGCCGTGCTCGACGACACGGTGATCAGGCGCGGACCACCGGCTTCCGGATTCGAACTCGCTGCCTGACGCGGCCGCTCCTCACGCAGTGCGGAGGGATGCCGCGCCACGCGCGCGTGCCTGCGTGCCGCGCCCCTGGGCGCCGGCGGGCACGCGTCCCGTCATCGTTTCCGTCACTGTTCCCACTGCCGAAAGTGGAGTGTTTCTGCCATGTCCGTCATGCCTGCTGCTCAGCCCGAGTCCGCTCAGCCCAAGTCCGCTCGGCTCAAGTCCGGTCGGCTCAAGCGCGTCGCCGCCGCCGGTGCCGTCGCCGCCTCCGCCGTTCTGGTCCTCTCGGGCCCCGCCTTCGCGCACGTCAGCGTGCAGCCGGAGGGCGAGGCCGCGAAGGGCGGCTTCGCCACCGTCAACTTCAAGGTGCCGAACGAGCGCGACAACGCCTCCACCACCAAGCTCGAGGTGAACTTCCCCACCGACCACCCGCTCGCCTCCGTGATGCCGCAGCCCGTGGACGGCTGGGACGTGAAGGTCACCAAGAGCAAGCTGAAGAAGCCGATCGAGATGCACGGCGAGAAGATCGACGAGGCCGTCTCCAAGGTCACCTGGACCGCCGACGACAAGGGCATCGAGCCCGGCACCTTCCAGCAGTTCCCGGTCTCCGTGGGCCAGCTCCCCGAGAACGCCGACCAGCTGGTGTTCAAGGCCCTGCAGACGTACTCCAACAAGGAGGTCGTCCGCTGGATCGAGGAGCCGAAGGAGGGCGCCGCCGAGCCCGAGTCGCCCGCGCCGGTCCTGAAGCTGAGCGCGGCGGCCGAGGACGGCCACTCGCACGACGCGGCGGACAAGGCCGCCGACGCCAAGTCCGGCGAAGGCAAGAGTGAGGGCGAGGGCGGCGGCTCCGAGGAGACCGCCGCATCCGACAGCAGCGACGGGCTCGCCCGTGGCCTCGGCATCGCGGGCATCCTGGTCGGTGCCGCCGGTGTCGCCTTCGGTGTACTCGCCGGACGCAAGCGCGGCGGCAACACCGCCAGCTGAGACCGCCGTTGCGTGCGGGGAGGGCCACGGCCCGCCCCGCCGCGCACCGGGCCACCACCTCACCACCCCATGGGAACACCCGTCATGCGCAAGAAGACCGTTCTCGCCGCCACCGCGCTGTTCGCCGCCGCCACGCTGACCCTGTCGGCGTGCGGCAGCGGTGACGACACCGACAAGCCGATCGCCGATGTCTCCGCCGACGCGCAGGACAAGGCGGCGACCGTGCTCGACCGGCCCTTCGAGAAGCCGGACCTGGTCCTCAAGGACACGCACGGCAAGAAGTTCGATCTGCGCGAGCAGACCAAGGGCAAGCCGACGCTCATGTACTTCGGCTACACACACTGCCCCGACGTCTGCCCGCTGACGATGAGCAACATCGCGGACGCCAAGCGGCGCCTGGCCCAGAAACTCCCCAAGGAGGAGCTGGCCAAGCTGCAGGTCGTCTTCGTCACCACCGACCCCGAGCGGGACACCCCCGCCGAGCTCGGCAAGTGGCTCAAGGCCCAGGACCCGTCGTTCATCGGCCTGACGGGTGACTTCCCGACCATCCAGGCAGGCGCCAGGACCCTCGGCATCAGCATCGACGCGCCGAAGAAGGAGAAGGACGGCTCCGTCACCTCCATGCACGGCAAGCAGGTGTTCGCGTTCTCCCCGAAGAACGACGAGGGCTACGTCTTCTACAACGGCGAGGAAACCACCGCCGACGACTACGCCAAGGACCTGCCGAAGATCCTCAAGGGAGCAACTCCGTGAACCGCCGCATCACCCTCGCCGCTGTCATAGCCGTCACCTCGGCCCTGGCACTGGCGGGCTGCACCAGCTCTGACGGCTCCGACGGCCCCGACAAGGGCGAGAAGACCGGGAAGAGCACCGAGAAGACCGCACAGGGCGCGGCAGAGCCCCAGTTGAGCGTGTCGGGCGGCTTCATGCCCGAGCCCGTCATGAAGGACATGGGCGGCGGCTTCCTGACCGTCACCAACAAGGGCGGCGCCGACAAGCTCACCTCGGTCACCAGCGACATCGCCGGCAAGACCGAGATCCACGAGACCGTCGACCAGAAAATGAAGAAGGCCGACTCCTTCGACATCCCCGCGAACGGCACTCTGAAGCTGGAGCGCGGCGGCAACCACATCATGTTCCTGGGCCTCAAGAAGAAGCCCGCGAAGGGCGACAAGATCGCCGTCGAGCTGCACTTCGAGAAGTCCGCGCCCATCAAGGCGGAGCTCGAGGTAAAGGAAGCCACCCACAACCCGAAGGGCCACTGAGGGCGTGAGCCCGCAGTGGAACACAGTGAGCCGTGAGCCGTGAGCCGTGAGCCGTGATGGAACGCAGTGAGCCCGTGATGGAACTCAGAGTGAGGGACTGAGAGTTGATGCCGCCCACCGCTCCCCGCGTCGGTCGCGTCGGTCGCGTCGGTCGCGTCGGTCGCACCGGTCGCACCGGTCGCACCGGTCGCACCGGTCGCACCGGCCAAGCCGGTCGCATCGGCCGCACCGGCCCGCTGCTGCAGCTTTTCCTGCTGCTCGCGGCCACCGTCGGCGCGCTGTTCGCCGGCGCCGCACCCGCGTCCGCGCACGCCGCGCTGACCGGCAGCGACCCGAAGCAGGGCGCGGTGGTGCAGCAGGCTCCCCGGCAGGTCACTCTGCAGTTCTCGGAGAAGGTCGCCATGTCGGACGACTCGATCCGGGTGCTCGATCCCAAGGGCAAGCGGGTCGACACCGGCGAACTGCAGGACCTGTGCAGCGGCAACGTCGTCAAGTACGGCGTCGCCCTGCACAGCGGCCTGCCCGAAGGCACCTTCACGGTCGCCTGGAAGGCCGTCTCCGCGGACAGCCACCCCGTGTCCGGCGCCTTCAGCTTCTCCGTCGGCGCCCCCTCCAAGACCAGCGTGACGCTGCCCGAACAGGAGGCGGGCGGCGGCACCGTAGGCACCCTCTACGGCATCGCCCGCTATCTGTCGTACGCCGGTTTCGTCCTGGTCGTGGGCGGCGCGGCCTTCGTCATCGGCTGCTGGCCCGGCGCCGTCGGCGTCCGCCCCGTACAGCGCCTGGTCGTATACGGCTGGGTCACCCTGACCGGGTCCACCCTCGCGCTGCTCCTGCTGCGCGGCCCGTACACGGACTCGGGCAAGCTCGCGGACGTCCTCGACTTCGGCGCCCTGGGCGACGTACTCAATACAAAGACGGGTGCCGCGCTCGTCTCGCGGCTGCTGCTGCTCGCGGCGGCGGCGCTGTTCATCGCCGTCCTGTTCGGCGCCTATGCGAAGCGTGAGGACGCGGCCGAGAAGAAGGACCTCACCTTCGGCCTGGCCATCGGCGGCGGGGTGGTCGCCGCGGGGCTCGCCTCGACCTGGGCCCTGGCCGAGCACGCCTCGACCGGTATCCAGACGGCACTCGCGATGCCCGTCGACGTGGTGCATCTGCTGGCCATGGCCGGCTGGCTCGGCGGGCTCACCGCCCTGCTCGTCGCGCTCTACCGCGCGCCCGCGGACCAACAGGTCGGCCGGAATGCGGTACGCCGCTTCTCCCGCGTCGCCTTCTTCTCGGTCGTGGCCCTCGTGGTGACCGGGGTCTACCAGTCCTGGCGGCAGGTGGGCTCGTGGAACGCCCTGGTCAGCACGGCGTACGGACAGCTGCTCCTGGTCAAGATCGGCCTGGTCGTGGTGCTCGTGGGCATCGCGTGGATCTCCCGGCGCTGGACCGCGCGGCTCTCCGAGACCCTGGCCCCCGAGGCGGCCGCCGCGCAGGTCGTCGAACAGCGCGTCGGCGAGCAGCACGTCAGCGAACAGCGCGCGCCCGCGGAGGTCGCCGAGGAGCCCGTGACCGTACCGTCGGACGCGAAGCGCGACTCCGGCGGTTCCACGAACTCCGAGGGTTCCGCGCGCTCCGAGAACTCCGATGACTCCGAGAACTCCGATGACTCCGCGGGCTCCGGGAATCCCGAGCGCGCGGCCCAGCTCGCCCGCCAGCGCGCCGCCATGGCCACCGCCCGCGAGAAGCGCATCCGTGACGCCGACCCGCAGCGCTCGGGCCTGCGCCGTTCGGTGCTCGCCGAAGCCGCCGTCGCCGTGGTCCTGCTCGCCGTCACCACCGCCCTGACGGCCACCGAACCCGGCCGCACCCAGGAGCAGGTGGACAAGGCGGGCGCCGCGACCGGCACCGCCGTTCCCGACCGTCCCGTGGGCCTCAGCCTGCCCTTCGACACCGGCGGCCAGGACGGCAAGGGCACCGTCAGGATCGACCTCGACCCGGGCCGGACCGGCGGCAACACCCTGCACGTCTGGGCCGAGCGCCCGAACGGCAAGGCCTTCGACCTCCCCGAGGTCAAGGTCTCCTTCACCCTCAAGTCCAAGGACATCGGCCCGCTGCCGGTCTCGCCCGACCACATCGCCACCGGCCACTGGAGTTCCAGCGGCGTCCAGGTGCCGATGCCCGGCGACTGGCAGCTCTCGGTGACCGTGCGCACCTCGGACATCGACCAAGTGACCGTGCACAAGAACGTGAAGATCGGCTGACGTCATGGCTGTTGACGACCGTACGGAAACGGCGGGGGAGAGCGCGGCGGATGGTGCCGGTACTGGTACGGGTACTGGTACCGCTGCCGGCGCCACTGCAGGCACCGGCCGCCCGTCCGTGGAGATCTCCCGGCGCCGGCTGCTCGGCACCGTGGGCGCCGCGGGGGCGGGCGGTCTCGCGCTCGGCGCGGTCGGCGGCGCCGCCGGATACGCCGCCGCGCAACCGGAGCCGGGACCGGGCCTCAGCTCACTCGGCTCGTCGTCCGTGGCCTTCACCGGCGAGCACCAGCCCGGCATCACCACGCCCCTGCAGGCCCGCGGCCATCTGATCGCCTTCGACCTCGCGCCTGGCGCGGGCCGCAAGGAGGCGGTCGCCCTGCTGCGCCGCTGGTCGTCGACCGCCCGCCGCCTCATGGAGGGCCGCACCGCCGCGCACGACACCGCCATCGCCCTGGACGCCGGCCCGTCCTCGCTGACCGTCACCTTCGGCTTCGGGCACAGCTTCTTCGGCCGCGCGGGCCTGGACAAGCAGCGGCCCTTCGCCCTCGACCCGCTGCCCGCGTTCTCCTCGGACCACCTCGACGCCAAGCGCAGCAACGGCGACCTGTGGATCCAGATCGGCGCCGACGACGCGCTCGTGGCCTTCGACGCGCTGCGCGCCCTGCAGCAGGAGGCCGGCGACGCGGCCCGGGTGCGCTGGCAGATGAACGGCTTCAACCGTTCCCCCGGCGCCACCGAGAAGCCCATGACCACGCGCAATCTGATGGGCCAGATCGACGGCACCAACAACCCGAAGGAATCGGAGTCCGACTTCGCGAAGCGGATCTTCGTGCCGTCCGACGGGGCCGCGGACCCGGCCTGGATGGCGGGCGGTTCCTACGCGGTCGTACGCCGTATCCGGATGCTCCTCGACGACTGGGAGAAGCTCTCCCTGACCGACCAGGAGAAGGTCATCGGCCGTAAGAAGTCCGACGGCGCCCCGCTGACCGGGGGTTCGGAGGACACCGAACCGGCACTCGACAAGACCGGTCCCGACGGCAAGCTGGTGATCGCCTCGGACGCCCACGCACGTATTTCCAGGCCCGACCAGAACGGCGGCGCCGCGATGCTGCGCCGCCCCTTCTCCTTCCACGACGGCTACGACACGGACGGCGTCCCCGAAGCGGGCCTGCTCTTCGTCTGCTGGCAGGCCGACCCGATGCGCGGCTTCGTGCCCGTGCAGCGCAAGCTCGACCGGGGCGACGCACTGTCGGCGTTCATCCGGCACGAGGCGAGCGGCCTCTTCGCGGTACCGGGCGGTGCGCGGGACGGAGAGTACGTGGGCCAGCGGCTCCTGGAGTCATGAGCGGCGCGCGGTGGCCACGTACGGCCCATTAAGGTGACGGTATGTCGGCGACCCGTTACACCTATCTCGGCCCCGAAGGCACCTTCACCGAGGCGGCCCTGCGCACTCTGCCCGAAGCGGCCACCAGGGAGCTCGTCCCGATGGTGTCCGTGCCCGCCGCCCTCGACGCCGTACGCAACGGCGAGGCCGCGGCGGCGCTCGTACCGATCGAGAACTCCGTGGAGGGCGGCGTCACCGCGACCCTCGACGAACTCGCCACCGGCGAACCTCTCATGATCTACCGCGAGGTGCTGCTCCCCATCGCCTTCGCGCTGCTCGTACGGCCCGGCACCGAACTCACCGACGTCAAGACGGTCACCGGCCACCCGGTCGCCCAGCCCCAGGTGCGCAACTGGCTGGCGGCCAACCTGCCCGACGCGCTCTGGGAGTCGGCGGCCTCGAACGCGGACGGCGCGCGTCTGGTGCAGGAGGGGCGTTACGACGCCGCCTTCGCCGGTGAGTTCGCCGCCGCGACCTACGGCCTCGAACCCCTGGTCACCGAGATCCACGACGCGGAGAACGCCGAGACCCGCTTCGTCCTGGTCGGCCGTCCGGCCCGGCCCGCGGCGCCGACCGGCGCCGACAAGACCTCCGTCGTGATCTGGCTGGACGACGACCACCCCGGCGCCCTGCTCGAATTCCTCCAGGAGTTCGCGGTCCGCGGGGTCAACCTGATGCTCATCCAGTCCCGGCCCACCGGCGCGGGCATCGGCAACTACTGCTTCTGTGTGGACGCCGAGGGCCACATCACGGACCGCCGGGTCGGCGAGGCCCTGATGGGCCTCAAGCGGATCGCCCCGAAGGTGCGCTTCCTCGGCTCCTATCCGCGGGCCGGGGTGGCACCCGAGGACGTACGGCCGCTGCGCGCGGGCACGACGGACGCCGAGTTCATGGGGGCGGCGGACTGGCTGAGCCGCATCCAGGACGGCCGTTCCTGACCCACGCCCCACCTCCCGGCTCGGTCTGCCCACACCTCGCCCGCCCCTAGTCCTACCTGCGGATTTTCACTGTCCACAACAGTTATCCACAGGTTGGCTTCTCGACCTGGGGACAAGTCGACAACAACTCACGACATGGTCGACAAATCGGCCTTGCCGCCCAAGTCCATCCACAGGGGGTCACGTCGCCCGACGTCCACCCAATTCCTTTGATCAACTCTTTGGAGCGAGCCATTTCCACTCGAAAGTGGGTGTGAGGCGGGTTTGATCCGGGAATCCTTCGGCCCGCGACCGACGTTCGGAACGATCACTTCCAACATCCACAGATCTTCCGCACAGCCTGTGGATAACTTTTTTCAACGGGACATTCCTGTGGACAAGTGAGCCCCAAGTCCCGCCCCCCACAAGGAGTTGAGGTCAAGCCCGGGTGGCCGGTGTGGCCCTATTCAGGGAACGCTCCGGTATTTATTGACGAATCCGCTGTGCCCTTTTCGTGGCATACGGCCGCACTTCACAAACGCAGGTCGACGAGTTTCCAAAACCCGGCAATTCGGACAAAGCGCCACGCGGAGGAATATCGGGTCGAGGGCCAGAAGCGCGCACCGGTAGCCTGGAGCGTGTGATTGACCTTCGCCTGCTCCGTGAGGACCCCGACCGTGTCCGCGCCTCCCAGCGCGCCCGTGGAGAGGATGTCGCGCTCGTCGACTCCCTGCTCTCCGCCGACGAGCGGCGCAGGTCGTCCGGCGTCCGCTTCGACGAGCTCCGCGCCGAGCAGAAGCAGCTCGGCAAGCTCATTCCCAAGGCCTCCCCGGAAGAGAAGGCCGAGCTCCTCAAGCGCGCCGAGCAGCTGAAGAGCGACGTCAAGGCGGCCGACGCCGAGCAGGACGAGGCGAAGGCCGAGACCGACCGCCTCCTGCTCCAGCTGGGCAACCTCGTACACCCCGACGTTCCGGTCGGCGGCGAGGAGGACTTCATCACCCTCGAGTCCGTAGGCACCATCCGGGACTTCGAGGAGGAGGGCTTCAAGCCCAAGGACCACCTGGAGCTCGGCACGATCCTCGGCGCCATCGACGTCGAGCGCGGCGCGAAGGTCTCCGGCTCGCGCTTCTACTTCCTGACCGGCGTGGGCGCGCTCCTCGAACTCGCCCTGGTGAACGCGGCGATCGCCCAGGCCACCGCCGCCGGATTCACGCCGATGCTGACGCCCGCCCTGGTCCGCCCGCAGTCGATGGCCGGCACCGGCTTCCTCGGCCAGGCCGCGGCCGACGTCTACCACCTGGACAAGGACGACCTGTACCTGGTCGGCACGTCCGAAGTGCCCCTCGCCGCGTACCACATGGACGAGATCATCGAGGCGGACAAGCTGCCCCTGCGGTACGCCGGGTTCTCGCCCTGCTTCCGCCGCGAGGCCGGTTCGCACGGCAAGGACACCCGGGGCATCTTCCGGGTGCACCAGTTCGACAAGGTCGAGATGTTCTCGTACGTGCGGCCCGAGGACTCCGAGGCCGAGCACCAGCGGCTCCTGGAGTGGGAGAAGCAGTGGCTGACCTCGCTCGAGCTGCCGTTCCGCGTGATCGACGTGGCCACCGGTGACCTCGGCTCGTCGGCGGCCCGCAAGTACGACTGCGAGGCGTGGATCCCGACCCAGGGCAAGTACCGCGAGCTGACCTCGACCTCGGACTGCACCGAGTTCCAGTCGCGCCGCCTCTCCATCCGGATGCGCGACGAGAAGAAGGTCCGCCCGCTCGCGACGCTGAACGGCACGCTGTGCGCCGTGCCGCGCACCATCGTGGCGATCCTGGAGAACCACCAGCAGGCCGACGGTTCGGTGCGGGTGCCCGAGGTGCTCCGCCCCTACCTCGGCGGGCGCGAGGTCCTGGAGCCGGTCGCCAAGTGAGCGCACTTCCCACGGGGGACGGCACGGAGAACGCACCGGCTGACGCATCGGCCGACGCATCGGCCGACGCCGAGAACGGCGCCAAGGTCGTCACAGTCGGCTCCATGAAGGCCGCCGCCGCGCAGGACGCCGCCCGCGTGCGGGAGTCCCTCGCGCCGGGCGGTGACTTCCCGTACAAGCTCGTCGCGACGGACCTCGACGGCACGCTGCTGCGCTCCGACGACACGGTCTCGGAGCGTACGCGCACCGCTCTTGAGGGCGCCTGCGCGCGCGGCGCCGCGCATATCGTCGTCACCGGCCGGGCCGTGCCCTGGACCCGGCACATCCTCGACGACCTCGGGTACGACGGAATCGCGGTGTGCGGCCAGGGCGCGCAGGTCTATCACGCGGGCGAGCACCGGCTGCTCACCTCCGTGACCCTGGACCGGCAGCTGGCCGGTCTCGCCCTGTCCAAGATCGAGGCCGAGGTCGGCCCGCTGGCCCTGGCCGCGAGCCGCGACGGCGTGGACGGCGAGGTCCTGGTCGGTCCCGGCTACCGCGTACAGGAAGGCCCGCTTCCGGTCGTCGAGTTCAGGGACGCGGCCGAGCTCTGGTCGGCTCCCCTGAACAAGGTGTACGTCCAGCACCCCGGCCTCTCCGACGACGCGCTCGCCGATGTGGCGCGGCAGGTCGCCGGGGATCTGGTGGGCGTGACCATGGCCGGCGAGGGCATCGTCGAGATCCTTCCGCTGGGGCTCTCCAAGGCGACCGGGCTGTCCCTCGCCGCGCGGCGGCTCGGCGCGAAGGCGGCCGACACGATCGCGTTCGGCGATATGCCCAATGACATCCCGATGTTCGGCTGGGCGGCCCACGGCGTCGCCATGGCCAACGCCCACGGCGATCTCAAGGCCGTCGCGGACGAGGTGACGGCGTCCAACGAGGACGACGGCATCGCGATGGTTCTGGAGCGGTGGCTGTAGCTGCGGTGGCCGGTAACGGTGGTGGCAGCGCCCCATAGAGGCGCGAGGCTGCTGCTGGGCGGAGGATGCGCGGATCGAACGCGCGCGGGGTGTTACCCCGACGACGGCTTAGCAAGCCGCTGCCTTACCACTCGGCCAATCCTCCGGGAGGGGCGGCCTCGCGCGATGCGCGGGAAAAGGCCGCCCCGGGCTGCCTTCAGGGGCGGCTACGACGGAGTGTGATGACTACTCCGGAGCCTGCCGCCTCGGGCCGCCCTGCAGGGAGCTCGACGGACTGCTGATCCACATCGTCGTGCTCCTCTCCCGGTCGGTGGGCGCCGTTGTCGGCGTCTTCGGCCCCTACTGTGCCGGTTCGTGACCGGCGGCCGCCACCTATTTTTCGTACGCGCGTACGCCGGCCGCCGACCGTCGCCCCCGGGTCAGCGGCCAGCAGGCGAAGCCGATGGCCAGCGCGATGGCATGCCCCAGATCGGTGAAGGTGCCGCCGGTCGCCAGGGGCACCCCGAAGAACGCGATCAAGGCGAGGGCGTAGAGCCATTTCCAGCGGCCCGGGACGAGATACGTCAGGACGCCGGCCGAGGCCGCGAGGCCGTACGAGACGCCGATGTCGACGACATGCATCATGCGGCGCGACGCGTCGTGGTTCTCGATCCGGGTCAGGACCACCTTCTGGCTGATGAGGGTGGCCGCGATATGCGCCGTGGCGACGACGAAGAGCCAGCGCAAGGTGCCGAGCCAGCGCTCCGCGCGCGCGTGCACGATTTCGAAAAGCAGCACATAGGAGGGGAGGGACGCGGGGTTCTCGATCCAGAACGCGCTGAGCAGCAGCGACTGGGCCGGGTGCTTGGTGAGCTCATGCAGATTGCTGCTGGTGCGATGCAACAGGAAGTGCTCGAGGCCCTGGCTGGAGAAGGTGATGACGAGGCTCGTCCCGAGGATGATCAGCAGCCACGCGTGCGTGCCGGGCGATGAGCGCACCCAGCTCCGCACGGGCCGTGAGGGCTCGGGCGCCCCGAGCGCCTGAGGGGATTCAGGGCTGTTCGTCACCCTTTGATCATGGCCCGTGCGGCCGCCGGTCGCGCACCGGACCGCACCGCGCTGAGTCGCTCGGCGGTGAGTCAGTCGGCGGTGACCAGGTGGACGTTGAAGACATGGTGGCCCAGGCCGCCGGCCACGGCGATGAACATCAGAGCCATGTGTTCCTGCCCCCGCGCGGTGGCGATGCCACCCAGGTCGACCCGCGTACCCGCACGCCAGCCGAGATCTTCCAGAAGCGCGTCGACCTGCGCCTTCGCCGCCTGATCGGCTCCGGAGATGAAGACCGTGCTCGGCCCGGAGAGGGTCTTCTCCGGCTGAGCCATCACCACTGAGTCCATGGTGCAGAGCGACTTGACCACCCTGGTGTCCGGCAGCGCCTCCTGCAGCTGCTCGGCCAGGGAGGCGTCGACGTGGAGGAGGTCGAGGTCGGGGGTGAGGTCGATGGCGATGTCCAGCAGCACCTTGCCCCGCAGGCTCTCCTTGAGGGTGGGGAGGAGAGCGAGGGAGGCGTTGCCGCCGATGGCGTTGACGACGATCTCGCCGTGCTCGGCCGCCTCCCGCACCCCCACGACGGGAAGCTCCAGACCGGTCCGGCCCGCTTCAGGGGTGCGCGAGCCGAACACCACATCGTGCCCGGCGGCCGCCGCGCCGGCCGCAACTGCCTTGCCCACATTGCCTGTTCCGAGGATTCCTATATGCATGGGGACGACGCTACGGAGCCCCCTGCGGGTCCTGGATCGGACGGACGGACCAGATCCGCGACGGACTGGTCCTACGCCCAGGGACGGAGTCCCGCAGAACGCGGTTGCCCGGGGACGGAGTCCCGCAGAACGCGGTTGCCCAGGGACGGAGTTCCCTCGATCACAGTTGTAGGATGACTGGGCAACCGGGCGAATAAATCAAGCAGACACAGCGTACGAGCACAGGAGGACGGCGGACATGGCGCTGCAGGCCGCGGGGCGGCAGTCCCTCGTGGACACCGTCGTCGACCAGCTCCGTACCCAGCTGACCGAGGGCGAGTGGGCGGTCGGCGACCGCATCCCGACCGAGCACGCCCTCGCCGAGCAGCTGGGCGTCGGCCGTAACACCGTCCGCGAGGCCGTCCGGGTCCTGGTGCACGCGGGCCTCCTGGAGTCCAGGCAGGGCAACGGCACGTTCGTACGCTCCACCGCCGACCCCGCTGCCGTCCTGCGCGGTATGCGGCACGCGGGCGCCCTCGACGTCACCGAGGTACGGGTCGCCCTGGAGGCCGAGGCCGCCCGGCTCGCGGCCACGCGCCGGGACACCCACGACCTGCTGCGCCTGCGTGCGGCGCTCGCGACCCTGCGCGAGGAGGGCGACCGGGACGCCGACGCCGACATGGCCTTCCACCTGGCAGTCGTCGAGGCCACCCACAACACCGCGTTCATCGAGGTGTACCGCTTCTTCTCGGTCCAGGTGCACGAGGTCCTGGTGAACGCACTGGGCGACCAGGACATGCCCCCCGTCGACATCGACGCCCACGAGACCCTGGTGGCGGCCGTGGAGGCGGGCGACCCCGCGGGCGCGGACGCGGCGGTGCGGGCGCTGCTGCGGGTGCCCATCGAGGCGCTGACCGCGCTCGGCGCGAGCTGAGGCCCCTTCTCCGGCTCTCCGGCCCCGCCCGCCGCGCCGCCCCGGGCTCCGCGGCCCCGCCCCTTCACCGTCCCCAACTCCCCTCACACAGCACACGTACGACCCCGAAAGGCGCTCTCTTTGTCACGCCCCGAAACCGCCCACTCTGAGGCCGCCCACTCCCAGGCCGCCCACTCTGGGGACGCCCGCTCCGGGGACGCGCGCCCGGAGCCCGCGCACCTGGAGGCCGACCGGCTCCTCCTGGACGCGGAGGCCGATGTCCGCCCCTCGCCCCAAGGCCGCGCCGCGCGGCGGGCGTTGCTGGCGCACCCCGTGGTGCTGCTCGTCGGGATCGTGCTCGCCTCGCTCAACATGCGGGCGGCGCTTGCGAGTGTGTCGCCGCTGGTGGGCGAGATCAGCGAGGCCTTCGGCCTGTCGTCGACCGCCACCAGTCTGGTGACGTCGGTGCCGGTGCTCTTCCTCGGCGTGGGCGCCCTGGTCGCGCCCTGGCTCGCCCGGCGCTTCGGCACCGAACCGGTGCTGCTGTGCGCCCTGTTGCTGCTCGGCGTCGGGATCCTGGTGCGCGTCATCCCCTCGGTGACGGCGCTGTACGGCGGCGGAGTTCTGGTCGGCACGGCGATAGCCCTGCTCAACGTGTTGATGCCGGGCCTCATCAAGCGGGACTTCCCGGACAAGGCCGCCGCCATGACCTCCGTCTACACCGGCGCGATGATCGCCGGCGCCACGGTCGTGGCGGCCGCGTCCGTCCCCCTGGAGAAGGCCTTCGGCGACAGCTGGGAGGCGTCGCTCGCCTTCTGGTCGCTGCTCGCCGCGGTGGCGGCCCTTGCCTGGCTGCCGCAGGTTCTGATCGCCCGTGGGCGTACGGGACATGAGGTGCGGGTTCCGGCCGCCGCCGGGCAGCCGGCGAAGAGCGTGTGGCGCTCCCCGCTCGCCTGGCAGGTCACGCTCTTCATGGGCCTGCAGTCGCTGTGGTCGTACGTACTGATCGCCTGGATGCCGACGATCTTCACCGACCACGGCATGAGCCGCGCCACGGCCGGAGTCATCTTCGCCTTCAACAACCTCATCCAGGTCGCAGGCGCCTTCGGGGTGCCGCTGCTCGCGGGCCGGATGCGCAGTCAGCGGCCGCTGATCGCCCTGGTGACCTCGCTGGTGGCGGCGGGCTACGTCGGCCTGATGGTGGCGCCCGTGTCCGGCGCCTGGCTCTGGTCGGCGGTCCTCGGGGTCGGTCAGGGCGGGGCCGTGGGACTCGCCCTGACGCTGATCGTGCTGCGCTCGGGCGACGCGGCGACCGCGGCCCGGCTGTCCGGGATGGCGCAGACGGTGGGCTATCTCCTGGCCGCCGTGGGGCCGTTGGCGGCGGGCGCCGTGTACCAGGCGACCGGCGGCTGGACCGTACCGATCTCCCTTGTGCTGTGCGTCTGCGCGGCGGCCCTCACGGTGGGGCTGCTCGCGGCGCGGGACCGCACAGTCTGAGGGGACCCGACTCGGCCTGGACGGCGACGAGTTCACGGCCTGGACGGCACCTGTACGGCGACGAGTTCTCGGCCTGGACGGCGAAGAGTCAGCCGTACACCACGCGCGCGTACCCGACGGGGAACGGGCACGCGCGCGTGGAGTCTGTTTTCCGGGTGCTCAGGGGCGCCCGGTCATGCGGGGCCGCTTACTCGTCGCCGGCCAGCGTCAGCGTCCGCAGCTTCTGGCCCGCGTACCAGGTCGCGAGGACCGTCACCACGACCAACAGGGCGACGGCGGCGGGCAGTCCGACGTCCGATGCCACCAGATCGCCGCCCGCGACCTTCTGGGCGACCGCGAGGGACCACTGCTGCACGCTCAGCGTGCGCGCCCCCTCGACCAGGGAGCCGAACAGCGTCTCCCAGACCAGGGCGTACACGAGGCCGAAGACCACGGCGTGCTTGGTGACCGTGCCGAGCAGCAGGAAGAGCGCGGCGTACGCGATCGAGCCGACCAGGGCGGCCACGGTGTAGGCGACGGCGATCTGCTGGCCGTTGCCGTTGAGGATCATTCCGGCGATGAACGTCGGGATCGCCGAGAACGCCATGGTCACTGCGATCGCCACGGTGAGCTTGGTGACGATGATCGTCGGCCGCTTCAGGGGCTTGGACAGCAGATAGACGACCGAGCCGTCGTCGATCTCGGGGCCGATGGCGCCGGTGCCGGCGATGACACCGATCAGCGGCACCATCGTGGCGAGCGCGAAGCCGCCGAGCACATCGACGGCCACCTGGTCGTCCGCCCCGGTGAAACCACGCACCAGGGCGGCGATTCCGATGAGCAGGACAGGCAGTGAGAACAGGATCAGCGCACGGCGACGGCCGAGCAGGGCCCGGTAGGTGAGCCGGGCGACAGTGGGGTCATACATGGTCGAGGACTCCCTTCAGGCCGCGACGAGATACGAGAAGACCGACTCCAGCGACTCGTCCGAAGGCGAGACCGTGAGCAGCCGGATGCCGTGCTCCTTGGCGACCTTCGGAAGAAGTTCCGTGAAGCGCCCGAAGTCGACGGCCTGGATGCGCAACGCGCCCTCGGCGACGTCCACTTCGATGCCCGCGGTCGACGGGTCCGCGATCAGCGCGGCGGCGAGCGCCCGGTCGTCGCTCGACCGCACCAGGTAGCGGTGCGGCCGGTCCGTCATCAGGCGCCTGATGCGCCGGAAGTCGCCGCTCGCGGCGTGCCGGCCTGCCACGACCACCTCGATGTGCGAGGCGAGTTGCTCGACCTCTTCGAGGATGTGGGAGGAGAACAGAACGGTGCGGCCGTCGGCACCCATGCGACGCAAGAGGTCCATCAAGTGCATCCGCTGGCGCGGGTCCATGCCGTTGAAGGGCTCGTCGAGCAGCAGCACCGAGGGGTCGTGGACCAGCGCGGAGGCCATCTTCACGCGCTGGCGCATGCCCTTGGAGTACGTCGAGATCTTGCGGTCCTGCGCGTACTCCATCTCGACCGTGGCGAGCGCCCTTTGGGCCGCCTTCTTGCCCAGACCGTGCAACTCGGCGTTCGCGACGACGAATTCGTGCCCCGTGAGGAAGTCGTACATCGCCTCACGCTCGGGGACGATGCCGATCTCCTTGTAGATCTGCTCGTTGCGCCAGATCGGCCTGCCGTCGAGGGTCACCGAGCCGGTCGACGGGGCCAGGAAGCCGCCCATCATGTTGATGAGGGTGGACTTTCCGGCGCCGTTGGGCCCGAGCAGGCCGGTCACGCCGGGGCCGATGTTCATGGTGATGTCGTTGACGGCCACCACATTGCCGAACCAGCGGGATGTGTGGTCGATGGTGATCGTGCTCACAGCCCGACCTTTCGGTAGCGGCGCATCAGGGCTCCGTACGAGCCGGTGATCAGCGCGAGGACGACCAGGAGATAGACAGCGCCGGTACCTGTACCGGGGCCGTGGCCACCGGGGAAGGCGGAGCTCGCCCCGAGGAAGGCCGTCTGGACGCCGTCGATCAGCGTGATGGGCGAGAACAGTCCGAGCCAGGGCACCGCCCCGGTGGAGCCCTGGGCGTCGGCGATGGCCTGGACGGTGGAGACCGCTCCGTACGAGATGGTCAGTACGGCGATGACGGCGGCGACTCCGAAGCCGCGCCGCGGTGTCAACGCGGCCATGACGAGCCCGAGTCCGGCGAAGAGCAGGGAGAGCAGAGCCACGGAGACCAACCCCTGTGCGAACCCCTTGGTCTGGTCCGCGAAGTCCATCTTGGCGAGCAGAGAGCCCACATAGAGCACGAGCAGCGGTGCGGCGGTGAGCACGAAGAGGGCCGAGGCCATCGCCGCGTACTTCGCCACCACGTAGTCGACGCGCTCGATCGGGCGGGAGAAGTACAGGGGCACCGTCCTGAAGCGCAGGTCACGGGAGACCGACTGCGGCGCCTGGGACGCGAGGAAGAGGCCGATGACGGCCTGGGTGGTGATCGCGTAAGTGCGGTAGTCGAGCGGCAGATCCTTCATCTTCGTCTGCACGGCCACCGCCACGATGATCGCCGCGGGCACACACATCACCGCGAACAGGATCATCGGCAGGACCTTCGACTTGGCGCTGCGGCCCAGGCCGTACGCGCCCCGCAGGGACTGCGAGTAGAGCGAGCGGCGGGCGTACGCGCGGCCGAGGCGCGGGCCGTCGTAGTTCCGGTATCCGATGTTGTGGATCCGGGTCTGGGCCGCGTTCGGAACGCCGGTCTCAGCTGCCATCGCGGCCACCTCCTTGCTGCGCGGCGGCCGTCGCGGCCCACGCCTGTGCTCGTTCGGACGCCGGCTCCTGCTGTTCCGGCTGCTGTTCCGTGCGGAACACCTCCGCGATGTGGTGCCTGCGCTGTTCCATGCGGACGAGTCCGAGGCCGAGCCCGGCGACGGTGTCCCGGACGACGTCGTAGGTCTCCTCGCCGGTCGCCTCGATCAGCAGGATGTGTCCCGCGCCCGGCAGCCCCTCCTCCACGCGCGCGTGCAGGGTGATGCCCTGCTCCTGCAGCGCCTGGCGGAGTGCCTGGCTGCCGTCCGCGTGCTGGTCGGTGTCGGTGACCTCCACCGCGAGCGTGCCCATGGTCTGGGTGAAGTCGCTGGTGGAGCTGGAGCGCAGCAGGGCACCGCCGTCGATGACGACGACGTGGTCGCAGGTCCGCTCCAGCTCGCCGAGCAGGTGCGAGGTGACCAGGACGGAGATGCCGAAGTCGGTGTGGACACGGCGGATCAGGCCGAGCATCTCGTCCCTGCCGACCGGGTCGAGCCCGTTGGTGGGCTCGTCGAGAAAGACCAACTGCGGGTCGTGGACGAGAGCCTGGGCGAGTTTGACCCGCTGCTTCATACCGGTCGAGTAGCCGCCGATGGGGCGGTAGCGCTCTTCGTAGAGCCCGACGTGGCGCAGCGTGTCCGCGGTCCGCTCGCGTGCCGCGGTGGCCGGCAGGCCGGCCATCCGCGCCATGTGGACGACGAACTCGGTGGCCGACACATCGGGCGGCAGGCAGTCGTGCTCGGGCATGTACCCGACCCGCTCACGGATCTCGCCGCCTTGGGTGGCGACGTCGAGGCCGAGCACCTGGGCGCGGCCCTCGGTGGCGGGGGCGAGGCCGAGCAGAATCTTGATCAAAGTGGACTTACCGGCTCCGTTGGCCCCGACAAGGCCGGTCACACCCGGGCCGATGTCCACGGAGAGCCGGTCTAGCGCGGTCACCCGGGGGAACCGCTTGCTGAGGCTTTCGGTCGCGATCACAGTCACGATTCGAAGGTAGTGGCGCGCACCACACACGGCGTCAGACCTGGCGGCTGGATACGTGTCCGACTCCAGATGTACGGACCCGTAGGGGACGTCGTACTCGAGAGGGCACCCAAGAGGGCACGGAAGCTCTCGCGGAGAGGCCACGGGAGGGCACGGGAAGGGCACGGGCAGGTCAGCCGCACACAGCCGGAGGGTTATCCACAGGCTTGCTGCACACCCCTTGACGCAGCCTCCGGGCATTGTCACATTCATCAGTGTCAAGTTACGACCACGTAGCGCATGCAGGGACCGCAGGCGGCGGGCAGGCCGATTCGGGCGGGCAGGCCGATTCACGGGACGGACGGTGGCATGACCTCAGCAGTGGACACTGAACTCGGCGCGGAACTGCGGGGGTTCAGAGAAGTGCAGACCCTCGCGTATGAATGCGCGGAGGCGGTCGCGGCGCAGCTCAAGCCCGGTGTGACGGAGCGTGAGGCGGCACGGATGCAGCGGGAGTGGCTGCGCGGGCGCGGGGTGCGCGACTGGTTCCATCTGCCCTTCGCCTGGTTCGGCGACCGCACGGCGTTCGCGGGGTTCAAGATCCCGCTGCAGTTCTTCCCGACCAACAGGAAGCTGGAGCCGGGGATGCCCTTCATCCTCGACATGGCCCCGGTGTACAAGGGCTATACGGCCGACATCGGCTACTCCGGCTGTCTGGGCCTCAACCCGGTGCACGACAAGCTGCTCGCCGACCTGGAGGAGCACCGCGAGCTGATCTTGCGCGAGGTGCGCGAGCGCCGCTCACTGCGCGAGATCTACGAGGACGTCGAGCGCCTGATGACCCGTCAGGGCTATGCCAACCGCCACCGCGCCTATCCCTTCGGTGTGATCGCCCACAAGGTCGACCGCGTGAAGGAGCGCCGCTGGTCGCCGAATGTGTTCGGCTTCGGCACCCAGTCGCTCAAGGGCCTGGCGAGTGACGCGGTGCACGGCCACCGGGACGGCTGGTCCCCGCTGTGGAGCCCGTACAAATTCTCCGACCACCCGCCGCAGCCGGGCCTGTGGGCGGTCGAGCCGCACCTCGGATTCCGCGGCACGGGCGCGAAGTTCGAGGAGATCCTGGTAGTCACCGACTCCAAGGACCCGCGGGAGAGCGCGTTCTGGCTGGACGACGATCTGCCGCACGTGCGGCGCTGGGCGGAGGCGAGGACGGCATGAGCCGAGAGCGGAACGACAAGCGCGGACAGCGCGGCGGCAAGCGTGAACACCTGGCGAGTGGAGTGCTGTTGAAGGGCGCACGGGAGAGCTGGGTCCGTACCGGCGGCGTGGAGCTGTGTGTCGCCGAGCTCGGGGACCCGGACCAGCCGACGGTCATGCTGGTGCACGGCTATCCGGATTCCAAGGAGGTGTGGTCCGAGGTCGCGACCCGCCTCGCGGACCGCTTCCACGTGGTCCTGTACGACGTGCGCGGTCACGGCAGGTCCACGGCCCCGGCCCCGCTGCGCGGCGGCTTCACCCTGGAGAAGCTGACGGACGACTTCCTGGCCGTCGCCGATGCCGTCAGCCCGGACAAGCCGGTGCACCTGGTCGGGCACGACTGGGGGTCGGTGCAGTCCTGGGAGTTCGTCACGGTCAAGCGCACCGAGGGCCGGATTGCCTCCTTCACCTCCATGTCGGGCCCGTCCCTCGACCACTTCGGGCACTGGATCAAGAAGCGCATGGTCCGCCCGACCCCGCGCAAGGTGGGCCAGCTCCTCGGCCAGGGCGCCAAGTCCTGGTACGTGTACATGCTGCACACCCCCGTCCTGCCCGAGCTCGCCTGGCGCGGCCCGCTCGGCACCCAGTGGCCGAAGATCCTGCAGCGCGTGGAGAACGTGCCGCGTGGCACCTACCCCACCCCGTCACTGCCGTCGGACGCCGCCCACGGCGCCTGGCTCTACCGCGACAACGTCCGCGCGAGGCTGCGCAGGCCACGCACCGACGCCTACGCCCACGCGCCCGTGCAGCTGATCACCCCGACCGGCGACATCTTCCTGTCCCCGCGGCTCTATGACGAACTCGAGCTGTGGGCGCCGCAGTTGACCCGTCGCACCCTGCCCGGCAAGCACTGGGTGCCCCGCACCCGGCCCGACCAGCTGACCGCCTGGATCACGGACTTCGTGACGGCGTACGAAGACCTGGGCGACCGGGGCGCGAAGGGAGCCGCAGTGGCCACGAGGTACACCACGGCCACGGGCAGGCACGCCGACCGCTTCGCCGGCCAGCTCGTCCTTGTCACGGGCGCGGCCAGCGGTATCGGCCGGGCCACCGCCTTCGCCTTCGCGGAGGCCGGGGCGCGGATCGTGGCCGTCGACCGGGACGCCGACGGCGTGGCCCGTACCGCCGAGCTCGCGGGCCTGGTCGGCGCGCCCGCCGCCTGGGGCGAGACCGTCGACGTCACGGACGAGCAGGCCATGGAGAAGCTCGCCGAAAAGGTCGCCCGGGAGTACGGCGTCGTGGACGTCCTGGTGAACAACGCGGGGATAGGCGTCTCCGGTTCCTTCTTCGACACCACGAGCGAGGACTGGAAGAAGGTCCTGGACGTCAATCTGTGGGGCGTCATCCACGGCTGCCGGATCTTCGGGAAGCAGATGGCCGACCGCGGCCAGGGCGGCCATATCGTCAACACCGCGTCGGCGGCGGCCTATCAGCCCTCCAAGGCCCTGCCCGCCTACAGCACGTCGAAGGCGGCCGTCCTGATGCTCAGCGAGTGTCTGCGCGCCGAGCTGGCCGGCCAGGGCATCGGCGTCTCCGCGATCTGCCCCGGCTTCGTCAACACCAACATCACCGCGACCACGCACTTCGCCGGGGTCGACGAGGTGGAGGAGAAGCGCCGCCAGAAGCGCACCTCGCGCCTGTACGGCCTGCGCAACTACCCGCCGGAGAAGGTCGCCGACGCGATCCTCGGCGCCGTCGTCAAGAACCAGGCCGTCGTCCCGGTCACCCCCGAGGCGCGCGGCGCCCACCTCATGTCCCGCTTCACGCCCAGGGCGCTGCGCGCGATCGCCCGATTGGAGCCGCCGCTGTGAGCACCGAGAACACAGGCACGGACGCCGGTACAGACATCGGAACGCACACCGAGGACCGCTATGTGATCACCCCGCGGCGCGTCTCGTTCGACTGGGACAAGACCCCGCTGCACTGGATACCGGACGAGCCGACGGCCACGCATGTGATCAACGTGCTGCATCTGCTGCTTCCGGCGGGGGAGCGCTGGTTCGTGAAGGTCTTCAAGGAGGGCCTGCCCCTCGTCACCGACCCCGAACTCCTCAAGGACGTCAAGGGGTTCATGGGCCAGGAGGCGACGCACAGCGTCCAGCACGCGTACGTACTCGACCATCTGGCGGCGCAGCGGCTCGACACCAGCGCGTACACGAAGTACGTCGACTTCCTCTTCGAGAAGATCCTCGGCGAGCAGCCGCCGATGGGCGCCCCCATCCCCACCCAGGAGTGGCTGCGCTTCCGGCTCGCGGTGATCGCGGCGATCGAGCAGTTCACCGCGGTCCTCGGCAACTGGGTGCTGCACGCCGACGCCCTGGACGAGGCCGGCTCGGACGAGATCATGCTGGATCTGCTGCGCTGGCACGGCGCGGAGGAGGTCGAGCACCGCGCGGTCGCCTTCGACATGTACCAGCACTGCGGCGGCGAAGGTCTGCAGCGGTACGCCCGCCGGGTCGCCGGTATGGCGGTCACGGCCCCCGTGATGCTCTATCTCTGGGCCTGGGGCGCCGCGTATCTGATCCGGCACGACCCGCAGCTTGCGGGCCGTCTGCGGTACTCGCTGCGCGAGCACAACAAGGCGGTGCGCAAAGGCCTGTTGCCCACCTGGAAGGAGATCGGCGCGGCTGTCCCCCGCTATCTGCGCCGCTCGTACCATCCGTCCCAGGAGGGCTCTCTACGCAAGGCCGTCGAGTATCTGGCGACGTCCCCGGCGGCCCGGGCGGCGGCGGGCGCGATAGGCCGGGCCGCCATAGCCTGAGACGCCCAGGCGTCCAGGCGCCCAGACGCCCAGGCGTCCACACGAGCCCTCACGTACGACAAAGACCGCAGCACGACGAAGGGCGGGGAGAGTGCAGTCTGTCGCCGAGTACCGGATCGAGGACCTGGCCCACCACAGCGGCGCCACGGTCCGGACGATCCGCGCCTACCAGGACCGCGGCCTCCTGCCACGCCCCGAGCGGCGCGGCCGGTCCAACGTCTACTCGGACGCGCATCTGGCCCGGCTGCGCCAGATCGCCGACCTGCTCGAACGCGGCTACACCCTGGCCTCCATAAAGGAACTCCTGGAGGCCTGGGACGCGGGCCGCGGGCTCGGCGGTGTCCTCGGTCTGGTCGCCGAGGTCGACGGCCCGTGGACGGACGAGGAGGCGGACCGCATCACCCGCACCGAACTCGACAAACGGTTCGGCGGCACTCCCGACGACGCGGCCGTGGACGACGCGGTCGAGCTCGGCGTACTGGAGCGAATCCCGGGCAGGGACGACGAGTTCCTGGTGCCGAGCCCTCAAGAGCTGGCTGTTGCCGCCGAGTTGCATGCAGCCGGAGTTCCGCTCACCGCAATCTCCGGCCATCTAAGGGAGTTGCGCACCCAGGTCGAGTACATCGCGTCCAGGTTTCTCGACTTCACCACCGAGCATGTCTTCGCCCGCTATCTCGACGGACATCACCCGCCGAGCGACACGGAAGCGGCGGAAGCCGCGGCTCTGGTACGCAAGCTGCGCCCCCTGGCACAGCAGACCGTGGACGCCGAACTCGCCCGCGCGATGCGGACGTTCGCAACCCGTCACCTGAGGGAACACCTGGGTGCCGCACCACCCCCTCCGGAGCCTTCGGGACAGACTCCTGTGGCCTTGCCCGTCAGCACAATTCAGGCGGTGCAGCGCCTTGTTGGAGCGGAGCGTTCCGCCGAGTTCATCGCTGCGGCCGCCGAACGGGAAGTGCAGGCCCGTACGTTGGATGAGTTGGCCACAACTCACCTCAAAGGAAGGGAAGTTCCCTAAATGCCCTGATTGCGCCGGGAGTTGTCCACACAGAGCCCAACTGGCCTGTGGATAACCGGGGTTGGCTGTGGATCATGCCTGCGGCCGGTAAAGAGTTGGAGAAATCTCACGGCTCTGCTGCACCCTTGGAAGATGAACGACCGGAACACAAAGGAAAGGCGGACCGTCCGCGTCTCGAAATACCTCTCCCGGCACTTGCGGCATCAGCCCGAGCGCATCGGGCTCACCCTCGACGAAGCCGGCTGGGCGGATATCGACGAGCTGCTCGACGCCGCGGCGGCGCACGGCTTCCCCGTCAGCCGGGCCGAGCTCGAACACGCCGTCTCCACCAACGACAAGAAGCGGTTCGCTGTCGAAGGCAACCGGATCCGGGCCAACCAGGGCCACACCGTCGACGTGGATCTGGGCCTGCCGGCCGCGACCCCGCCGCCGTACCTCTACCACGGCACCGTCGCCCACTTCATGGACACCATCCGCGCCGTCGGCCTCAGGCCCATGACCAGGCACGACGTCCATCTCTCCGCCGACCGCGAGACGGCGACCCGCGTCGGCGCGCGCCGCGGCCGCCCCCTCGTGCTCAGCGTGCACAGCGCGGCCATGCATGAAGACGGCCACGAGTTCCGGGTGAGCGCCAACGGCGTCTGGCTCACGGCATCCGTACCCCCCAAGTACCTGCGCCTGCCCTGAGCACGCCTCGTACCTGCGCCTGCCCTGAGCACGCCTCGTACCTGCGCCTGCCTTGAGCACGTCGCTCAGGCATGATCGGAAGGTATGGAGCCGCTGCACAGCACCGAAGCCGTCGTCCGGGCCATCCGCGAGGCCGCCGCGGAGCGCGGCCACGACATCCAGGTCACCCATGACATCGGCGCCGACCAGACCTCGCGCCGCACCGCCGCGGACATCGGCGCCACCACCGACCCCGACGGCTCGCTGCCGCACGAGGCCCATGTCGAGGTGTCCGGCTCACCCCGGCTGGAGATCCAGGTCTTCCCCGAGGACGACGTCAAGATCACGGTGGAGGGCGTGGAGTTCCACGACATTCCCCGCGACGACGTCCCGGCGTTCCTGACCTCGCTCTACAACGGCGTCGCCTATGTGAAGGGCCGCTTCTTCCCGCCCGGCTGGTGGCTGCTCGTGCCGCTGCCCGGCGACCGTACGTACAAGGAACTCATCGCCACCGATCTGCTCACCCCCTGGCTGAGCGGCCGCGTCCGCTGAGGCCCCCGGCGGACGCGCCCCACACGAAGGCGGTACGCCCTCAGCGGACGCGCCCCACACGAGGCAGTGCGGCCCCGGCGGACCCGCACCGCACAAGAGCACCCTCAGATCTGAGCCGGCCCCTCCGTGACGATCCGCTCGAACACCTTCTCGTCGGCCGCGAAGTCCGAACCCGCGATCGGCCAGTGCACGACGATCTCGGTGAAGCCGAGCTCCGCGTGCCGGCCCGCGAAGTCGACGAAGGCGTCGAAGGAGTCGATGGGCCGGCGGCCCGCGCGCGTCGCCGGGTTGAAGTCCGGCGTGAAGCCCGTGAGCAGCACCTTGTCGAGCTCCGCCACATCACGGCCCGCGTCCGCGCAGGCCTTGCCCAGCTTGGCCATCTGACCCCGCAGGGCCTCGAAGGACTGCTCGGGCGTGCCCGCCTCGTACAGCTTCGGGTCCCCGGTCGTCACCCACGCCTGCCCGTACCGCGCGGCCAGCTTCAGCCCTCGCGGCCCGGTCGCGGCGACGGCGAACGGCAGCCGTTCGCCCTGCGCACAGCCCGGCACATTACGGGCGTCGGTCGCCGAGTAGAAGGTGCCCTCGTACGTCGTACCGGCCGGCTCCCGCAGCAGCTGGTCGAGGAGCGCGACGAACTCGGCGAACCGGTCCGCGCGTTCGCGCGGCGTCCAGGGCTCCTCGTCGCGCTTCAGGAGCGTGGTCGCGTCGAAGCCGTTGCCGCCCGCACCGATGCCGAGCGTGATCCGGCCGCCGGAGATGTCGTCCAGGGAGATCAGCTCCTTGGCGAGGGTCACCGGGTGGCGGAAGTTGGGCGAGGTGACCAGGGTGCCGAGGCGCAGCCGCGAGGTCGCGGCCGCGGCGGCGGTCAGCGTCGGCACGGCACCGAACCAGGGTCCGTCGCGAAAGCTCCGCCAGGCCAGGTGGTCATAGGTGTACGCGGCGTGGAAACCCAGCTCCTCGGCGCGCTGCCA
The DNA here is from genome assembly GCF_042665355.1 of Streptomyces monticola. Classification (NCBI taxonomy): domain Bacteria; kingdom Bacillati; phylum Actinomycetota; class Actinomycetes; order Kitasatosporales; family Streptomycetaceae; genus Streptomyces; species Streptomyces monticola. The sequence continues at coordinate 345,513 of NZ_JBHTCF010000006.1, read as the reverse complement.
CCGGGCACGCCCGCCGTCGTGCCAGCGGTGGATGGGCAGGATCACGGTGCTCAGGCGCAGGGGAGAGGTCATGCCCAAAGCCTACGATCGCCCGTGTGATGCGGCCGCCCGTGGCCGACCACCGTGACGGGCACCCGCGCACCGATGCACGGAGTTGCTCATCGGCGCCCCGGCATTCAGGCACTCAGATACTCACCGGCGCTCACGCGTACTCAAATGTGCACCCACAAGCACGACCATGCGGCATATGCGGAACAATGCCGACGTGACCTCGACACCCCCACAGACTCCTGCCCCCACGCCCCGGACCCGGTTGATCGCCACGGATCTGGACGGCACCCTGCTCCGCGACGACAAATCGGTGTCGGACCGTACGATCGCCGCACTCGCCGCCGCCGAGGAAGCCGGAATCGAGGTCTTCTTCGTCACCGGCCGCCCCGCCCGCTGGATGAATGTCGTCAGCGACCACGTCCACGGCCACGGCCTGGCGATCTGCGGGAACGGCGCGGCCGTCGTCGATCTGCACGGCGGCCCCGGCGCCCACCGCTTCGTCAAGATCCGGGCCATCGCGCACGAGACCGCCCTGGAGGTCGTCGACATCCTGCGCACGGCCGCCCCCGGCACCTCGTTCGCCGTGGAGCGCACCGGCGGCATCCACCACGAACTCCCCTACCCGCCGCTGCACCTCGACCCCGCGGTCACCATCGCCCCCGCCGAGAAGCTGCTCGCGGAGGACTCCGACGTCGCCGACCAGCCGGTACTCAAGCTCCTCGCCCACCACGCCGAGCTGTCCCCCGATGCCTTCCTCACTCTGGCCCGCGAGGCCATCGGCGACACGGCCACCGTCACCCGCTCCAGCCCGACCGCGCTCCTCGAGATCAGCGCCGCGGGCGTCTCCAAGGCGAGCACCCTGGCCCTGTGCTGCGCCGAACGCGGCATCACCCAGGACGAAGTGGTCGCGTTCGGGGACATGCCGAACGACGTCGAGATGCTGACCTGGGCGGGTACGTCGTACGCGATGGGCAACGCCCACCCGGACGTCATCGCCGCCGCGTCCGGCCGCACCGTCGCCAACAACGAGGACGGCGTCGCGGTCGTCATCGAGCAGATCCTGGCCGACCGCCTCGGCGGCTGAGGGCGCAGCTCACAGCCGGACGCCCCGCTCGGCCAGCCACTTGCGGGGATCCACACCCGACCCCAGATGCGGAGTGAGCCGCACCTCGAAGTGCAGGTGCGGCCCGGTCGAGTTGCCGGTCGTGCCCGCCTGCCCGATCCACTGCCCCACCCGCACCCGGTCGCCCTGGTCGACGGTGACGGCCGCGAGGTGCGCGTACTGCGTGTAGTAGCCGCCCGCGTGCTGCAGCACCACTTCCATGCCGAAGCCCTGCCCGCAGGTCACCCGCACCACGCGCCCGGCACCGGCGGCCCGCACCGGCGCACCGATACCGACGGCGAAGTCCTGGCCGGTGTGCCGGTTCGCCCAGCGCTCACCGGATCCCCCGAACCCGGCGGAGAGTTCATACGTCTCGACCGGCGCGACCCAGGCCTGCCCTGCCGCCGGTCTGCTCCGGCCCTGGTCGAGCCGTACGGCGCCCCGGCACTTGCCCGCCGTGACCTGCCGGTCGGCCTCGTGCTGCAGCGTCCACCGGGCCTGTTCGAGGCGCTGCTCGATCCCCCGCTTCAAGGCCGCCAGCTTCGCCTTGCGTACGTCGAGCGCATGCCAGGCCGCCTTGGCGTTCTGCTCCCCGGTGTCCAGGGAGCGGGCCGCCCGCTGGGTCTTGGTGATGGCGTTGTCCATCGCGAGATCGGCCTGCCAGGCGGCACGCTGACCCCGCATCAACTGCTCGGGGTCATCGGCCATGAGCAGTTGCGCGGTGTACGAGACATCGCCCCCTGAGCGGTACTGGACGCGGGCGATCCGGCCCAGGTCCTCGTGCAGCAGCCGCAGTTCCCGCCGCTCGCGCTCGACCAGGCGCTCCAGCCTCTTGGCCCTGGTGCGCTGCTCCTCGGCCGCGCGCCGCCCCGACTCGTACTTCTCCGTGGCCGCCGCGGCCTGCTCGTAGAGCCGCATCACATCTGTACTGAGGCTCGGCCCGTCGGAAGCGCCGTCCCCCGGACCGCGCGTTCCGGCGGCGGACGGAGCGCCGCCCGCGATCAGCACGATGAGCGCACACAGCACCACCGGCACGGTCAGCGTTCGGCGAGAGCAGTGGCGCATGCACGCGATCGTCACCCGCGATCAGTCACAGCGCTCGTACGAGGGGTGCGCGAGGACGGCGCTTGACCCGTAAGGGGCACAAGAACAGTGCCGTACAGGGCACAAGAACTGTGCCGAACGGCGCACAAGAAGGGTGCCCGGCAGCGGCTACCGGACCTCCCCCGCAATTCGCCCCCGATGAGAGCAACGGCCTCCTCCCGAACAGGGCACGAGAATTGTGCCGAACGGTGCACAAGAAGGGTGCCCCCGGATCACGGTCCCGGCCCGGAAACAGCGCCCCCTGCCCCCTCTCCCGGGCCGCAAGCCGGCGCGCACCGGCGAGAGCCCGTCCGGCATGTGAGGACGAGCCCGAAGGGCGATGTGGCGGCACTCAGCACAGTGGGGCGCGCACAGCAAGCGCGGGCGGCACTCCCGAAGAACAGGCAGACCAGGCCCAAATCGGCTTTGCCGTGCCCCGTTAGGGGCGCGGGGAACTGCGCGACCAGCCACGACGCACCCGCAGGTGCCATGCCGGACTTCCCGCGGAGCGCCTAGTGCGGCGCCTGCCACACCACCGTCGTGCCGCCCCCGTCCCCCTCGAGCCCCGGCCCGTACCAACTGTCGCCGCCGAGCGACTCCGCCCGGCGCTTGAGGTTCTTCAGACCGCTGCGCCGCCCGCCCTCGGGGATGCCCACGCCGTCGTCGGCCACGGTGAGACGTACGCCGGGGCGGCCGTCCGGCAGCGTCACATCCGCGTCGACGACGACCTCGATCCGGGAGGCCTGCGCGTGCCGGAACGCGTTGGACAGGGCCTCACGCAGAGCCGCGATGAGGTTCTTGCCGCTGAGCTCGCCGACCACGGAGTCGACGGGCCCGAGGAACCGGTGCGAGGGCTTGAAGCCCAGCGGCACCGCCGCCATGTTGATCTCCCGGAGGACCCGGGTGCGCAGACCGGAGGGCGCCTCGGCCGGGCCCTGCTGCAGGGCGAAGATCGCGGTACGGATCTCCTGGATCGTCACGTCCAGCTCGTCCACCGCCTTGCCGACGCCGATCTGCACCTCCGGTACCACCGAGCGGCGCTGGGCGCTCTCCAGCATCATCCCGGTGGCGAACAGCCGCTGGATGACGAGATCGTGCAGATCACGCGCGATCCGGTCACGGTCCTCGAAGACCGCGAGCCGCTCCCGGTCCCGCTGCGCCTCGGCCATCATCAGGGCGAGCGCCGCCTGCGCCGCGAACTGCCCGGCGAGCGTCTTCTCCGCCTCCGTGAAGGGCTGCGCGCCACGGGTGCGGGGGGTGGCGAGCGCGCCCAGCACCCGGCCGCCGCTGTGCAGCGGGAGCAGCATGTTGGGCCCGTACTCCTTGGCCAGATCGGTGATCATCCGGGGGTCGGCGGCCGAGTCGTCGATGAACACCGGCTCGCCGGCGAGGAGATGGTCGACCGCGGGGGACTCCGGCGGAATCACCGCGCCGAGCGGCCGCACCGGGCCGTCCGACGCTATGGCCACGATCTCCAGACCGCCCTCGGCCGCCGGCAGCAGCACGATGCCCGCGTCGGAGTCGGCGAGCTTGCGGGCCTGCTCGGCGACGACGGTGAGCGCGTCGTCCACGTCGGCGCCGGACAGCAGGGCCGTGGTGACGGCCACCGAGCCGTCGATCCACCGCTCGCGCTGCCGCGTGGCCTCGTACAGGCGTGCATTGCCGATCTGGATACCCGCCTCGGTCGCGAGCACCTTCACCATGTGGAGGTCGTAGACGCTGAACGCGCCGCCGCCCTGCTTCTCGGTCAGATAGAGATTGCCGAACACCTCGCCGCCGACCCGGATCGGTACGCCGAGGAAGGTGCGCATCGGCGGATGGTTCGGCGGGAAGCCGACCGAGCGGGGATCGGCCGTCAGATCGTCGAGGCGCAGCGACACAGGGTCCTTGATGAGCGCCCCGAGCAGACCGCTGCGGCCGTCCGGCAGATCACCGATGCGCTTCCGTTCCTCCTGCGAGACGCCGTAGGTGACGAAGTCGGCGAGGCCGTCGCCCTTGTCGTTGATCACGCCGATCGCGGCATATCTGGCGCCCGTGAGGCTGGCCGCGGTCTCCGCGATCCGGTCCAGGGTGGTGTGCAGATGCAGCCCGCTGCCGACCGAGACCATCGCCTCGAGCAGCTGCGGCAGCCGCGCCGCGAGCTCTTCGGGCAGCGCCTGAAGGCTCCGCGCCGCCTGCTCGGCGGCGGCCGAGCCGGTCACATCCCGGTCGGGGAAGGGCGGCGGTTCTTCGGGGACTGCGGGGGCTGCCATGCCCTTGAGACTAGTTAGTCCTATTTGCCGAGGAAAGTCGGGTACGACCTGCCGGGCCCGCTGAGCACTCCGCGGGAAGTCCGCCGTGTCACCTGCGGCTGCGTGCTGGTATGTCACCTGCGGCTGCGTGCTGGTATGTCACCTGCGGCTGCGTGCCGACCGGTCGCACGGCGGAGCCGTCCCTCCGCCCGGACCTCGACCGCTCCTCTGCCCGGACCTCGCCTGCCCCCCTCTACCCGGACCTCGCCCGCTCCTACCGCCCGGCAGCGACCGCCAGCAGCTCCGTGTCCCGCTCGCGCTCCAGCATCCGGGCCAGCTGTCCGTCCGTGCGTCCGGCGAGCTCCGCGAATCCACCGCGCTGCACGACCCGCCCTTCGTCGAGCACGATCACCTCGTCCACGGCTTCGAGCCCGGCGAGCCGGTGCGTGATCAGCAGCGTCGTACGTCCCTCGGTGGCCGCGAGCAGATCGGCGGTCAGGGCGTCGGCGGTGGCCAGGTCGAGATGCTCGGCGGGTTCGTCCAGGACGAGGACGGGGAAGTCGGCGAGCAGCGCCCGGGCGAGCGCGAGACGCTGCCGCTGCCCGCCGGAGAGCCGCGCCCCGTGCTCGCCGACCAGTGTGTCCAGGCCCTGCGGCAGCGACTCCGCCCACTCCAGGAGCCGGGCGCGGGCGAGGGCGTCGCGCAGCTGGTCCTCGGTGGCGTCCGTCCTGGCCAGGCGGAGGTTCTCCCGGATCGAGCTGTCGAAGATATGCGCGTCCTGGGCGCACAGGCCCACCACCCGGCGCACCGCGTCGCTGTCCAGCTCGTACGCGTCCGTCCCGCCCAGTTCGTACGTCCCCTCCTCGCCGTCGAGGAACCTGAGCAGTACCTGGGCGAAGGTCGTCTTGCCCGAACCCGAGGGCCCCACGACGGCGATCCGGCGGCCCCGGTGCAGGGTCAGCTGCATATCGGCGAGCGCGTCCCGCACCTGTCCGGGATGGCGGGCGCGCAGTCCGCTCACCCGTACCGGGAAAGGCTCGGCGGATGCCTCGGTGCGCGGCGCCGCCGGTTCCCGTACCGGCTCCGGGGCGTCGAGCACCTCGTACACCCGCTCCGCGCTCTTGTGCACGCGCTGCCGGAACTGCACGGCGAGCGGCAGTCCCGCCACGGCCTCGAACGCGGCGAGCGGCGTGAGTACGACGACCGCGAGCGCCACTCCGTCGAGCCGCCCCTCTCGTACCGCACCGATCCCGGCCAGGGCCGCGGCGGCCACGGTCAGTCCGCAGGCGAGCGCCGAGAGGCCGGCGCCGAGCGCGGTCGCGGCGGCTCCCCTGGAGGCGATGCCGGTCAGCTCCTTGTCGGCCTCGCGGGCCCGGTCCATACGCGATCCGAGGGCCCCTGCGACGGTCAACTCGGCCGTCCCGGTGAGCAGATCGGCCGCCCGGGTGGCGAGCGCCCCGCGGGCGGGCGCGAGGCGGCGCTCCGCCCGGCGTGCGAGGGCGCCGCTCAGCAGCGGCACCCCGACCCCGGCGACGAGAAGGCCCACCGCCAGCAGCAGCCCCGCCTGCGGCAGCAGCCAGGCGGTGAATCCGACGGCGCCGGCCGAGACGACGACCGCCGCGCCCGCGGGCAGCAGCCACCGCAGCCAGTAGTCCTGCAGCGCGTCCACATCGCCGACCAGACGGGCCAGAAGGTCGCCACGCCGGGACTTCCTGAGCCCGGCGGGCGAGAGCCGCTCCAGCCTGCGGTAGACGGCGACACGGGTGTCGGCCAGCATCCGCAGCACGGCATCGTGTGTGACCAGGCGCTCGGCGTACCGGAAGACCGCACGCCCCAGGCCGAAGGCCCGCGTCGCGGTGACCGCCACCATCAGATAGAGCACCGGCGGCTGCTCGGACGCCCGCGCGATCAGCCAGCCCGATGAGGCCATGAGGCCGACCGCACTGCCGAGCGCGAGGCTGCCGAGCAGCAGACCGAGCAGCAGCCGGCCACGCCGTTCGTGAGCCATCGCGCGCACCCGGGACAGAACCCCACGGTGCTCCACTGCCCCTGCGGCATCGCGCACGGGCCCCGCCGCCCCGCCGCCGGACTCCGCCCCCGTACGCCCGGCTTCCAGGGCCGCACGTCCGGCCTCGGCAGTCGTGTGTCCGGAGGCCATCGCCGTACGGTCGGAGGCCATCGCCGTACGGCCGGACTCCACCGCCGTACGCCCGGAGCCCTCCGCCCCGCCGTTGAGATCCTCCGCCGCCCGGTCCATTTCCTCCGCGACGAGGGCCGGGTCAGGCGCATACGCCTCGTCGACCCGCACGGGCGCCCTGACAGGACTCCCCTGCGACGCCGGGACGGAGGACGCCAAGGCCTCAACCCCCGAAGTCCGTTCCCCGTCGGCCTGTTGGGGCGTGAGGCGGACCACCCGGTCCGCCACCGCGAGGAGCGCCGGCCGGTGCACCACGAGCAGCACCGTGCGGCCCACGGCCAAGCGACGGACGGCGTCCACGATCTCCGCCTCGGTCTCCCCGTCCAGGGACGCCGTGGGTTCATCGAGGAGCAGCACCGGCCGGTCCGCCAGGAACGCCCGCGCCAGGGCGAGCCGTTGCCGCTGCCCGGCGGAGAGGCCGACCCCGTCCTCGCCGAGCGGTGTCCGCGTACCCTCCGGCAGAGCGGCCACGAAGGCCGAGGCCCCCGCGTCGCGCAGCGCCTGCCGGACCGCTTCGTCCGAGGCCCCGGGCCGCGCGAGCCGCACATTGTCCGCGATGGTCCCGGCGTACATATGCGGTCGCTGCGGCACCCAGGCGATCCGCTCCCGCCAGGCCTCCATCGCTACGGTGGTGAGATCGGTGCCGCCGACGCGGATCCGCCCTTCGTCGGGGCGTACGAACCCCAGCACCGCGTTCAGGAGCGTCGACTTGCCCACTCCGCTGGGCCCGACCAGCGCGACCGTCTCACCTGGTTCCACGTGAAACGTCGCGTCCTCGACGGCCGCGGTGTCCCGCCCCGGGTACCGGACCGTCACACCCTCGACGTGCAGCGTCCCGGTGGGCGCGGGCCCGTTGCCGGACGCCGGCACTTCGGTCTCCAGGACTCGGAAGATCTCCTCGGCGGCGGCCAGTCCTTCGGCCGCCGCGTGATACTGCGCTCCCACCTGACGCAACGGCAGATAGGCCTCGGGGGCGAGGACCAGCACGACGAGCCCGATGTACAGATCCATCTCACCGTGCACGAGCCGCATGCCGATGGTCACCGCGACCAGCGCCACCGACAGCGTCGCGAGCAGTTCCAGGGCGAAGGAGGAGAGGAAGGCGATCCGCAGGGTGCGCATCGTCGCCTGCCGGTACTCGCCGGTGATCCGCCGGATCGACTCGGCCTGGGCCTTGGCGCGGCCGAACACCTTCAGCGTCGGAAGCCCCGCGACCACATCGAGGAAGTGCCCCGAAAGCCGGGAGAGGAGCCTCCATTGACGGTCCATCCGGGCCTGGGTCGCCCAGCCGATGAGGACCATGAACACCGGAATGAGCGGCAGGGTCACCACGATGATCGCGGCCGACACCCAGTCCTCGGTGACGATCCGGGCGAGCACCGCCACCGGCACCACGACCGCGAGCCCCAACTGGGGCAGATAGCGCGCGAAGTAGTCGTCGAGCGCGTCGACCCCACGCGTGGCCAGTGCGACCAGAGACCCGGTCCGCTGCCCGCTCAGCCAGCCGGGGCCGAGCGCGGCGGCCCGCTCAAGGAGCCGTCCCCGCAGCTCGGACTTGACGGCCGCGCCGGCCCGGTGCGCCGCCAGCTCGGTGAGCCAGCCGACAAGCCCCCGCCCGAGAGCGACGGCCGCGAGCAGCAGGAGAGGCGTCCGCAGCGCTGAGGCGTCGAGCCCCTTCTGGAATCCCCCCACCACGACCTCGGCGATCAGCATCGCCTGGGCCACGACCAGGCCCGCTCCGGCGAGCCCGAGGATCACTACCGCGATCAGGAAGAAGCGGGTGGCCCTGGCGTACCGGAGCAGGCGCGGGTCGATCGGTTTCACGTGAAACAGCCCCAACTAGTGCGCATCGGCGGCAATGTGCTGGGTGCCGATCCTCTTGCGGAACACCCAGTAGGTCCATCCCTGGTAGAGCAGCACGACCGGAGTCGCGATCCCCGCACACCACGTCATGATCTTCAGGGTGTACGCACTCGACGAGGCATTGGTGACCGTGAGGCTCCAGGCCGGGTCGAGCGAGGACGGCATGACATTCGGGAAGAGCGTCAGGAACAGCATCGCAACCGCGGCGGCGATCGTGACCCCGGAGAGCGCGAACGACCAGCCCTCACGCCCCACCTTGATGGCCCCGATGGCCCCGACGAGAGCGAGCACCGCGACGATCATCGCGACCAGGCTCTTGCCGTCGCCCTTGTCGGCCTGTGTCCAGATCAGGAAGCCGAGCGCGAGCACCGCGGTCAGCAGCCCCAGCCCGAGCGCCAGCTTCCGCGCCCGCATCCGGATGTCCCCGACCGTCTTGAGGGCCACGAACACCGAGCCGTGGAAGGTGAACAGCGACAGCGTGACGAGTCCGCCCAGGATCGCGTACGGGTTGAGCAGATCCCAGAAGTTGCCGACGTACTCCATATCCCTGTCGATCTTCACCCCGCGCACGATGTTGCCGAAGGCCACGCCCCAGAGGAGCGCGGGGACCAGCGAGGTCCAGAAGATCGCGTGTTCCCAGTTGGTCTGCCAGCGTTCCTCATCGCGCTTGTGCCGGTACTCGAAGGCGACACCGCGAATGATCAGGCAGATCAGGATGAGCAGCAGGGGCAGATAGAAGCCGGAGAACAGCGTCGCGTACCACTCGGGGAAGGCGGCGAAAGTGGCGCCGCCCGCCGTGAGCAGCCACACCTCGTTGCCGTCCCAGACGGGCCCGATGGTGTTGATGAGGACCCGCCGCTCCTTGCGGTCCCGGGCAAGCAGCTTGGTCAGGATCCCGACCCCGAAGTCAAAGCCCTCGAGGAAGAAGTAGCCGATCCACAGGACCGCGATCAGTACGAACCAGACGTCGTGGAGTTCCATACCTCAGCTCCTCAGTACGAGAAGGCCATCGGCCGGTCGGCGTCACGATCGTCGCCGCCGATCTTGGTGGGCGGGTTGAGATCGGCCTCCGTGAGTTCGGGGGGTCCGGCCTTGACGTACTTGATCATCAGCTTGACCTCGATCACGGCGAGCGCCGCATACAGCAGGGTGTAGACGGCGAGCGAGGTGATGACCTCGCCCTGGGAGACATTGGGGGAGACGGACTGGGCCGTCTGGAACACGCCGAACACGGTCCACGGCTGACGCCCCATCTCGGTGAAGAGCCAGCCCCAGGAGTTGGCGATCAGCGGGAAGAGCATGGTCCACAGGGCCACGAGCCAGTACCACTTGGTGAGCTTCGGGCTGAGTGCCTTGTTCTTGAAGAGCACCAGGTTCGGCACTTCGTCCTCACCCACCCGCATCGCCTGCGGCAGCATGAACTTCTTGCGGGTCAGCCACAGCCCGAGCAGTCCGATGCCGAGCGAGGCCATCCCGAAGCCGATCATCCAGCGGAAGCTCCAGTAGGCGACCGGGATGTTCGGGCGGTAGTCGCCGGGCCCGTACTTCTCCTGCATCTCCTTGTTGAGGTCGTTGATGCCGGGGACGCGCTCGTCGAAGTTGTTGTGGGCGAGGAAGGACAGCAGGCCGGGGATCTCGATGGCGACCTTGTTGTGGCCCTCGGCGACATCCCCGTACGCGAAGACCGAGAAGGGCGCGGAGTCCTGTCCGTCCCACAGCGCCTCGGCTGCCGCCATCTTCATCGGCTGCTGCTCGAACATGATCTTTCCGAGCGTGTCACCGCTGATGGCGACGAGCAGCCCGCTGGCGGCGACGGTGACGAGGCCGAGGCGCAGCGAGGTCTTCATGACCGGCACATGCCGCTTACGTGCCAGATGGAAGGCGGCGATACCGACCATGAACGCCCCGCCGACCAGGAAGGCGGCGGTGATGGTGTGGAACATCTGGGCCAGTGCGGTGTTCTGGGTCAGCACATGCCAGAAGTCGGTGAGCTCGGCTCGCCCCTTCTCGTGGTTGATCCGGTAACCGACCGGGTGCTGCATCCAGGAGTTGGCCGCCAGGATGAAGTACGCGGAGAGGACCGTGCCGATCGACACCATCCAGATCGTCGCCAGATGCAGTTTCTTCGGCAGCTTGTCCCAGCCGAAGATCCACAGTCCGATGAAGGTGGACTCGAAGAAGAAGGCGATGAGGGCTTCAAACGCAAGGGGAGCGCCGAAGATGTCGCCGACGAACCGCGAGTAGTCGGACCAGTTCATGCCGAACTGGAACTCCTGCAGGATGCCGGTCACGACACCCATCGCGATGTTGATCAGGAAGAGCTTGCCCCAGAACTTGGTGGCCTTGAGGTACTTCTCCTTCTCGGTCCGCACCCATGCGGTCTGCAGGCCTGCGACGAGCGCGGCGAGCGAGATCGTGAGGGGGACGAAGAGGAAGTGGTAGACGGTGGTGATGCCGAACTGCCATCGCGCCAGGGTCTCTGGCGCCAGAGCCAAGTCCACGTCGTCAGTCTCCTTACGTCGCCGTGGTCACAGCGGCAGTTTGCCCCTTTAATCCCATGCATCACGGGACCAAACGGGACACGTTTGTGAACGCGTTCACATTCACAAGCATTATGTCGTACTGACTGTCGGGATCTGCAGGCGGGGTCTCCTTGCGGCGGCCGCGAGCGGCGGCCCCTCAGGAAACCCTGGGCCACCCCTTCCCAAGAACTTCAACATCTTGTTGAATCCGCGGCATGCAGATCCGAATCTCCTGGCCCGCCGGGCATCTCACCGCGACCCTCGAGGACACCCCGACCACCCAGGCGCTGCAGCAGGCCCTGCCTCTCTCCGCCACCGCCAACACCTGGGGCGAAGAGGTCTACTTCGACACCGGAGTCAGCGTCGAGCGCGAGGCCGGCGCCCAGCAGGTCGTCGAGCCCGGCACCGTCGCGTTCTGGACCGACGGTGACGCACTCGCGCTGCCGTACGGGCCCACGCCGATATCGCGAGGCGACGAGTGCCGCCTCGCGAGCCCCTGCAATCTGCTCGGCGCCCTCGACGGCGACCCCCAGCAGCTCGCCACCGTGCGCGGCGGCGACCCGATCCGGGTGGAACTGGTCGCCGACTGAGCCCTCCGCGGGAAGGCCGGGCACACCGCCTGCCGGTGCGCCGTGGCCGACCGCTCCCCGCGCCCTGCGGGTGCGCCGTGGCCGACCGCTCCCGCCGCCCTGCCGGCGCCCCGGCTACAGCTCCTTGCGGAAGGCCTCGGCCGTCTTCAGGAAGATGTCATTGGCCTCGGGCTCGCCGATCGAGGCCCGCATGCCCTCACCGGCGAAGGGCCGCACCACGACTCCGGCCTTCTCGCAGGCGGCCGCGAAGTCGACCGTGCGCTCCCCGAGGCGCAGCCAGACGAAGTTGGCCTGTGTCTCGGGGACCGTCCACCCCTGCTCCCGCAGCCCCTCGACCACACGCGTGCGCTCGCCGACCAATGAGCCGACCCGGCCGAGCAGTTCGTCCTCGGCGCGCAGCGAGGCCACCGCCGCGTCCTGCGCCAGCTGGCTCACGCCGAAGGGCACCGCCGTCTTGCGCAGCGCCGCCGCCACCGGCTCATGGGCGACGGCGAAGCCGACCCGCAGCCCCGCCAGGCCGTAGGCCTTGGAGAAGGTGCGCAGCACGCACACATTGGGCCGGTCCCGGTAGATCTCGATGCCGTCGGGCACCTCGGGGTCGCGGATGAACTCGCGGTACGCCTCGTCGAGCACGACGAGCACATCGCTCGGCACCCGGTCCAGGAAACGCTCGAGCTCGGCCCGGCGCACCACCGTGCCCGTGGGGTTGTTGGGGTTGCAGACAAAGATCAGACGGGTGCGGTCGGTGATCGCGTCCGCCATCGCGTCGAGGTCGTGCACCTCCCCCGCCGTCAGCGGCACCTGCACCGGCTCCGCCCCGCTGATCCGGGTGATGATCGGGTACGCCTCGAAGGAGCGCCAGGCGTAGATCACCTCGTCGCCGGGGCCGCTCGTGGCCTGCAGGAGCTGCTGCGCGACGCCCACGGACCCGGTGCCCGTGGCCAGATGCGAGAGCGGGACGCCGAAGCGCTCCGACAGCTCGTTCATCAACGCCGTGCAGGCCATGTCCGGGTAGCGGTTGAAGGCACCGGCCGCGGCCGTCACCTGCTCCATCACACCGGGCAGGGGCGGATACGGGTTCTCATTGGAGGACAGCTTGTACGCCACCGGGCCGCCGGCTGCGGCGGGCTTGCCCGGCTTGTACGTCGGGACGCCGTCCAGCTCGGCGCGCAGCCTCGGGGTCTTGTCGCTCACCGCAGGTCCTCCTCGTGCCACCCAGGTCTGAATACTGCACACCCTATGAGGATTCGGCTCCGCTGCGAATGCCCTGTGGAAAACCGTCTGAGGTCCCCGGCCCCGCCTCGGGTCTCGGCGTACAGGGAGGGGGGAGCGCCCCTTGTCGGTCCGTGCGCCGGTGGCTCGCGCCGTGGCGCGCATCACCCGTGAAGGTGAGTTGAGACCTCTTCGAGACCTCTGGTACGTGTCAGGCCCTCAGGCGTCGACAAGCAACCGATCACCCTACTTTCTCTCAACTCCCTTATTTTCCAAGGTCATTGACAGGGTTTCACCATGCAGAAACGTGCCTGTCAACGCGTGCATATGCACCCACGACGACCGCCCGCATGAGCCCTACTATCGGCTCGCCATGACAGCAGCAGGGAAGCACCAGGTGAGCCGGGCGCAGACTCGGGGAAGCCGGCAAGGTCGGGCGGGCATCCGGGACGTTGCCGCCGCTGCCGGGGTCTCCATCACGACCGTCTCCGACGCGCTCAACGGCAAGGGCCGGCTCCCCGACGCCACCCGCCAACATGTCCGCGAGGTCGCAGACCGGCTGGGCTACCGCCCATCCGCAGCGGCCCGCACGCTCCGTACCGGCAAGTCCGGCCTCATCGGCCTGACCGTGACGACCTACGGGGATGAACCTTTCACCTTCACCGAGTTCGCGTACTTCGCGGAGATGGCGAGAGCCGCGACCTCGGCCGCACTCGACCGTGGCTATGCCCTGGTCATCCTCCCGGCCACCTCGCGCCACGACGTGTGGTCGAACGTCGCCCTCGACGGCACCGTCGTCATCGACCCGTCCGACCAGGACCCGGTCGTCACGGAGCTGGTGCGGCAGGGGCTCCCCGTCGTCTCCGACGGCCGCCCGGCGGGATCGCTGCCGGTCACCGCCTGGGTCGACAACGACCACGAGGCCGCCGTACTCGGCATCCTCGACCATCTCGCCGCAGCCGGTGCCCGTCGTATCGGACTGCTCACCGGCACCACCACGGACACCTACACCCGGCTGTCCACCACCGCGTATCTGCGCTGGTGCCGCCGGATCGGCCAGGACCCGGTGTACGAGGCCTATCCCGCGCACGATCCCTGTGCGGGGGCCGTGGCCGCCGACCGGCTGCTCGCCCGCCCCGACCGCCCCGACGCCGTCTACGGCCTCTTCGACCCCAACGGCACGGATCTGCTCGCCGCGGCCCGCCGCTACGGTCTGCGCGTACCCGAGGACCTGCTGCTCGTCTGCTGCAGCGAGTCCACGGTCTACTCCCACACCGAGCCGCCGATCACCACGCTCTCCCTCAAACCGCGTCGTATCGGCACGGCCGTCGTGCAGCTCCTCATCGACGCCATCGAGACCGGAGGAACGGGCCAGCCGATCGAGCAGGTGATACCGACGGAACTCATCGTGCGGACGTCTTCGCAGCGTCGTTCGCCCCGCACGACCGTCAGTCCGCCGCGCCCGCCGGGAAAGGGATAGCGGAGGGTTACCCCCAATTCGGGAGAAAACCGCGGTCAACCACGGGTCCGCGCTCGATTCAACACCCCTGGTGCATCACACAGCGCGAGCCGCATTCCTATGATGGGCGCACGACACCGCGGACCGCTGCGACCAGGCCGTCCGATTCCGGTGGAGAAATGCGGCGCAACGGTGGTGGAGGGGTCGATGACTCAGGGGGCCGGTCAGGGACCCGCGGTGCGTACGGACACGGTGCGCGACTTCCGCGTACCCGCATATGTGCACCAGGCCGGCCAGGATCCCGCGCCTAGCGAGGTTCCCGAGGGCTATACGCCGACGCAGCGCGATCTGCCGGTGGTGAACCGCGGTGACACGGTTCAGGTCCAGATGCAGGCCACCGGCGACCCAGTGGGAACGCCGAACGGTCTCGGCCCGCTCTTTGTCGTGGGCGATGTCCACGGCTATCTCGATGAGCTCCTCGCCGCGCTGCGCGAGCGGGAGCTCATCGACGAGGCGGGCGACTGGTCGGCGGGCAACACCCGCCTCTGGTTCCTCGGCGACTTCACCGACCGCGGGCCCGACGGCATCGGCGTGATCGACCTCGTCATGCGGCTGTCCGCACAGGCCGCGGCCGCCGGCGGCTACTGCAAGGCCCTCATGGGCAACCACGAGCTGCTGCTCCTCGGCGCCAAGCGCTTCGGCGACACCCCCGTGAACTCCGGCGCCGGCACCGCCACCTTCCAGGCCGCCTGGCTGCTCAACGGAGGCCAGAAGTCCGATATGGACCGGCTGCAGGATGTCCATCTGCAGTGGATGTCCCGGCTCGACGCCATCGAGCTGGAGGACGGGCACCTCCTGATGCACTCGGACACGACGGCGTATCTGGAGTACGGCGACTCGATCGAGGCGGTCAACGACACCATCCGCGAAGCACTCACCCGTAATGACGCCAATGAGTGCTGGGACCTGTTCCGCAAGTTCACCAAGCGCTTCGCCTTTCGCGACGAGTCCGGGCCCGAGGCCGTGCGCGAGCTCCTGGCCGCCTATGGCGGTACGCGGGTCGTCCACGGGCACAGCCCGATCCCGTATCTGCTCGGCGAGGTCGGCTCCGAGGACGGCGAGGACAGCGACGGCCCCCAGGTGGAAGGGCCGCATGTGTACGCGGACGGCCTCGCCATCGCCATGGACGGCGGCGTGACCATGGCCGGAAAACTCCTTGTGTGCCAACTTCCCCTGGATAACTGAGCGTTGATCGGGCAGGCGTAGCACAAGCGGAACGTCCCTGACCAGGGCCCAATTTCCGGAAACCCCCTGTCACCGCGTGCCGTAACCGCTCTACCATCTGCTTATCCGTAGCAGGCTCTCCTCCGTTTCCGCCCAACTGCCCGTGACCACACGGGCGCCCAGGCCCTACGGAGCATCGGGGGATGCACATGAACAGCGCTCCGCACCTGCTGAATGAGGACCGCCAAGAGTACGAGCGGATCCTCGATGAGGCGCTGCGCTCCGCACCACAACGCCCGGATCTGGCCGCAGTCGGCGAACGACTCAATCCCGAGCAACTGCGCACGATGGCGCTGAACGCCACAGCGCTGATCACCGCCGCCGCCGCGACCGAATACCAGCACTACGTAAAGGTTCGCGAGGAACTGCGCGAGCCGGCTCCTGCCAGCCCACCCGTACGCGAATCCAACACCGCGGATCCGGGCGGGGGTTCGATGAACCTCGCCACGACCGTGGGCTCCGTGGGTGAAGTCGCCGAGACGGCGGGCGCCGGCCTGGTGGCCGTCCTCGCGGTCCTGGCCCCGGTCCTCGCGGGCACCGCCGCGGCGATCTTCCTGCTCGTCGGCTACATACTGAAGATGCTCAATCCCGAGCCCGCTTTCGCCGACACCCTGCTGACCGCGGGCTGGCTGTTCGGCGCGCTCACCGCGGCCGGCATTCTCGTGGCGGCGGTAGGTCTGCTGCTGACCGCCCTGCGCAATGGCGCGACCTCCCTCCAGGCAGGCGCCCAGGGGGAGTTGAGCGAGGAGGTGGCCCGCGCCAGGGAAGTCTGGCGGCAGGCGCTTCTCGAACGCGGCGTGCTGCCCTTCCTGCGCGACGCACTGGCCGAGCCGCCCGGAAGCGGGATCAGCTCCCGGACCGGTTCGGGCAACAACCGTATGCCGCACCTCGGCTACCACCGCCCAGGGTTCAGCAGCCCCGACGGCGGCCCGGAGGCGGGGCCACGGCCGAGCTACTCGAGCCCGGACTTCTCCAGCCCCGACTTCGGCGGTCCGGACCACCAGCCCGAGTAGGGCGGCGAGCCGGACCGTCCGAAGGCCCGTTTCACGTGAAACGGGCCTTCGGACAAGCGCGTTGACCCCGGCCGCAGGACTGTCCGGCCACAGGACTGGCCGACGCAGGACTGCAGCGCCTCGCGGTCAGTCGGCGATCGGCAGATACACGCGATTGCCCGCCGCCGCGAACTCCTTGGACTTCTGCGCCATACCCGCGGCCGCTTCATCGAGCTCGCTCTGGCCGTCGCCGTGCTCCCGCCGGATGTCATGCGAGATCTTCATGGAGCAGAACTTCGGCCCGCACATGGAGCAGAAGTGCGCGGTCTTGGCCGGCTCGGCGGGCAGGGTCTCGTCGTGGAACTCCCGTGCCGTGTCCGGGTCGAGGGCCAGATTGAACTGGTCCTCCCAGCGGAACTCGAAGCGCGCGTCGGAGAGCGCGTCGTCCCAGTCCTGCGCCCCGGGGTGCCCCTTGGCCAGGTCCGCCGCATGCGCCGCGATCTTGTACGTGATCACGCCGGTCTTCACGTCGTCCTTGTTCGGCAGGCCCAGGTGCTCCTTGGGCGTGACGTAGCAGAGCATCGCCGTGCCCCACCAGCCGATCATCGCGGCGCCGATACCCGAGGTGATGTGGTCGTAGGCGGGCGCGATGTCCGTGGTCAGCGGGCCGAGCGTATAGAACGGCGCCTCCTCGCAGATCTCCTGCTGAAGGTCGATGTTCTCCTTGATCTTGTGCATCGGGACATGTCCCGGGCCCTCGATCATGGTCTGTACGTTGTGCCGCTTGGCGATCTGGTTCAGCTCACCCAGCGTCTCCAACTCGGCGAACTGGGCACGGTCGTTGGCATCCGCGATCGAGCCGGGCCGCAGACCGTCGCCGAGCGAGTACGTCACGTCGTAGGCCGCGAGGATCTCGCAGAGCTCCTCGAAGTGCTCGTAGAGGAAGCTCTCCTTGTGGTGGGCGAGGCACCACGCGGCCATGATCGAGCCTCCGCGCGAGACGATGCCCGTCTTGCGGTTGGCGGTCAGCGGGACATACGGCAGCCGCACACCCGCGTGCACGGTCATGTAGTCCACGCCCTGCTCGGCCTGCTCGATGACCGTGTCCTTGTAGATCTCCCAGGTCAGCTCCTCGGCCTTGCCGTCGACCTTCTCCAGGGCCTGGTAGAGCGGCACGGTGCCGATCGGCACGGGGGAGTTGCGCAGGACCCACTCGCGGGTGGTGTGGATATTGCGGCCGGTGGAGAGGTCCATGACCGTGTCCGCGCCCCACTTGGTGGCCCAGGTCATCTTCTCCACCTCCTCCTCGATGGAGGAGGTGACCGCGGAGTTCCCGATGTTGGCGTTGACCTTCACCAGGAACCGCTTGCCGATGATCATCGGCTCGATCTCGGGGTGGTTGACGTTGGCGGGGATGACGGCGCGGCCCGCGGCGACCTCGTCGCGTACGACCTCAGGAGCGACGTTCTCGCGGATCGCGATGAACTCCATCTCCGGTGTGATCTCCCCGCGGCGGGCGTACGCGAGCTGCGTCACCGCCTGCCCGTCACGGCCCCGGCGCGGCTGCCGTGGGCGTCCGGGGAAGACCGCGTCGAGGTTCCTCAGACCGCCGCGCGGCGAGGTGTGCTTGATGCCGTCGTCCTCGGGGCGGGCCGGGCGGCCCGCGTACTCCTCGGTGTCGCCGCGGGCGATGATCCAGTTCTCCCGCAGCGGCGCCAGGCCGCGGCGGACATCGGTCTCGGCTGTGGGGTCGGTGTACGGGCCAGAGGTGTCGTACAGGGTCACGGCCTTGCCGTTGGTGAGGTGCACCTGGCGGACCGGCACCCGCAGATCGGGGCGCGAGCCCTCGACATACGCCTTGTGCCAGCCGATGGACTTCCCGGCCCCGCTCTCGCCGTCGGCAGAGTTCGAGGCAGGCGTGCTTGTGTCCGAAACGGTCATGATGACCTACTCCCTACGCCGGCATTACCCGGTAACAGGTTCGGCGGTCGACGCAGCGGCTTCCGTATGTCCCATACGGAGGTCAGCGCCCTCTCAGCCCGGTGCTCCGAGCTCCCGCGATTGCAAAGGTGCCCCCACGCTAGCGTCACATCGGCCACGCTGAACAGAGGGCCCCATCCGTTCTTGCGATGATCGGTCGGTGACCACCACGCAGCAGCCACCTCAGCCGCCCTCCGAACCGCCGCACGGCCACACGCACAGCCACGGCCCGGCCGCGCCGGTGTCGAAGCATCTGCGCAAGGTCATCGCCGCGGTGCTCATCCCCTTCGCCACCGCGGTACTCGTCGGGCTCGCGGTGCTCTGGCCCGGCGGTGCGCCGGCGCATGAGCGCTCCGGAGTCGGCTTCGACCGGCAGACCGAGTCGGGCAAGGTGGTCCAGGTCGACCAGGTCGACTGCAAGGACGTGAACGCCTCTCAGACGCCGCCCACCGGTGACACCTCCACCCCCGAGGGCCAGGAGGCGCAGCGCTCCCAGAGCGGCACGTGCGAGAAGGCGACGGTCGAGGTGACCAGCGGCAAGGACAAGGGCCGCACCTTCGTCGAGGTCGTCCAGCCGGACGCACCACGGCAGTTGCACAAGGGCCAGGGCGTGGTGGTGGCCTACGCGCCTGGGGCGCCCAAGGAGTTGCAGTACTCGGTCACCGATGTGGACCGCGGCGTGCCGATGTGGATCCTCGCCGCGATCTTCGCGGTGGCCGTGGTCGTGGTGGGCCGGATGCGGGGCTTCATGGCGCTGATCGCCCTCGCGGTCAGCTTCGCCGTACTGACCCTCTTCATCCTGCCGGCGATTCTGCAGGGCTCGAACCCACTGATCGTCGGGGTGGTCGGGGCCAGCGCCATCATGCTGATCGCGCTCTATATGTGCCATGGCCTCACCGCGAGAACCTCGGTGGCGGTCCTGGGCACCCTGATCTCACTGCTCCTGATCGGGCTGCTCGGCTCGCTCTTCATCGGCTGGGCGTATCTGACCGGCAACACCGACGACAACACCGGTCTGATCCACGGGCTCTATCCCGATATCGACATGAGCGGTCTGCTGCTCGCGGGCGTCATCATCGGTTCGCTCGGTGTGCTCGACGATGTGACGGTGACCCAGACCTCGGCGGTGTGGGAGCTGCACCAGGCCGACCCGACGATGGGCGCCAGGAAGCTGTACCGCGCCGGCATCAGGATCGGCCGGGACCATATCGCCTCCGTGGTGAACACCCTGGTGCTCGCCTATGCCGGTGCGGCCCTTCCGCTGCTGCTGCTCTTCTCCATCGCCCAGAGCAGCGTCGGCACGGTGGCCAACAGCGAGTTGGTGGCCGAGGAGATCGTGCGGACCCTGGTCGGATCGATCGGTCTGGTCGCCTCGGTGCCGGTGACGACGGCACTCGCCGCGCTCCTCGTCTCCGCCGACAAGGACGCAGGCAAGGCCAAGGACCTGGCCGCCCGGGGCGCCCCGGGCGCCGCGGGTCGTGCTCCGGTACGTGGAGGGCGTGGCCGCCGCCGCAAGCGCTGAGCCGGCAGCCGGCCGGTCACCGGCGGACCGCCTCGCCCGGGCGGCACCGAGGCGTTCCACGGGGCGCCGAAGCGTTTCAGCTGAGTGAGGGAAGAGCGGTTCTCAGCCCGCGCTCGGCTCCTCCGCCAGGATGCGGCCGAGCGCCTCGTCCAGGTGCGAGTCGAAGTCGGCGAGCGTCCGCTCCTGGCCGAGCGGCACCAGCTTGTCCGTACGGTCGAGGAACGCGATCAGCGGTGCGATACCCGCCCGGAACAGTGCCTGGTCGCCGCCGACCTGCAGCCGGATGACGGCCTCGGTGAGCGGCTCGGGTCCGTCGGGCGCGATATGCACATCCCCGTCGCCGCAGGGCCCATTGATCCCGTCGACCAGGAGCTCCCGGCTGAAGGCCCAGGTCACCGGTGCGTCGCCGGGCAAGTGGAAGGTCAGCCGCACGGCATACGGGTCGCGGGTCTCGTACCGCAGTTCCACCGGAATGCGGAAGGAGAGTTCCTCGGAAACGAGAAAGCTCATCATGACCTCTGCCTGTACCGACTCGCGCATCGCCTACCCCGTTGCTGTGCCGTTGAGTTGGCCAGGAATCATCTTCCCGACACTCATGGCATCTTGCTGAACGTACTCAACAGATCACAAGGAGTGAGTTTTCAGATACTGATAGAGAACGCCAGCGTGGCGAGCTTTCTGCCCACGTCACTCTGCAACTCACGCACCGCCGGCAGCAGCCGGTCGGCCTGATGAACGGGCAGCGAGATCGCGAGCGTGGCCGCCGTGGTCCCCGCCGTGATGGGTACCGCGGCGCACACGGTACCCAGGGCGTACTCCTGCCGCTCCACGACCGGCTGCATCCGGCCCATCCCCGAGAGACGGCGCAGCAGCGCCCGGTCGTCCCGCACCGAGTACGGGGTGATGGACTGCACCGGGTAGCGCGAGAGATGGTCCCGCTTGGTGTCCTCGTCCAGTTGGGACAGCAGGCACTGGCCGATCGCGTGGGCGTGGGCGGTCTGGCGGAAATCGGCCCATTCCTCGACCGCGGGGCTGCCCGGGGTATCTGCGATGTCCACCACCTCGACCTCTCCGTCGCGGTAGATGGCGAAGTACACGGGCACCCCGATGGCATCGCGCCAGTGCGCGAGGACATCTCCGACCATGGTGCGCCGGTGGTGCTGGGCGCCGCTGCTGGTCAGCCGCTCGGCCGCGGCGCCGAAGACGAACACGCCCTTCTCCCGGCGGAGATAGCCCTCGTGCGTCAGGGTGCGCAGCAGGTGATAGGCCGTGGGGAGGGCGAGCCCGGCCTCGCGCGCGAGTTGTTTCGCAGGCGCGCCGTCCTCATGCGCCGCAACGGCTTCCAGCAGACGCATGGCGCGCTGGACGGAGCCGATGAGAGTGGGGGCGGCTGGAGTCCTGACTGCCGTGGCCAAGGTTCAACTCCCGAGGCGCGTGGGGTTCCTCGTGGGGGGGGGAGACGAGGGTGGGCGGAACACCCGCCCTCGGGGCCACCCGTCGGTCTTCGGACTCTAGCCCCGCCGCACGCCCCGCGGTGGCCATGGCCGGAATATTCCCCCTGCCGAGCGAACCGACGCCTCGGGTTAACCGGTACCTCGGATTACCAGTCGCTGCGCGAAGAGGACGAGGAGGACATGAACTTCCGTACGACGTAGATGAGTCCACCGACGAGCGCCGCGAAGACCAGAAGCTTGAAGAGCAGGCCGACGACGAATCCGACGACGCTGGCTATCAGGCCCCCGAACACGACCAGAGCGATGACCGGCACCGCGACCCACTTCACCCACCACGGCATACCCGCGAATATCTCCCGCACGGCCATCGTCTTCTCCTTCTTCCTCCGGCTTCTCTCCGGATACCTGGTCGCTCCGAGTCCTGTCTCCGAGCTTCTGCTTCGATGCTAGGTGCGGGAGATGGCGTACGGGGGCCGCGCAGCCCTTGTCCTTCCCTGACCCGACCCCTAGGGAGGATCAGGGTCCGACCCTCAGCCGGACCCTGCCCCAGCCCTCGGCCGGGCCCTTCTCAGCCCTCGGCCGGGGCCCCTCGCTCAGCCCTCGGGAGGCGAGAAGACCACGAGAACCCGCAGGTCCTCGGTGATGTGATGGAACTTGTGCGGCACCCCTGCGGGCACATAGACCACACTGCCGCGCCCGACCGTCGTGGTCTCCATCCCCACGGTGACCGAAGCACGCCCGCTGGCGATGAAGTACACCTCGTCCTGGTTGTGCGGCTGCTGTGGGTCGCTCTGCCCGGCGTCCAGGGCGTACAGCCCGACCGACATGTTCCGCTCCCGCAGAAACTGCAGGTAGGCCCCTTGATTGGCGACCCGTTCCGCCTCGAGCTCATCCAGCCGGAATGCTTTCATCGACCCTGTCCGCCCTCACTGCCGCCGCACGCCGGTGCCCGGCGCCGATCACGTCTGCCACGATCAGACACATGAAGAATTTCGTAGTCAAGACGATCGCCAATTCGGCGGCCCTCGCGGTGGCCATCTGGCTTCTGGACAAGATCACCCTTACCGGCCAGAGCACGCCCAAGAAGGTGATCACCCTCATCCTGGTCGCCCTGCTCTTCGGCGTCGTCAACTTCCTGGTCAAGCCGGTCGTGAAGCTGCTGACCTTCCCGCTGTTCATCCTGACCCTCGGCTTGATCACGCTGGTGGTCAACGCCCTGATGCTGCTGCTCACCTCGTGGCTCGCCGACAAGCTGAACCTGAGCTTCCACGTCGAAGGCTTCCTGACGGCCGTACTCGGTGGCCTGATCATCAGCATCGTCTCCTGGGCGATGAACGTGGTCCTGCCCGACGACAAGGACTGACGACCGCACATGAACGCCCCCTTCCGCGTCTGCTTCGTCTGCACCGGCAACATCTGTCGGTCCCCCATGGCCGAAGCCGTCTTCCGCGCGCACATCGAGGAGGCCGGGCTCGACGGCCTGGTCGAGGTGGACAGCGCGGGCACCGGCGGCTGGCACGAGGGCGACGGGGCCGACCCGCGCACAGTCGCCGTACTGGAGGCGAACGGCTATGCCGGCGCCCACGCGGCGCGGCAGTTCCAGGCCGACTGGTTCGACCGGCTCGATCTGGTGATCGCCCTCGACTCGGGGCATCTGCGGGAGCTGCGCCGCCTCGCGCCGACTCCCGCGGACGCCGACAAGGTGCGGCTCCTTCGCTCGTACGACCCCGCCGGGGCCGCCGATCCCGACGTGCCGGATCCGTACTACGGCGGCACGGACGGCTTCGAGTCGTGTCTTCGGATGGTCGAGTCAGCGAGCCCCGGCCTGCTCGCCGCCGTCCGGGAAGCGGCCGAGGGGAGGGGCGCGGCATGACGGAGCGCCCTGTGCGGGGCGGGCCGGGCGACGGGACCCGGTCGGTGCGCGCCGGTCTTCCGGAGCCCGTGAAGCATGAACCGACGCTTCCGGGGCCGGTTTTCGCCGCCCACTTCCATCTGCCCGGCGACCCCACGGGCCCGTACACCTATGGCCGCGACGAGAACCCGACCTGGACCCACCTCGAGCGCGCCATCGGTGAGCTCGAGGCCCCGGACACCGAGACGGAGACCCTGGTCTTCGCCTCCGGGATGGCCGCGATCTCCGCGGTGCTCTTCTCGCAGCTGCGCTCCGGTGACGCCGTGGTCCTGCCCGACGACGGTTACCAGGCTCTGCCGCTGGTACGCGAGCAGCTGACCACGTACGGCATAGAGGTGCGCACCGCGCCCACCGGCGGCGACGCCCAGCTCGATGTCCTCGACGGTGCGAAGCTGCTGTGGATCGAGTCCCCGTCGAACCCGGGGCTCGATGTGTGTGACATCAGGCGGCTTGTGGCCGCCGCACATGCTCAGGGCGCCCGCGTGGCGATCGACAACACCCTGGCCACTCCTCTGGGGCAGCGC
Source organism: Streptomyces monticola (assembly GCF_042665355.1). NCBI lineage: Bacteria > Bacillati > Actinomycetota > Actinomycetes > Kitasatosporales > Streptomycetaceae > Streptomyces > Streptomyces monticola. Next base: position 321,535 of record NZ_JBHTCF010000006.1, on the reverse strand, counting down.
CCCCTCGAACTCGGTGCGGACTTCTCGGTGGCCAGCGGCACCAAGGGCCTCACCGGCCACGGGGATCTGCTCCTCGGCTATGTGACCGGCCGGGACCCGGAGCAGATGGCCGGCGTCCGGCGCTGGCGCAAGATCGTCGGCGCGATTCCGGGGCCCATGGAGGCCTGGCTCGCCCACCGTTCGCTGGCCACACTGCAACTGCGGATCGACCGGCAGACCGACAACGCCCTGGCGGTCGCCGAGGCGCTGCGGACGCGTGCCGAGGTGAGCGGTCTGCGCTATCCGGGACTGCCCGACGACCCCTCGCACAAGATCGCCACTCAGCAGATGCGGCGGTTCGGCAGCGTCGTCTCCTTCACGCTGCCGTCACGCGCGCGTGCCGAGCGTTTTCTGGCGGCGCTGCATCTGGTCGAGGACGCCACGAGCTTCGGCGGTGTACGGTCCACCGCCGAGCGGCGCGGCCGCTGGGGCGGTGATGCCGTCCCGGAGGGCTTCATCCGTTTCTCCGCCGGTGCGGAGGACGAGGCGGACCTCGTGGCGGATGTGCTGCGCGCGCTCGACGAGTCGGCCGGCTAGCCGGCACCACGGCTCCCGTACGGTGCGCCGGCCCCGCGGTACGGCAGTACGGCGCCTACGCACAACGGACGGTCCGAGCCTCCCCCCTCGTGGCTCGGACCGTCCCGGTTCTGCGCGCGAAGAACCGCGCGCACAAGGCTAGTTGACTCTGTGTCAGTGTCCAATCACAGTAGCGACAGAGACCTATCGACTTATTTATAGTTGGGCGCCTGCGGGAGCTTGGGGAGGGGAGAGGGCTTCGGATGGATCTGGCCTTGCTGCGCACGTTTGTCACGGTGCACCGGGCCGGCTCCTTCACTCGCGCCGCCGCCCTGCTCGGGCTCTCCCAGCCCGCTGTCACCTCACAGATCCGCACCCTGGAACGGCAGTTGGGCCGCCCGCTCTTCTTACGGCAGGCCCGCGGAGTGACCCCCACGACCATCGGCGACGAGCTGGCACACAAGGCGGCGCCGCATCTGGACGCCCTGGTGGAGATCGCCGAGAGCGCCCCGGACGAGGAGTCGCCGGTCCGCACCCTTCATCTGGCGGGGCCGCCCGAGTTCACAGCTGAACGCGCCCTGCCCGCTCTCACCCTGCTCAGCGGCGAGGACGGCCAGGGCTATGCGCTGCGCGCCTCCTTCGGCAACGCCGAGGAAACCCTCGAAGGGCTCGCCGCCGGGCATCACGATCTGGCCATTTCCACGGCGCGGCCACGCGGCGCACTGCTCACAGCGAGTGCGCTCTGCGACGAGGAACATGTTCTGGTGGCCGCTCCCGGCCTGGCGAAGAGGATCGGCCCGAGTGAGTTCGAGCAGCCCGGAGCGCCCGACCTGGGCGCCCTGCCGGTGGTCGAAGTACATGAGTCGCTGCCCCTCGTGGCCCGTTACTGGGCCGCGGTCTTCGACTCCCGGCCCGCCGCCTCCGGCACGGTCGTCGTCCCCGACCTGCGCGCCGTTCTGGCCTGTGCCGCCGCAGGCGCGGGCCTTGCGGTGCTGCCCCGCTATCTGTGCGCCGAAGCCCTGGAGCGCGGCGACGTCATCGCGGTGCTCGACCCTCCCGTGCCGCCCCTGCGCACTTATTTCCTGGTCGTGCGCACCGGCACACTGGCCATGCCGCATATCGCGCGGGCCCACGAATGGCTGCTGCGTGCCGCCGCCGAGTGGAGCTGACCGTCCCTCCGGCACGCATACGTCGTGTTTCACGTGGAACATGACGGGACTCACGTAGAACACGACGGGTTTCACGTGGAACACGACGGGCCACATTTCTTCCATGACCGTCCGACCCGTGGTCAAGCGCACCGCACGTGCCGTCCTCCTGGACGGCGACGACCTGATCCTCATCAAGCGCACCAAGCCCGGTGTCGACCCGTACTGGGTCACGCCCGGCGGGGGAGTCGAGCCCGAGGACACCACCGTCGTCCACGCCCTGCACCGCGAGGTGCACGAGGAACTCGGAGCGAAGATCACCGATGTGGTGCCCTGCTTCGTCGACACGGTGGAGCACATCGGCGCGGACGGCGGTGCCACCGGGGTGAAGGTGCAGCACTTCTTCGTCTGCCGTCTCGACTCCATGGACGCGTCCCTGCGGCACGGCCCCGAAGTCGAGGAGCCCACCGGCGAGTACGAGATCGTACGGATCCCCTTCACCCGCGTCGGGATCGCCTCGGTCCATCTCGTACCGCTGTCCCTGCGGCACTATCTGGACGGCAACATCGAGGGCGTACGCGCGATGCACGCACCCGATCTGGGGTAACTCCCGCGCGTGGGGCGTCAGTCCGCTGCCGCGACCAGTTCCTCGAGGGAGTCGTGCCGGATCCGGTCGGACGGGATACCCGCGTCCCGCAGGGCGTGCAGCCCGCTGCGGATCATGCCGGGCGGGCCCGAGAGATAGGCGTCGTACTCGTTCCACGGGCCGTACTCGCGTACCGCGTCCGGAAGCTGCCCCTGCTGGTCCAGCGTGTCGATCACCGGTCGCACGGAGAGCCACGGGTGGCTCTGCTGCAGCCGCAGCATGGTGTCGATGTCGTAGAGGTCATGGTCCGTACGGGCCCCGTAGAAGACCTCGACCGGGCGCCGCTCACCGTGCTCGGCGACATCCTCGACCAGCGCCTTGATGGGCGCGATCCCGGTGCCACCGCCCAGGCAGAGCATTCCGTTGTCGGTGCCATGGTCGACGATCATGCTTCCCGCGGGCGGGCCGAGCCGGATCGTGTCACCGGGCCGGGCGCGGTGCACCAGGGCGTTGGAGACCCAGCCCGCCGGAACCGCCTTGACGTGGAAGGTCAGCAGCCCGTCGGGACGCGGCGCGGACGCGAACGAGTAGTGCCGCCAGACCCGGGGCCACCACGGGGTCTCCAGGCTGGTGTACTGCCCGGCCAGGAAGGGGTACGGCTGGTCGGGCCGGACCGTGATCACCGCGATGTCGGGCGTCCTGAGATCGTGCGAGACGACCTCGCCGAACCACCAGGCGGGTGCCCGCAGTTCGTCCTCCGCCGACGCGTCGATCATGATCTGGGAGATCGTGGTGTAGGCGCGCACCCAGGCGGCCTCGGTCTCCTCGTTCCAGATGGAGCTCGCATAGCGGCTCAGTGAGCCGATGAGGGCCTCACCGACGGCCGGGTAGTGCTCGGGCTGGGTGCCGTACTTGCGGTGGCCGCGGCCGAGGTTCTTGAGATACCCGACCAGCACTTCGGTGTTGTCGATGTTCTCGGCGGCCGTGAGGAGCGCCCTCAACAGCCGGTCGCGCTGGGTGTCCATCGAAGCCGGGAACAGCATGCGCAGATCCGGATGACGCACGAAGAGCAGGGCGTAGAAGTAGGAGGTGACCTTGTCGGCGACCGGACCGACCTCGGCCATGGTGCGCTGGATGAGGACCGCGTCCGGGGAGGCGGCCTGGGTGACCGTGGCACCGCCGGTGCCGTGTGTGTCAGCGGCTTCCGTGGCTCCGGCTGCTTCGGCCGCTCCCGCTGCTTCGGGAGCGGGCGTCGGCTGAGCGGTCTCGTCGCGGGGCCCGACAGGCTCAGCAGCGGCTCCGTACCCGGCTGTGGCGGTACGAGGGGCCCCGGTGCCACCGGCTACGGCGGCGGCCCCGACGGGGACGGTCTCCGGGGGCACAGTGGCGTGCTCGGACTGGCGGCTCTGTGACGGCTCGTGAGGGCGGCTCTGTGACGGCTCGTGTGTGCGGCTCTGCGACGGCTCGTGAGGTCCCGACGGGTGGCTCTGCGGCGGTCGGCCATCCTGCCGAGCGTCCTGCGGGGGCCGGCTGTCCTGCCGTCCCCAGGGGGAGCGGTCCTCGCGCATCGGCTCTTCCGGGCGCCGCGCCTCGGGTATTCGCTCCTCCCGGACGGCGCCGGTGTTCCCCGGCTCGGACTGCTCGGCCGGGTGCGCCTGCTTCTTGCGCGGGGTGAACCAGCCGCCGCCCCCGTCGTCGCCGGAAGTGCCGTTGTCGGCCGACGTGGTGGTCGGAGCGTCCATTCTGTGCCTCGCCTCGAACATCTTTCGGTCGGTCTGTGCACTTCCTGTCGGGAAGGTGCTCGCTATTCCCCGCTCTGCCCGGAAAGCAATTGGGACCACATTGAACCTCGACTTCCCGTCCAATACGGACGAGTAGGCCGAGAATGTGATATTGGCCGCAGTCCCGTCACTGCAGCCTGCCACCTTGTGCCCTCACATCGGACAAATAGCGGGAACTCCGGGTAACCGATCCCTCCCTGACGTTAGGCTCCATTGACCTACGCGCGCGCCACTGGCGCCCCCGCATCAACCGGAGTCGACCATACCGGCAGCGGCAGGACGCACAAGCCCCTCACCCCTCGTACGGAATTCGCCGGGCCCGGACCCGCAATTCCCCAATTACCCGTCGCGGCACACCATTTCGTATGCATCCCACAGGTCCTGCCCTTCGTAGGAGTGTGTGGCGAGATAGGCGATGTGGTGGTCAGCATTGACCGCGACCGATACCGGAACGGTCGCGAAGAGCTCCGCATCGGACATCGAGTCGCCATACGCGACGCAATCCGCGCGCTCCACACCGAAGGACGTGCACAGCCGGTCTGCGATCTCCACCTTCGCGGCCGCGCTCAGAATCCCGGCCGGGTCGATCGGCTCGGTGAACGGCACCTCCGGAAAGCGCGAGCCGTACGCGGCATGCGCACCCCATTCGAGGAGGCGCTCCACGAAGAACGACGGGGACAGTGAGATCACCGCGCAGTAGTCGCCGCGTCTTCGTATCTCCGCCCAGGTGTCCCGGATCCGGGACAGCCACGGGGCGCCGGTGAAGGCGGCCGCCACATGCTCCGGTGTCAGCTCCGCCCAGAGCTCGCGGACCCGCACCGCGTACTCCAGCGGTCCTATACGACGGGCGATGAACTCCCGCTCCAGCTCCGCGATCTCCGCCTCCAGGCCGAGCCGACGGGAGATCTCCACGGGGGCGGCCGTGCCGTACAGCAGGGTCCCGTCCAGGTCGAACAAGTGCAGTCGCGCCATGTACGCCGAGGCTAGTGGCCCCTACGCCCCAGCGAGTATGCGGGCTTACTCCCCCGGGCAGACGCCCTCAGGGGCCTGTTCGCGGGACCTTGTTTCACGTGAAACTCGACCGCCCCACACGACGGGCCACCCTGGTTGTCCATGTAGTCGCCGCCGCCGGCTGGCTCGGGCTCACGCTCGGACTGCTCGCTCTGGCCATCACGGCGATCACCACCGAATCCCCGGCCATGACCGAGGCCGCCGTCCGCTCCATGCACGTCTTCGCGGACTGGCTGGTCCTCCCCCTCGCCCTGCTCACCCTCCTGAGCGGCCTTGTGCTCTCCCTGGGGACACCGTGGGGGCTCGCCAGACACCGCTGGGTCTACACGAAGTTCTGGCTCACCCTCGCGACCACCGCGGCCTCGACCTTCGCGCTGCGTCCGGGCGTCGCCGACGCCGCCGAGACGGTGGCCTCCGGGGCCCCGCTGGCCGACCCGAACGACTTGGTGATGGGCCCCATCGTCTCCCTGTCCGCGTATCTCTTCATGACGGTGATCTCCGTCCTGAAGCCCTGGGGCCTGACGAAACGTGGCCGAAAGCACCGGGCCACTGCACGTAAAGCGGTGGACGGCAGGGCCGTACGTCAGCCAGCCTGACCCGCGTGTCGACACCTTCTCTCTCCGCGCTGCCCATCCGCCGGCTGACGCCGCGTGATCTGACCGCCTGCGCCGATCTGTCCGAGAACCGCGGCTGGCCCCGCGAGGAACACAAGTGGGGCCTCCTGCTCTCCGCGGGCACCGGCTATGGCATCGACGACCCGGAGGGCGGCCTGATGAGCGCCTGTGTCGTGACCGAGTACGGCCCTCACGAGCGTCCCGACCTGGCGGCCATCGGCATGATGCTGGTCGCGGAACGCCACGCCAGAAAGGGAATCGGGCGTCGGCTGATGCAGCAGGTCGTGACCGAGGCGGCCGCCACCCCGCTGACCCTGCACGCCACGCCGTACGGCCGGCCGCTGTACGAAGAGCTCGGTTTCAAGACAACTGGCCGCGCAGAGATGCTCCGTGGCCGCTTCAGCCCTTCCGGTCCGGCCCCCACTGTGGCCACCCGGCCCGCGACCGCCGAGGATCTCCAGGCCATCCTGCGCCTGGACTCCGAGGTCTTCGGCTCCGACAGGACCCACATGATCACCCGGCTTCCGGCCTTCGCCGACCAGCTGCGGGTGGCCGAAGACGGCGACGGCCTCATCGGATTCGCCGCCGCCTGGCCGAACATGGACACCCATGTCGTGGGCCCGCTGATCGCCCGGGACACCGAGATCGCCAAGGCACTCGTCGCCTCACTCGCCGCCCACACGGACCGCCCGCTGCGCACGGACATCGACGTACGCCACGAAGAGCTCCTGTCATGGCTCAAGCTCCAGGGCCTGGAGTCCTGGAGCTTCAACGCGGTGATGACCTACGGCATCCCCGAACTGCCCGGCGACTGGACGCGGCGCTTCGCACCCCTCACGGTCGCGGCGGGCTGATCCGCAGCCCTGGCCCGGTACTTGACCTTGGCCTGCTGGTCCAAGCCTTCGGCCTTATACGGCCAGGCTCTCCACGGCGGCCGTGGCGAAGCCGTGGTCCTGCTCCGGTGCGCCACCGCCGACACCGAGCGCACCGATCAGCCGGCCGTCACGGTGGACCGGCACACCGCCCGCGATGAAGAGCAGCGGCCGGTCGAGGGCGGTCGGGAGCGTGTGGAAGGGGCCGCCCGGCTGGACCGCGTCCACGAGGTCGGCGGTGGGTGCGTTCAACTGCAGTGCGGTGTAGGCCTTGCGGGTGCTGGTCTCACCCGAGATCAGCACGGCGCGGTCGTCACGCCGGAAGGCCAGCAGATGACCGCCGGCGTCGAGGACGGTGACGCTGACCGTCACCCCGGCCGCCTCGGCGGCCTTGCGGGCTGCCTCCACCAGGAGCTCGGCATCGGCGGTGGACAGCGGGGTGACAGCGGTGACGGTGGTGGCGGCGTTCATGGTCAATCTCCTTGCGGGGTTGTGCAGTTGGGCCTGCCGGGTGGCGGCCCGTGAGAAGTGTGCGGGTCAGTGGTGGGCCGCGGCGGCGTGCTCCACGGGGGCGCCGGACGCGACGATCCGGGCAGTTCCGGCCGTACGCCGCTCCAGGCCGGCCGAGAGGATCGCGAGGACCAGGGCGGAGGCGGCGAGTACGGCGCCCACCCAGTTCGGTGCGGTGTAGCCGAGGCCGGCCGCGATGACGATGCCGCCCAGCCAGGCCGAGAGGGCATTGCCGAGGTTGAAGGCACCGATGTTGACGGCCGAGGCGAGGGTGGGCGCTCCCGAGGCCTGATCGAGAACCCGCTTCTGCAGCGGCGGTACGGTCGCGAAGCCCAGAGCGCCGATCAGCGTGATGGTCACGGCGGCCGCGATCTTGTTGTGCGCGGTGAGCGTGAACAGGGCGAGCACGACGGCGAGGGCGCCGAGCGCGACGTACAGCATCGGCATCAGGGCGCGGTCCGCGAACCGGCCGCCGATGAGATTGCCGCCGACCATCCCGAGGCCGAACAGCACGAGCAGCCAGGTGACAGACGAGCCCGCGTAGCCGGCGACATCGGTCATCATCGGCGTGATGTAGGTGATGGCCGCGAACACGCCGCCGAATCCGAGCACCGTCATCGCCATGGCGAGCAGCACCTGCACATTGCGGAAGGCCGCCAGCTCATGGCGAAGCCGTACGCCCTCGGGCTTGGGCATGTCGGGCACCAGCTTGGCGACGCCGAGCAGTCCGACGACACCGAGCGCGGCGACGATCGCGAAGGTGGTCCGCCAGCCGGCGCTCTGCCCGACCAGCGTGCCGAGGGGCACACCGACGACATTCGCGACCGTCAGGCCCGTGAACATCATGGCGATGGCTCCGGCCTTCTTCTCCGGGGCGACCAGATCGGCCGCCACGACCGAGCCGATGCCGAAGAAGGCGCCGTGCGCGAGTGAGGCGACCACGCGGCCGGCCAGCATCACGCCGAAGACGGGCGCGAGGGCGGACAGCACGTTCCCGACGATGAACAGCCCCATCAGGAGCATCAGCATCCGCTTGCGCGAGATCTTGGTGCCGAGGGCGGTCATCAGGGGAGCGCCCAGGACGACGCCCAGGGCGTAGCCGGTCACCAGGTAACCGGCCAGGGGAATCGAGACATCGAAGTCGTCGGCCACCTCGGGGAGGAGCCCCATGATCACGAATTCGGTGGTTCCGATGCCGAAGGCCCCGATCGCCAGGGCCAGGAGTGCGAGAGGCATGGGGTTGCACCTTCCCAAAGATTGCGTCTGCGCCTTACGAGCGTTCACAATAATTGCAGACGCTGGTTAATTGCAAACGCGGGCTATCTCGGTTGTGGTCTATCCTGGCCTCAGCCGCCCCGGGACAGCAGGCAAGGAGGCAAGAGCCATGACAGCGACGGACCCCGCACTGACTGCCCTCTCGCAGGGCTGGTGCGCTCTCTCCTTGCTCCACGGGAAGATCGAGGCTCATATCGAGCGCGCGCTGCAGGCCAAGCACGGCCTGAGCGTCCGCGAGTACTCCCTGCTCGATGTGCTCAGCCGCCAGCACGACGGACCGGGCGGCCATCTGCAGATGAAGCAGGTCGCCGACGCCGTCGTCCTCAGCCAGAGCGCCACCACCCGGCTCGTCACGCGCCTGGAGGACCGCGGCCTCCTGTCCCGGTACCTCTGCCCGACCGACCGCCGTGGGATCTACACGGATGTGAGCGAGGCAGGGACCCAGCTCCTCGCCGAGGCCCGGCCCACCAATGACGCCGCGCTGCGCGAGGCGCTCGACGGGGCTGCGGAGAACCCGGAGCTCGCCCCGCTGGTCAGGGCCGTCGAGTCGCTGCGCGTGCCGGCCTAGCGAGGTCGGCACCGCGGCCTGGTTCCACGTCCCGGCACGGCCCGGGCGCCACCGCGCATAGGCTGCGGCTCATGGGAGATCTTGAGATACGGCCGGCCACGCGCGACGACCTGGCCGCCATCGTGGACATGCTCGCCGATGACACCCTGGGCGCACAGCGCGAGTCGCCTGGCGACCTCACGCCGTACGAGGCGGCTTTCGCCCGCCTCGCCGAGGACCCTCATCAGCATCTCGTCGTGGCCGAACGCGAGGGACGGGTCGTCGGCACCCTGCAGCTCACGGTCATCCCGGGCCTGTCCCTGCAGGGCTCGACCCGCGCTCTGATCGAGGCTGTACGCATCCACGCCGACGAGCGCGGCAGCGGCCTCGGCACCAGGCTGATCGAGTGGGCCATCGATGAATCCCGGCGCCTGGACTGTCAGTTGGTGCAGCTGACGTCCAACGCCGGCCGCACGGACGCGCACCGGTTCTACGAGCGCCTCGGGTTCACGGCCTCACACGTGGGCTTCAAGCTCCAGCTCGGCCGGGCTTGATATGCCTCCCTGTTTCACGTGAAACAGGGAGGCTCAAGGACGAACCGGCTCAACTCCTGCTGCCGCGCCAGCCCTCCGGGTCAACTCCTCCGGGCACCGGCGCCCCCACTTCGTAGGGCTCACGCGTGAAGACGAACGACCCCAGATCCAGGTGGCTCACCGCTCCGTCCGCCCGCCGTACCGCACGCAGCGTCTCCCCCGCGTAGTAGCCGTCCAGACCGATCCAGGTGTCCTCGGCCTCCGCCAGGAAACGTGAACGGCGGCCGCCCGGGGACAGCGGCCCCAGCTCGATGCCGCCGTCCGCCACAAGGCGCAGCCCGAAAGCATGCGTCCCCCAGTACCAGGAGCCCGTCAACCCCAGCACTGCGCGGTCGACTTCAGGTGCCGGGCGCCAGGTCTCCGGGATCCGCGGCTCGGCATCGGCGACGATCTGCACGAGCTCACCGGTCAGGGTCGCGATCAGCGGACCCGAGGTGCAGTTGGCCAGTGCGACAGCGGCAAGCCCGTCCTTCTCACTCAGCAGCAGACAGGCAACGAACCCCGGCAGTGAACCCGTGTGCCCGGCCAGCATCCGGGTGTCCCAACGGATCAGCTGGACCCCCAGGCCGTACCCGCTCTCCCAGCCGCCCTCTGGCAGGGCCGCCGGGGTGCGCATCTCCCGTACCGACTCCGCGCTCAGCACACGCTCGTTCCCCTGCGCCAGGAAGACCGCGAACTTCCCCAAGTCCTCGGTGGTCGACCACAGTTGACCGGCGGGTGCCATCAGTCCGAGGTCCTCGACGGGCTCCGGCAGAACCACATCCGCCCAGGGGTGCACGGCCAGGCCGGGGGCATAGGGAGCCTGCGGCTGAACGCTCGTACGGTGCAGGCCGAGCGGTTCGAGCACCTCACGGCCAAGCACCTCCGCCCAGGGCGCGCCCCGGAGCTTCTCCACGAGCGAGCCGAGCAGCGTATAGCCGGGGTTGGAGTAGTGATGCCGCTGTCCGGAGGGATGCCGGAACGGCCTCTCGCCCAGGACGTCTTCGAGTCCGGGACGCAGGGTGCCGGGGGTCCGCTCCCACCATGGCGAAGGGGACTCCGCGGCGAGGCCACTGGTGTGGGCGAGCAGCTGGCCGATCGTCACCCCGTCGGCGCCGGTGCCGGAGAGGTGCTTCTCCAGCGGGTCGCCGAGGTCCAGTAGACCCTCGTCCCGCAGCCGCATGACGAGGACCGCCGTGAAGGTCTTGGTGATGGATCCGATGCGGTACTGGGTGGTGCCGTCCGGCGTCTGTCCGTCGACGGAGCCTCGCGCGCCGCTCCAGACCGGCTGCCCGTCCCGGACCACGGCGGCGACCAGCGAGGGGGCGCGGCCCTCGGACTGCGCCACCGCCGTGCGCTGCAGGAGTGCTCTCCTGGTGGCGGGGAGCAGTTCGGTGAAGTCGCCGTCGGGGACGCGGTCGTGGGCGCCGGCCGGGACTGCGGCATCGTGCCGGGCGCCCGCGGGGGAGGCAGCTGAACCAGTACGGAGAGACGTCATGGTCACAGTCCACCGTCAGAGCGGCCTGTGGTCGAGCCGTTTTCGCCCCTCGCGGAGTCACGTGTCATGGATCTCTTCGCCGACGCGGCGCGCGATCTCCATGGGCCAGGCCTCTGCATGTCCCCCGCCGGATCCCGCCGGTGGCCGGTAGCCGGTAGCCGCTCGTGAGTCGCCGACCGCCGGGTCGCCGCCCGCCGGGTCGCCGGTCAGGCCCGGGATCAGGTCTGCGCCATGTCCACGAAGCGTGAGTAGTGGCCCTGGAAGGCGACCGTGATCGTGGCCGTCGGACCATTACGGTGCTTGGCCACGATCAGATCCGCCTCGCCTGCGCGTGGCGATTCCTTCTCGTAGGCATCCTCACGGTGCAGCAGGATGACCATGTCCGCGTCCTGCTCGATCGAACCGGATTCACGCAGGTCGGAGACCATCGGCTTCTTGTCCGTGCGCTGCTCGGGACCACGGTTCAGCTGTGAGAGCGCGATGACCGGGACCTCGAGCTCCTTGGCGAGCAGCTTGAGGTTTCGGGACATGTCCGAGACTTCCTGCTGGCGGCTCTCGGCCCGCTTGGAACCGCCGGACTGCATCAGCTGCAGATAGTCGATGACGACAAGGCGCAGGTCATTGCGCTGCTTGAGGCGACGGCACTTGGCGCGGATCTCCATCATCGACAGGTTCGGGGAATCGTCGATGTAGAGCGGCGCGGCCGAGACATCGGGCATCCGGCGGGCGAGGCGCGTCCAGTCCTCGTCCGTCATCGTGCCGGACCGCATATGGTGCAGCGCCACCCGCGCCTCGGCGGAGAGCAGTCGCATCGCGATCTCGTTGCGGCCCATTTCCAGCGAGAAGATGACGCTCGGCAGATTGTTCTTGATCGATGCTGCTCGTGCGAAGTCCAGGGCCAGGGTGGACTTACCCATGGCCGGACGGGCCGCGATGACGATCATCTGGCCCGGGTGCAGACCATTGGTCAGGGAGTCGAAGTCCGTGAAGCCAGTGGGCACACCGGTCATCTCGCCGCTGCGGGACCCGATCGCCTCGATCTCGTCGAGGGCGCCCTCCATGATGTCGCCGAGCGGCAGATAGTCCTCGCTGGTCCGCTGCTCGGTGACGGCGTAGATCTCGGCCTGGGCGCTGTTGACGATCTCGTCCACATCGCCGTCGGCCGCGTATCCCATCTGCGTGATGCGGGTACCCGCCTCGACCAGACGGCGCAGAACCGCTCTCTCGTGGACGATCTCCGCGTAGTACTCGGCGTTCGCCGCGGTGGGGACCGACTGAACAAGTGTGTGCAGATACGATGCGCCACCGACCTTGGTGATCTCACCACGCTTGGTGAGCTCAGCGGCCGCGGTGATCGGGTCGGCCGGCTCGCCCTTGGCGTACAGGTCGAGAATGGCCTGGTAGATCGTTTCGTGCGCGGGGCGATAAAAGTCGTGGCCCTTGAGCACCTCGACGACATCGGCGATCGCGTCCTTGGAAAGCAGCATGCCGCCGAGCACCGACTGCTCCGCGTCAAGGTCCTGGGGCGGCACGCGCTCGAAGGTGGCACCGCCGCCTTCCCACGAACCGCCTTCCCGGCCCCTGTCGTGGTCGTCGCGGCCTCCTCCGGCACCGTCCCGGCGCTGACGGGAAACGGGCAGGCGGTCGCCCGGACCGCTGTCGGCCCAGGGGTCGTCCAAGGGCTCGGAAATACTCACCGGCCCACCTCCTCCCGTCCGCCGCTCGCGGACCTCGCCGTGCCCCTCTTTCTTACGGCACGACACTGACAAACCGAGGGCCCAACTCCGCTTCTGACGCGTTGGTTTTGCCGGGTTTCCGAGAGTGGAAAACGGGGCGGGCGCCGGACCACGGTAGGGCCGCGGGCACCGTCAGCCAATCTGGTTATCCACAGGCGGTGTGGATGACGGACCCGATGCTGTGGAGAACCCGCCCAATCCTGTGCACGGCTCGGTGGACAGTTCTGTGAACAAGCCCTCAGGCGTTCCACGAGATAGGCTCTGACCTGCGGTTTTGTTGTCCCCCAGCTGTGCATAAGAAAAACTTCCCCAGTCGGACCAAGATCAGAACAAACGGTGCGGCACGACGGTTCGAGTCGACAGATAAGTAAGGGTCTCTATGCCATTGCATCTCTTACCTGTGGAAGATTACATTGGTGCTCATGACACAGGCTCCTCCGACCGCCAAGGGCGTCCGAAGACAGCATGACCGAGAGATCATCGCGCTCGCCGTTCCCGCCTTCGGAGCCCTGGTCGCCGAACCGCTCTTCGTCATGGCCGACACCGCCATCGTGGGCCATCTCGGCACGGCCCAACTCGCCGGTCTCGGCGTCGCCTCCGCCCTTCTGATGACGGGCGTCAGCATCTTCGTCTTTCTCGCGTACGCCACCACCGCCGCCGTCGCCCGCAGGGTCGGCGCCGGCGATATGCAGTCCGCGATCCGTCAGGGCATGGACGGCATCTGGCTCGCCCTGCTGATCGGTGCGGCCGTCGTCGCCGTCATCCTCCCCACCGCACCCGCGATCGTCGACCTCTTCGGCGCCTCCCAGACAGCTGCTCCGCACGCGATCACGTATCTGCGTATCTCCGCCCTCGGCATCCCGGCCATGCTCGTCGTCCTCGCCGCCACCGGAGTGCTCCGCGGCCTGCAGGACACCAAGACTCCGCTGTACGTGGCAATCGCCGGTTTCGTGGCCAACGCCCTCCTCAATGTCGGCCTCGTCTACGGCGCCGGCCTCGGCATCGCAGGATCCGCCTGGGGCACGGTCATCGCCCAACTCGGGATGGCAGCCGCCTATCTTGTCGTCGTGGTGCGTGGGGCACGCCGGTACCACGCCTCGCTGCGCCCGGACGCCGCCGGAATCCGGGCCTGTGCCCAGGCCGGTGTGCCGTTGCTCGTCCGCACGCTCTCGCTGCGCGCCATCCTCATGATCGCGACCGCGGTCGCAGCCCGACTCGGTGACGCAGATATCGCCGCCCACCAGATCATCCTGACGCTATGGAGCCTGCTGGCCTTCGCCCTCGATGCCATCGCCATCGCCGGGCAAGCCATCATCGGACGCTATCTGGGCGCGGGCGACACTCAGGGAGCCCGTGACGCCTGCCGCCGCATGGTGCAGTGGGGCATCGCGTCCGGGATCGTGCTCGGCCTGCTTGTGATCGCGGCCCGGCCGGTCTTCCTGCCGCTGTTCACAAGTGACACCAGCGTGCACGATGCCGCGTTCGTCGCCCTGCTGGTCGTGGCCCTCTCGCAGCCGATCTCAGGCATCGTCTTCGTCCTGGACGGTGTGCTGATGGGAGCCGGTGACGGCCCGTATCTCGCGTGGGCCATGCTGGCGACGCTCGCCGTGTTCACCCCGGTCGCGCTTCTGGTGCCCTCCATGGGCGGTGGCCTGACCGCGCTCTGGGGTGCCATGACGCTGATGATGGCGGTCCGCATGCTGACGCTGTGGCTACGAGCGAAGTCTGGCCGGTGGATCGTCACCGGCGCGACACGCTGACCTCGGACAACTGCCGCCGGTTTCACACCGCAGCCGACATCTGTTTCACGTGCCTGTTTCACGTGAAACACGTGGGGCCCGCACCCCCAAGGGTGCGGGCCCCACGCTATGTCTCAGCTATGCCGAGTACCGCGATCAGGCGGCGATGACCTCGATGCTGACCTTGGCGGCCACCTCGGGGTGCAGACGCACGGACGTCTCGTGGGCGCCCAGCGTCTTGATCGGCGAGCCCAGCTCGATGCGGCGCTTGTCGACCTCGGGGCCACCGGAAGCCTTGATCGCCGAAGCGACGTCGGCCGGGGTGACGGAACCGAAGAGACGACCGGCGTCGCCGGAGCGGACGGCAAGGCGAACCTTGACGGCCTCGAGCTGGCCCTTGATCTGGTTGGCCTGCTCGATGGTCTGGATCTCGTGGATCTTGCGAGCGCGACGAATCTGCTCGACATCCTTCTCGCCACCCTTGGTCCAGCGGATAGCGAACTTCCGCGGGATCAGGTAGTTGCGAGCGTAGCCGTCCTTGACGTCTACGACGTCGCCGGCGGCGCCGAGGCCGGAGACCTCGTGGGTGAGGATGATCTTCATGCTTCTGTCACCCTTCCCTTATCGCGCGGTGGACGTGTAGGGCAGCAGCGCCATCTCACGGCTGTTCTTCACGGCCGTGGCGACGTCACGCTGGTGCTGCGTGCAGTTGCCGGTCACGCGGCGGGCACGGATCTTGCCGCGGTCGGAAATGAACTTCCGCAGCATGTTCGTGTCCTTGTAGTCCACGTACTGGACCTTGTCCTTGCAGAATGCGCAGACCTTCTTCTTCGGCTTGCGCACAGGCGGCTTTGCCATGGTGTTTCTCCTGTGTGATCAAGAAGTTTGGGTACGACCCGCCCTCGGCCCAGGGGCCTAGAAGGGGGGCTCGTCCGAGTAGCCGCCGCCGGAGCCGCCGGAGCTTCCGCCCCAGCCGCCACCGCCGCCGCCCTGCTGCTGGCCGCCGCCGGCCGGCGCGCCGGTCGCCCAGGGGTCGTCGGCGGGAGCACCGCCGCCACCCTGCTGCTGACCGCCACCGGAGCCACCGCCCCAGTTGCCGCCGCCCTGCTGGCCGCCACCGCCGCTGTAACCACCCTGGCCACCGCGACCGGTGGTCTTGGTGACCTTGGCCGTGGCGTTGCGAAGGCTGGCGCCGACCTCGTCGACGTCCAGCTCGTAGACCGTGCGCTTGATGCCCTCGCGGTCCTCGTAGGACCGCTGCTTCAGGCGGCCCTGCACGATGACGCGCATGCCTCGCTGAAGCGACTCCGCGACGTTCTCCGCCGCTTGACGCCAGACCGAGCAGGTCAGGAACAGGCTCTCGCCGTCCTTCCACTCATTGGTCTGACGGTCGAAGGTGCGGGGGGTGGACGCGACACGGAACTTCGCGACCGCCGCACCGGAGGGGGTGAAGCGCAGCTCGGGGTCATCGACAAGATTGCCGACGACCGTGATGACGGTCTCGCCTGCCATGGGGGTACCTCTCGGCGGGTTTGCTGCTGGCTGCTTGCTGCTACTCGAATCCCGAGAACTGAGCTAAAGAGCTCAGTGCATCTCGGGACGGAGGACCTTGGTCCGGAGGACCGACTCGTTCAGGTTCATCTGGCGGTCGAGCTCCTTGACGACCGCAGGCTCGGCCTGCAGGTCGATGACCGAGTAGATGCCCTCGGGCTTCTTCTTGATCTCGTACGAGAGACGACGACGGCCCCAGGTGTCGACCTTCTCGACCTTTCCGTTGCCCTCACGGACGACGGAGAGGAAGTTCTCGATCAGCGGGGAGACAGCGCGCTCCTCGAGATCGGGGTCGAGGATGACCATCACCTCGTAGTGACGCATGTGGAACCCACCTCCTTTGGACTCAGCGGCCACGGTCGTTCCGTGGCAGGAGGGTCGTGATGCGTACGCAACGGTATCGGCCACCACTGACAAGCGGGCCTCGCGGACGAGGAGCGTTGTTGTGGCCTGGGCAGACACCGGTGCAGACGGTACAGAGTACCCGCACGTCGGCTTCCGGTTGAAATCCGGCGGTCAGGAGCCGCACTCTGTACACATCGGGTGTCTATGGCGCTACGATGCGCCGCCTTCTCCGCCAGGAGGTGCCACATGGCACAGGCAATGCGACCCAACACCGCCACCTCCCTTTTCGCCACGGACGGCAAGCCCCATCCGCTCCAGGACACGCTTCTCGCCGTGACCCTGGTGCTCGGGGTCATCGCCTTCGTCTCGGCGATGTTCCACAACCTTCATCTGCTGAGTTCTTGGACGGGGCTCGTGGGAATCCTCACGGGCGCCTACGGCCAGTTCATCTCCGAGACGACCCGTGAGCGCTTCTGGCTGATCCTCGGCCTGGGCGCCTCGGCCGTGGGCTTCTTCCTCGGCATGGCACACGGCGGTCTCTTCGGCGGAGTGCTCGGCTGAGAGGCTCTTCCGGGCCCCGGACACGGGCCCGGCAAGGCTGACCTTCCATACGGCCAGTCGGGGCGCTCCCCGGGCGCAGTAGGCTTCGGCGCGTGAGCCGGAAGCCCCTGCCCCATGGGGACACACCAGCCGAGGAGCGCCCCGCATGAGCCTGACCCTGAGGACCATCAGCCGAGAGCAGCATCTGGCATATATCCAGAGCCTGCCCTCGGCGAGCCACTGCCAGGTCCCGGCGTGGGCTGATGTGAAGAACGAGTGGCGGTCCGAGAGCCTGGGCTGGTTCGACAAGAGCGGTGAGCTGGTCGGTGCCGGTCTGGTGCTCTACCGCCAGCTGCCCAAGATCAAGCGCTACCTCGCCTATCTCCCCGAGGGCCCGGTCATCAACTGGCACGCGCCCAATCTCGAGGACTGGCTGCACCCGATGCTGGCCCATCTGAAGCAGCAGGGCGCCTTCTCGGTGAAGATGGGCCCGCCGGTCGTCATCCGCCGCTGGAGCGCCCCGAGCATCAAGAAGGGCATCCAGGACCCGGATGTGAAGCGACTGCGCGACGTCGAGGCCGATGTCATCGAGCCGCGCGCCTTCGAGGTCTCCGACCGGCTGCGCAAGATGGGATGGCAGCAGGGCGAGGACGGGGGCGCCGGCTTCGGTGACGTACAGCCCCGCTATGTGTTCCAGGTGCCGCTGGCCAACCGCTCGCTCGACGATGTCCAGAAGAGCTTCAACCAGCTGTGGCGCCGCAACATCAAGAAGGCCGACAAGGCCGGTGTCGAGGTCGTCCAGGGCGGCTACGACGATCTGCCGGTCTGGCAGGAGCTCTACGAGGTCACCGCCGAGCGCGACCGGTTCCGCCCGCGGCCGCTCAGCTACTTCCAGCGCCAGTGGAAGGCCCTCAACTCCGAGGACCCCAACCGCATGCGGCTCTACATCGCCAAGCACGAGGGCGAGCCGCTCGCCGCGGCCACGATGCTGACCGTCGGCAACCACGTCTGGTACTCCTACGGCGCCTCCGTGAACCACAAGCGTGAGGTGCGCCCTTCCAACGCCATGCAGTGGCGGATGCTCCGCGACTCGTATGCGCTCGGTGCGAGCGTCTACGACCTGCGCGGCATCTCGGACACACTGGACGAGACCGACCACCTCTTCGGTCTGATCCAGTTCAAGGTCGGCACCGGCGGCGAGGCCGTCGAGTACATCGGCGAGTGGGACTTCCCGCTCAACAAGCTGCTGCACAAGGCGCTTGAGATCTATATGTCCAAGCGCTGACCGAGCTGACCGGGCCGGCCGGACCGACCAGGCCGACCGAGAAGACGCTGGGCAAGCAGACCGAGCACAATTACCTTCCATACCTCTGATACACCGCAGACACGAGAAAGGTTCCGGGACCGGCCATGGCGCTCACGCTCTACGTCGACACCGCGCGCTGGCGGGCACACCACAAGCAGGTGCTCGAACAGTTCCCGGGACTCGTGCCCGTCTGCAAGGGCAACGGCTACGGCTTCGGCCACGAACGGCTCGCCGACGAGGCGATCCGCTTCGGCTCCGACATGCTGGCCGTCGGCACGACCTACGAAGCAGCCCGGATCAAGGACTGGTTCAGCGGTGACCTGCTGGTACTCACCCCGTTCCGCCGGGGCGAGGAGCCGGTGCCGCTGCCCGACCGTGTCATCCGCTCCGTCTCCTCCGTGGAAGGCGTGCACGGCCTCGTCGGCGCGCGCGTCGTCATCGAGGTCATGAGCTCGATGAAGCGCCACGGCGTCAGCGAGCAGGACCTCGCGCACCTGCACGCCGCCATAGAGGACGTACGCCTCGAGGGCTTCGGCATCCACCTGCCGCTCGACCGCACCGACGGCTCGGACGCCGTCGAGGAGGTCATCGCCTGGATGGACCGGCTGCGCGCCGCCCGGCTGCCGCTCCACACCATGTTCGTGAGCCACCTCTCGGCACCTGAACTGGCCCGTCTGCAGCAGCAGTTCCCGCAGACCCGGTTCCGCGCGCGCATCGGTACGCGCCTCTGGCTGGGCGACCACGACGCGACCGAGTACCGGGGCTCCGTCCTGGACGTCACCCGCGTATCGAAGGGCGACCGCTTCGGCTACCGCCAGCAGAAGGCCGCATCGGACGGGTTCCTGGTCGTGGTGGCGGGCGGTACGTCGCACGGCGTGGGCCTGGAGGCCCCCAAGGCGCTGCACGGCGTCATGCCGCGCGCCAAGGGCGTGGCCCGCGCGGGGCTCGCCACCGTCAACCGGAACCTGGCACCCTTCGTCTGGGCCGGCAAGCAGCGCTGGTTCGCGGAGCCTCCGCACATGCAGGTGTCGATCCTGTTCGTGCCGTCGGACGCCCCGGAGCCGAAGGTCGGCGAGGAACTGGTCGCCCATCTGCGGCACACGACCACGCAGTTCGACCGCCTGGTCGACCACTGAGCCAAGCACTCATGCCGTAGGGCAAAGGGCCGGGCGCGAACTCCGCGCCCGGCCCTTCCCGTTGAGAGCCCTCATGAGTTCGCTCAGGGCGAAACATCACCGGTCGCAGCGGTCCGCTCCCGGCCCCAGACGACATGAGTCCCGGTCTCGCTCTGCGCCGCTGCGTGCCGGGAAGGATGTGCCGCCGTACCGCCCAGGACGAAAACATCACGCGCGCGGTCGAGTACACCCCCGGACGGGTCGTCGGAACCATCACGGCGCACCACGTCCCGTTCCGGCATCACGATGTCCCGGACCACCATGGCGCACAGATAGAGCGTGCCGAGGAGGTGGGCGAGGATCGCGAGCTGGTAGCCCTCCTGCGGCAGCCCCTGGTGCTTGTCGCCGCTCGTCGTATACGCGAGGTACAGCCAGATCCCCAGGAAGTACATGACCTCGCAGGCCTGCCAGATCAGGAAGTCCCGCCAGCGCGGCCGGGCCAGCGCCGCGAGCGGGATGAGCCACAGGACGTACTGCGGCGAATAGACCTTGTTGGTGAGGATGAACGCGGCGACGACCAGGAGGGCGAGCTGCGCGAAGCGCGGCCGGCGCGGAGCCGTCAGGGCGAGAGCCCCGATGGCGAGGCAGGCGAGCGCCATCAGCACGGTGGCCAGGGTGTTCACCGTGTCGGTGTCGAAGGGGCTGTCCATCCGCTGCTGGAGGATGAGCCAGATGGAGCCGAAGTCGGTGCCGCGCTCCTGGCTGAAGGTGTAGAACTTCTTCCAGCCTTCCGGGGCCATGAGCATCACCGGAAGGTTCACGACGAGCCACGAGACGGCCGTTCCCGCCGCCGCGGCCCCGAACTCCCGCCACTTCCCTGCGCGCCAGCACAGCACCAGGAGCGGCCCGAGCAGCAGCACCGGGTAGAGCTTCGCGGCGGTCGCGAGCCCGAGGAGTACACCGAAGGCCAGGGCCCGTCCGCGCGACCACATGAGCATCGCGGCGGCCGTGAGCGCGATGGCAAGCAGATCCCAGTTGATGGTGGCGGTGAGGGCGAACGCAGGCGCGAGAGCGACCAGCAGACCGTCCCAGGGCCGCCGCCGGTGCGTTCGCGTCACGCACACCGCGATGACGACGGCGCAGACCATCAGCATCCCGGAGTTCACCAGCCAGTAGATCTGCTCACGGTGCTGGATGGTGCCGTCACCGGGCACGAGCCAGGAGGCCACCTCCATGAACACCCCGGTCAGGACCGGGTATTCGAGGTACTCCATATCCCCGGAGAGCTTGTCGAAGTACGGCACGAGGCCGTCGGAGAAGCCACGTCCGGCGAAGAGATGCGGGATGTCCGAGTAGCAGGCATGCGTGTACTGGGAGGTGGCACCGAAGA
Organism: Streptomyces monticola; assembly: GCF_042665355.1. Taxonomy (NCBI): domain Bacteria; kingdom Bacillati; phylum Actinomycetota; class Actinomycetes; order Kitasatosporales; family Streptomycetaceae; genus Streptomyces; species Streptomyces monticola. The sequence goes on along the minus strand of NZ_JBHTCF010000006.1, from coordinate 300,844 downwards.
ACCACGCCCCGTTGTAGCAGGGCAGCTTCTGCACCATGCCGAGCGCGAACATTCCGATGGCGACCAGGGCGATGACCCGCACCGGAGTCCACCAGCCCGCTCCGAGCAGCGCCCGCCGGCCCAGTGGGCCGCCGATCAACTCACTGCCCGCCCTGGCGACCTCGTCCTGTCTGGTCGGCCCCACCGGAGTTACGGGCTCTGCGGCCCCCGTGTGCGGCGAGTGCTGCGCGCTCGGGCTCGTACTGCTCGTCATGGGCACATCCTGCCGTACCCGCCTGAGAACCCGCCGGACGCCTCTGGGAACGCGACGAGGGCCGCCGCACCATCGGTGCGGCGGCCCTCGTTTCACGTGAAACACGCGGCCGTCACGCGAGATCCGCGCTCAGCTCCGGCTCCGGACGGCCCTGCGGTCCGGACGGCCCTGTGATCCGGCCGACGCGGCGATCCGGCTAGCCCTGCGGTCCGCCGAGCCACCCTCCGCCGTTTCCGCCTGCGCCGTTTCCGTTGCCACCTGTCGGTGGCTCAGGAGTGGGTGAGGTTCCGCCGGTCGCGCCGCCGTCCTCCCCGCCGGTCATGCCGCCGTCGCCTGTCCCGCCATTGGACTGCTGGCACTCGACGTCGAACGGATCACAGGACGTGCCCGGACTCGGCTGTCCGGAAGGCGACCCCGAGGGGTCGGGTTCCGAGGTACTCGGCGACGGGCTGGTCTCCGGGTCCTCGGTGGGGGTCGGCGTGGGCGACGGGCTCGGGGCCTCGCCGACGATGTCACCGATCTCCTCGGCCTCGGGGAAGGGCTCATGGTCGACGTTCTTGAGCGCCTCCGACATGTAGTCCTTCCAGACCTGCGCCGGAATGTCACCACCGTGGATGGACGGCACACCACCGGTGCCGTTCATGGAGAGCAGCTCGCCTTCCTTCGGATCCGTCCGGAAGAGCGTGACGGCCGTGGACAGCTCGCGGGTGTAGCCGACGAACCAGGCCGACTTGTTCTTGTCGGTGGTACCCGTCTTGCCGGCGACGGGGAAGCCGATGTCGGCGACCTTCTTGCCGGTGCCGTTCTTGACGACGTTCTGCAGGACGTCCGTCACGTTGTTCGCGACGTTCTCGTCCAGTGCCGACTCCCGCTTGGGCTTCTCGAAGCCGGGAAGCTCCTCCGCCTCGTTCCCCTTGCCCTTGAGGACCTTGGTGACGGAGTACGGCTCGTAGTGCGCGCCTTCGGCGGCGAACGTCCCGTAGGAGTCGGCCATCCGGATCGCGCTCGGCGTCGACGTACCGAGCGAGAAGGACGCGTTGTCCAAGTTCCCCTTGTCGAAGCTCTCCGGCAGGATCCCCGTGTTCTCGGCGATCTCCCGGGTCTTGGGCAGTCCCACATCGATGCCGAGCTGCACGAACGGGGTGTTGATGGACTGCTCCATCGCCTTGCGGAGCGTGACGTCGCCCCACATCCGCTCGCTCTCGTTCTTCTGCCGGAACGGCTGGCCCTTGGCGTCCTTGATCGGGGTGCCGTTCTGGTCGTTGATCACGAGCCGGTCGTTGCCGTTGTAGAGACTCATCGGAGAGATGGGCTCACCGTCGTTTTCGACGGTGCCCTCCTGCATGGCGGCCGCGAGCACATACGGCTTCCAGGTCGACCCGACCGGTACGCCACGGGTGTTGGCATTATTGGTGTAGTGGCCCTTGTCGAAGCCCTCACCGCCGTACAGAGCGACGATGGCCCCGCTCTTCGGATCCACCGATGCCCCGCCGAACTGGACGTGGTCATCCGTCTTGGGCCGCGCCTCGGGGTCGAGGAAGACCTTGCGGGTCTTCTTGACGGCCTTCTCCATCTCCTGGACCTTCTTCTTGTCGAAGGTCGTGTAGATCTTGTAGCCGCCCTTCTCCAGCTCCTCGGCCGAGATGTCGAGCTTGTTCGCCACGTAGTCCTTGGCGGTGTCCACGAGGTAGCCGGTCTGGCCCGACAGGGACGACTTCTGCTTCTGGAGTTCGGGGAACTTGCCGACGTCGCTCCGCTCGGACCGGGACAGCTTCTTGGTCTCGACCATGCGGTCCAGAATCCAGTTCCACCGCAACTTGGCGCGCTCCGTATTGGCCTTCGCGGTCGCGTTGGCGCCCACACCACCGTCGGGGTTGTACAGGTTCGGGCCCTTGAGCACCGACGCCAGGAAGACGCTCTGCTCCAGGCTCAGATCCTCTGAATCCTCACCGAAGTAGGCCTGAGCGGCCGCCTGGATGCCATACGCGTTGCGGCCGTAGTACGCGGTGTTCAGATATCCCGCGAGTACGTCGTCCTTGTCCATCTCCGCGCCGACCTTTATGGAGATGAAGAGTTCGCGCGCCTTGCGCGTGAGCGTCTGGCTCTGGTCCAGGAACGTGTTCTTCACATACTGCTGGGTGATCGTCGAGCCGCCCTGGGTCTCACCGCCCTTGGCCATGTTGACCACGGCACGGGCGATACCCATCGGGTCGACACCACTGTCCTCGTAGAAGGTGGCGTTCTCGGCGGCGACGACCGCCTTCTGCATATCCTTCGGGATCTTGTCGAGTCCGACGACCTGACGGTTCTTGCTGCCACCCGTGGCAGCCATCTGGGACCCGTCGGACCAGTAGAAGACGTTGGTCTCCGCGTCGGCGGCCTTCTGCGGGTCGGGGATGCCGACCATGGTGTACGCGATACCCGCCGTGGCGACGAGCAGACCGCAGAGGGCGATACACGTCCCCATGACCTGCTTCCAGGACGGCACGAGCTTGCGCCAGCCGTCCTTGTCGGAACGCGGATAGTCGATGAACCGCTTCTTGCGCGGCGGCTCGTATCCACGGCCACGGCCGCGGCCGCCCGGACCTCCGGGACCACCCGGGCCGGAGCCGCCACCACCACGGCGGCCACCGCCGTGGCCACCGCTCCCCATGCCGGCGCCATCGGCTGCGCGCCGACGGCCACCACCGCCGGAGCCGCCGCGCTGCGCGGCACGACGGGCCGCGGCACGGCCGCCGTAGGGCTGCTCCTCACCTGAACCGGACGAGCCGTATGACCCGTACGAACCAGAGGGTGATCCGGTGACACTCCGCGGTGCGGCGCGCCGGCCGGGGGAGGACCCGGTGACGCCTCGCCTGGCCGCGGCACGTCCGCCGCCCTGCGACTGCGGCGGTTTGCGACGGTGCTCGCTCATCGAACGACTACTCCTCGGGCAGGCGCAGAAAGTCGCGCCTGGAAGCGGCAGGTGTTTTCCGGTCCCCCCGAAGTACGGCTGCGTCCGTCCCTGGACTCACCCGCACTACCCCCAGGACGACGACGCCATCTGGCGTCACGTGGTTCCCGGTGGTCTGCATGCCGCACACACTACGCACCGTCAAAACCCACCTAGGGCTGAAGTTCACCCCAAATCAGGCAAGTTGCTTCCTACGAATCGGTGATGTGACGCCGTTCACCGTGCCCCCTCTTGTCGCGGCCGGAGGGCCGTTCTATCGTCGTGATGTATCGAGTCGATACATCAGCTCGACATAAAGACCGTTGGGATCAGCGGACGCACCAGGGAGGCGAACGATGAGCAGGCGCTCCGGCATCCTCGAGTTCGCTGTCCTCGGGCTGCTCCGCGAGTCTCCGATGCACGGCTATGAGCTGCGTAAACGACTCAATACATCGCTGGGGGTGTTCCGCGCCTTCAGCTACGGGTCCCTTTATCCCTGCCTCAAGACGCTGGTCGCCAACGGCTGGCTGATCGAGGAATCGGGCGGCACAGCAGAGGATCCCCTCGCTGCGCCACTCGCCGGCCGCCGCGCCAAGATCGTCTACAGGTTGACGGCGGAAGGTAAGGAGCACTTCGAGGAGCTCCTCTCGCAGACCGGCCCGGACGCCTACGAGGACGAGCACTTCGCCGCCCGCTTCGCCTTCTTCGGACAGACGTCGCGGGATGTACGCATGCGAGTGCTCGAAGGCCGCCGGAGCCGGCTTGAGGAGCGCCTCGAGAAAATGCGCGCCTCCCTGGCCAGGACCCGGGAACGGCTCGACGATTACACCCTCGAGCTGCAGCGCCACGGCATGGAGTCCGTGGAGCGCGAAGTGCGCTGGCTGAACGAGCTCATCGAGAGCGAGCGAGCAGGACGGGACCAGCAGCGTTCCGCCCCCGACAGCCCCACTCAACAGAACACATCTGGAAAGACGGACGGCCTGCCCCGGAACCGGGACACCACCCGGCCGGATCCGTCCGACGACACCGCCACATGAGGCCCCGCGGCCACCGCGGGGCCTCATCGAGAACACACAGGGAGCAACCGGAATGGGTTCGGTTCGCGTAGCCATCGTCGGCGTAGGCAACTGCGCCGCCTCGCTGGTGCAGGGCGTCGAGTACTACAAGGACGCCGACCCGGCGTCCAAGGTCCCCGGCCTGATGCACGTCCAGTTCGGCGACTACCACGTACGCGACATCGAGTTCGTGGCCGCCTACGACGTCGACGCCAAGAAGGTCGGCCTCGACCTCGCGGATGCCATCGGTGCCAGCGAGAACAACACCATCAAGATCTGCGACGTGCCCTCCACGGGCGTGCAGGTCCAGCGCGGCCACACCCTCGACGGCCTGGGCAAGTACTACCGCCAGACCATCGAGGAGTCCGACGAGGCCCCGGTCGACATCGTCCAGGACCTCAAGGACAAGCAGGTCGACGTTCTCGTCTGCTACCTGCCCGTCGGTTCCGAGGACGCGGCGAAGTACTACGCCCAGTGCGCCATCGACGCCAAGGTCGCCTTCGTCAACGCCCTCCCGGTCTTTATCGCCGGCACCAAGGAGTGGGCCGACAAGTTCACCGAGGCCGGTGTCCCGATCGTCGGTGACGACATCAAGTCGCAGGTCGGCGCCACCATCACGCACCGCGTCATGGCGAAGCTCTTCGAGGACCGGGGCGTCATCCTGGACCGCACGATGCAGCTGAACGTCGGCGGCAACATGGACTTCAAGAACATGCTCGAGCGTGACCGCCTCGAGTCCAAGAAGATCTCGAAGACCCAGGCCGTCACCTCGCAGATCCGCGACCGCGAGCTGGGCGAGGACAACGTCCACATCGGCCCGTCCGACTACGTCGCCTGGCTCGACGACCGCAAGTGGGCCTATGTCCGCCTCGAGGGCCGCGCCTTCGGTGACGTCCCGCTGAACCTGGAGTACAAGCTCGAGGTCTGGGACTCCCCGAACTCCGCCGGTGTCATCATCGACGCCGTGCGCGCCGCGAAGATCGCCAAGGACCGCGGCATCGGCGGCCCGGTGCTCTCCGCGTCCTCGTACTTCATGAAGTCGCCGCCGGTGCAGTACTTCGATGACGAGGCCCACGAGAACGTCGAGAAGTTCATCAAGGGCGAGGTCGAGCGCTGACCGCTCCTCTCTTACGCATCCCCCGTGTGCGTACGTCGAGTGATCACAGGCCCCCGGAATATCCTTCCGGGGGCCTGCGCGCTGTGTGAGGCTGTGCCGTATGCCCGTCGTAGGTGATCTGCGCGTACTCCTGCGCCTGCGGGATTTCCGGCGACTGCTCGCCGTGCGCCTGCTGTCCCAGTCGGCCGACGGGGTCTACCAGGTCGCGCTCGCCACCTACGTCGTCTTCTCCCCGGAGAAACAGACATCGGCCGCGGCCATCGCCTCCGCCATGGCGGTGCTCCTCCTGCCGTACTCCTTGGTCGGCCCTTTCGCGGGAGTGCTCCTCGACCGCTGGCCCCGGAGGCAGGTCTTCCTCTACGGCAATCTCCTGCGGGCCGTCCTCGCCTGCGCCACGGCCCTGCTGATCCTCGGCAGTACACCGGACTGGCTCTTCTACGCATCGGCGCTGTGCGTCACGGCCGTCAACCGTTTCGTCCTGGCCGGACTCTCGGCCGCCCTGCCGCGCGTGGTCGACGCCGACCGCCTGGTGCTGGCCAACTCCCTCTCCCCGACGGCCGGCACACTGGCCGCTACCGCCGGCGGCGGACTCGCCTTCGCCGTCCGCCTGGTGGGCCCCGACTCCGACGCCGTCGTCGTCCTGCTCGGTGCCGTCCTCTATCTCTGCTCCGCCCTGGCCGCACTGCGCATCCCGCGTACCCTGCTCGGCCCCGGCCCGGGGCAGGTCAAGCAACATCTGCGCACCGCCCTCTCCTCCACCGCCAAGGGCCTGGCCGCAGGCGTCAGGCACCTGGCTGAGCCCGAACGCCGCAGCGCGGCAAGGGCACTTGGCGCCATGATGCTGATGCGGTTCTGCTACGGCGCCCTGCTGGTGATGGTGCTGATGCTGTGTCGGTACGCCTGGTCCGACCGTGAAGCGGATGGGCTGGCGCTGCTCGGGCTCGCCCTGGCTGCCTCGGGGGCCGGGTTCTTCGCCGCGGCAGTTCTCACGCCCGTGACCGCCGGGCGGTTCGGCCCACTGGGATGGATCACTGTGTGCGCGGGCGCCGCCGCAATCCTGGAACCGGCCCTCGGCCTGTCCTTCGCCCCTGTCCCGATACTGATCGCTTCTTTCGTCCTGGGACTCATCACCCAGGGCGCGAAGATCGCCACGGACACCGTGGTGCAGTCCTCGGTGGACGACGCTTTCCGCGGCCGGATCTTCTCGGTCTACGACGTGCTGTTCAACGTCGCCTTCGTCGGAGCGGCCGGAGTCGCCGCGCTCGTGCTGCCACCCGATGGCCGCTCGACCCCGCTGGTGCTTGCCGTAGCTGTCCTCTACGCGGCGATCGCGGCGGGTACGGCCCGGCCCGACAACACCGTGAGTCCCGGCAACGCGAAGAAGTGAGGCGGTGTTTCACGTGAAACACCGCCCCGTGAAACGAGTAGAAGCGTGCCGTGTTTCACGTGAAACACGGCACGCCTCAGACCCGCTCCAGATGCCTCAGCTCTGCGAGGCCCACCACTCCTTGAGTGCGGCCACCGCCGCGTCCCGCTCCATCGGCCCGTTCTCCAGGCGCAGCTCCAGCAGGAACTTGTACGCCTGCCCGATCACCGGGCCCGGACCGACGTCCAGTACCTGCATGATCTCGTTGCCGTCGAGGTCGGGACGGATGGAATCGAGCTCCTCCTGCTCCTGCAGCCGGGCGATCCGCTCCTCCAGGCCGTCGTAGGCCCGTGAGAGCGCCGTCGCCTTCCTCTTATTACGGGTCGTGCAGTCGGAGCGCGTGAGCTGGTGCAGCCGTGTCAGGAGCGGGCCCGCGTCGCGGACGTAGCGCCGTACCGCCGAATCGGTCCACTCGCCGGTTCCATAGCCGTGGAAGCGCAAATGCAGCTCGACAAGGCGCGAGACATCCTTCACCAGCTCGTTGGAGTACTTGAGCGCCGTCATACGCTTCTTCGTCATCTTGGCGCCGACCACCTCGTGATGGTGGAAGGAGACCCGGCCGTCGTTCTCGAACCGCCGCGTCCTCGGCTTGCCGATGTCATGCAGCAGCGCCGCGAGCCGCAGCGTGAGGTCGGGACCGTCCTTCTCCAGGGCCATGGCCTGGTCGAGAACGGTCAGCGAGTGCTCGTAGACATCCTTGTGCCGGTGGTGCTCATCACTCTCCAGGCGCAGCGCGGGCAGCTCGGGCAGCACATGGTCGGCGAGACCGGTGTCGACGAGGAGCGTGAGGCCCTTGCGCGGGTACGCGGACAGCAGCAGCTTGTTCAGCTCGTCCCGGACCCGCTCGGCCGAGACGATGTCGATGCGCTCCGCCATCGCCTTCATCGCGGCGATCACATCGGGCGCCACCTCGAAGTCGAGCTGCGCGGCGAATCGGGCGGCGCGCATCATGCGCAGCGGGTCGTCCGAGAAGGACTCCTCCGGCGTGCTGGGCGTGCGCAGCACCCGGGCGGCGAGATCCTCGAGACCGCCGTGCGGGTCGATGAACTCCTTCTCCGGCAGCGCCACGGCCATCGCGTTGACCGTGAAGTCCCGGCGTACGAGGTCCTGCTCGATGGAGTCGCCGTAGGACACCTCAGGCTTGCGCGAGGTGCGGTCATACGCTTCGGACCGATATGTCGTGACCTCGATCAGATAGCCCTGCTTCTGACAGCCCACCGTGCCGAAGGCGATCCCGACCTCCCACACCGAGTCCGCCCAGGGCCGGACGATCTTCAGTACGTCCTCGGGGCGGGCGTCGGTCGTGAAGTCCAGGTCATTGCCGAGGCGGCCGAGCAACGCATCCCTGACGGAGCCCCCGACCAGGGCCAGTGAGAACCCGGCCTCCCGGAAACGGCGGGCGAGGTCGTCGGCGACGGGGGACACACGCAGCAGTTCGCTCACCGCGCGGCGCTGCACCTGGCTCAGGGCGCTGGGGTTGTCTTCATTGGCGTTCGGCACAACAGAAAAGGGTACGTGCCCCGGACCGGCGCAGCCTCCCTGTTTCCCCGTACCCCCCGGGCCCGCCCTGACCTGCGTTCCGATCATGTGGAGCAAGCCGCGGCACTTAGCCACAGCGGGCCTCGTTACCATGCGGGGACGCAAATGCGGACGACCACCACAGACGACGACGAGGGACGGGCGAGCGCGTGGCCGAGGCGGCAGACTTCCAGGGGATGACTCCCTCACCTGCCCGCCGGTGGCTCCGGCGAGCCGCGACCCTGCTGGCAGGGGCGCCCCTGCTCGCCGGCGCGCTGCAGCTGCCGGCCGCCACCCCCGCGGACGCCACACCCGGCGGTGCCGGCCCGGTCGACGTCGCCCTGGATTCGCTCAGCCCCGGCGTACCGACCGACGGCGACACGCTCACCGTCTCCGGCAAGGTGACCAACAGCGGGAACCAGGCCGTCACCGACGCCCGTGTAGCCCTTCGCGTGGGCCCCGTCATGAACGGGCGCACCGCGATCGACAGCGTGGCCAAGCGCGCCGACTCCACCCAGGGCGTCGAAGGCACGGAAATCGGCGGCAAGTACCTCAAGAAGTTCGACAAGCTCAGCCCCGGGGTTCCCCAGGACTTCAAGCTCTCCATCCCCGTCAAGGAGCTGGATCTCGGTTCCGAAGGCGTCTACCAGCTGGGGGTCTCCCTCACCGGGCGGACCGCGGCTCAGCAGTACGACCAGGTCCTCGGCATGGAGCGGACGTTCCTCCCCTGGCAGCCCGAGGCGCCCGCGGAGAAGACGAAGTTCACCTACCTGTGGCCGCTCATCTCCACCTCGCACCTCACCGCGGAGACCGGTTCCGACGACCAGCAGACGCCGGTTTTCTCGGACGACCGGCTGGCCGAGGAGATCGCCCCCGGCGGGCGGCTCGAGCAGCTGCTCTCGCGCGGCAAGGACCTGCCCGTCACCTGGGTCGTCGACCCCGATCTGCTGGCCTCGGTCGACGCGATGGCCACAAAGAGCTACCGCGTCCAGAACCCCGAAGGCGGCAGTCCGGTCCCGGGCAGGAACCAGGCGGTCGCCAAGCAGTGGCTCAATGACCTGCAGAAGGCGGTCGAGGACAAGAAGGTCGTCACCCTGCCCTTCGCGGACCCCGACCTGGCCTCCCTGGCGCACCAGGGGAAGAGCGTGGCGGGCTCTCTCAGCCATCTGAAGCCCGCGACCGATGTGGCCAAGAAGGCCGTGAAGTCGATCCTGCACGTCGAACCGACCACGGACTTCGCCTGGCCTGTGGACGGCGCCGTGGACCCGTCCGTGGTCGATGTGGCCACATCCGCCGGGGCCCACTCGGTGATCGCCCGCAGTGACAGCCTGCGGGAGACCGCAGGGCTTGCGTACACCCCGACCGCGACCCGGCCCATCGGCGGCGGCACGACGGCCGTGGTGGCCGACGCGCGTCTCTCCACGGCGTTCCAGGGCGATATGACGCTGGCCGAGAACTCCACGCTCGCCGTGCAGCAGTTCCTGGCCCAGAGCCAGATGATCAATCTGCAGGACCCGGAGAAGCAGCGCAGCATCGTCGTGGCCCCGCAGCGGATGCCCACGGCCAGTCAGGCCCAGGCGATGGCCACGGCGGTAAAGGCGCTCGACGCGGACCGCTGGTCAGAGTCCCAGGATCTGGTCGCGGCCGCCAAGGCGAAGCCCGACCCGGGCGCCACGACTCAAGTGCCCGGCACGGCGTCCTACCCGTCAGCCCTACGCAAGCAGGAGCTGCCGAAGTCGGCCTTCGAGGCCATTCGCACCACCAACGACACCCTGGACAGCTTCAAGGTGATCCTCAGCGAGCCGGAGCGGGTGGTCACCCCCTTCGGCCGCGCGATCGACCGCGCGATGTCCACGTCCTGGCGGGGGCGCGCGCAGGAGGGCGAGAAGTACCGCAGCGATGTGCAGCGGTATCTCAGGAGCCTCACCGACCAGGTGAAGCTGATCAAGAAGTCCGAGGCCAAGCTCTCGGGGCGCAGCGCGACCATCCCGATCACCGTGCAGAACAACCTGGTGCAGGGCGTCGAGAATCTGACTCTGCGCCTCACCTCGGACAAGCCGACCCGCCTGAAGATCGGGGACGGCCCGTACGACGAGCAGCCGATCAAGGTCTCCGGCGGCCACAGCCAGACGGTCAAGTTCGACACCACCGCGAACGCCAACGGCCCGGTACCCGTGCGTGCACAGCTCTTCACCGCGGACGGGACCCCGTACGGCGACCCGATCCCCTTCGACGTGAATGTCACCGAGGTGACCCCGACCGTGATGCTCGTCATCGCGGGCGGCGTCCTGCTCCTCGTCCTCGCCGGGTTCCGGATGTACACGCAACGCAAGGCCGCGGCCCGCCGCGCGGAGGCCGAAGGCGCCGACGAAGGCACCGACGAGGACGGCCCGGAGGGCGAGTCGGGCACTGGTTCCGGGGAAACCGACCCCGGGCAGCCGAGTGACCCGACGCCGGACACCGCCCCGGAAAGCACGGACCCGTCCGGCACGGGTGAGAGAGTGGACCGTTGAGCGATGACGTGGCCGCTGGGCCGTGGGACCGATGAGGTGGGGTAAGCATGAATGCGCCGTACGACGGTGACCGCGGCCAGGGCGCGGGCGGCGGCGATCACGCGGGCGGGCAGGTCCCCCCGCAGCAACCCGCCCCGGACATGTACGTCCAGGACGCCTACGACCAGGACCCGTACCGCGCGCAGGACCTCGCCGCCCAGGACCCGGTGACCGAGGCCCTCTACGACCGCGCGGCGCACCCTCCGCCGCCCCCGGGCACCTACGCGGACCCGCAGTCTCTGTACGCACAGCCGCCCACGCCTCCGACCGCCCCCGACCCCCACGTATGGGCACAGACCCCGGCGCCTGAGCCCGACGGCCCCTCCCGTCACCTTCCTTATGGCGACGACGTCCGTACGACGCAGTTCGTGGGCGTGGACGACCTGGTCACCCGGGCCGGCGAGGAACGTCACGAGCCCGACGCGTTCGCCCACCTCTTCCGTGACCAGCAGCCCGGCGGCGCCCGGCCGCCCGTCGAGCCGCCCTCCGTCCCGTCACCGGCGGCCCCGGCCGCGGCTGAGCCGGCCCCCGCGCCCGCACCGCCGAAGAAGCCCGGCGGGCGCGCTTCCAGCCTCATGAAGTCCAGCGCGGTGATGGCCGCGGGCTCCTTCGTGTCCCGTATCACCGGCTTCATCCGCACCCTGGTGATGGCCGCGGCCATCGGCGTCGGCACCCTCAACGACACGTACCAGGTCGCGAACGTCCTGCCGACCATGATCTACATCCTGGTCGCGGGCGGCGCCATGAACGCCGTCTTCATCCCCCAGCTCGTGCGGTCCATGAAGAACGACGAGGACGGCGGCGAGGCGTACGCCAACCGCCTGCTCACCGTCGTCATCACGCTGCTCGGCGCGGTCACGGTGATCTGTGTCCTCGCGGCTCCGCTCTTCGTCCGCGTCATGTCGCCGGAGCTCGCCTCCAAGCCGGAGACGTTCGAGCTCACGGTCACCTTCGCCCGCTACTGCATCCCGACCCTGTTCTTCATGGGCCTGCACGTGGTGCTCGGGCAGATCCTCAACGCCCGCGGCCGGTTCGGCGCGATGATGTGGACCCCGGTCCTCAACAACGTCGTCATCATCGCCACCTTCGGCGCGTTCATCTGGGCCTTCGGCAGCTCCGACGCGTCCGGCGTGAACACCGGCAACATCACGTCAGAAGGCGTCCAGCTGCTCGGCATCGGCACCCTGCTCGGCCTCGTCGTGCAGGCGCTCGCGATGATGCCGTATCTGCGTGAGGCCGGCTTCAGGCCGCGGCTGCGCTTCGACTGGAAGGGGCAGGGCCTCGGCAAGACCGCGGCGCTCGCCAAGTGGACGCTGTTCTTCGTCCTCGCCAACCAGCTCGGCATGGTCGTCGTCACCCAGCTCGCCACCTCGGCCGGCGCCACCGCCTTCGACCAGGGGCATTCCGGCACCGGCATCACCGCGTACAACTACGCGCTGCTTCTGTGGCAGATGCCGCAGGCCATCATCACCGTCTCCGTGATGACCGCGGTCCTGCCCCGGATCTCCCGCGCCGCCAACGACGGGGACACCGCGGCGGTCCGTGACGACATCTCGTACGGACTGCGTACCTCCGCCGTGGCGATCGTGCCGTGCGCCTTCGCCTTCCTCGCCCTGGGCGTCCCGATCGCCACGCTGCTGTACTCCGGCACCAACGGCGCGCAGAACATCGGTTACGTCCTGATGGCCTTCGGCCTCGGCCTCATCCCGTACTCCGTGCAGTACGTCGTGCTGCGTGGTTTCTACGCCTACGAGGACACCCGCACGCCCTTCTACAACACGGTCATCGTGGCCGCCGTCAACGCACTGGCCTCGCTGGTCTGCTACCTCGTCCTGCCCGCTCGCTGGGCGGTCGTCGGCATGGCCGCCTCGTACGGCCTGGCCTACGCGGTCGGTGTGGGTGTGGCCTGGCGCCGGCTGGGCAAGCGCCTCGGAGGCGACTTGGACGGCTCCCATGTCGTGCGGACGTACGCCCGTCTCATCGGCGCCTCCGTTCCGGCGGCGCTCGTCGGCGGTGCGGTCGGGTTCGCACTCCTCAAGGTCATCGGCGAGGGCGTCCTGGGTTCACTGACCGCCCTGGTGGTCGGCGGGATCGTGCTGCTCGGCGTCTTCTTCATCGCCGCCCGGCGGATGCGGATCCAGGAGCTGAACTCGCTGGTAGGCATGGTGCGTGGTCGTCTCGGCCGCTGACCCCGACGAGCCAGTCGGCGGTTGTGCACAACCATCACCGGCCGTCGCGTGTCGTGGATAGCGGCAGACTGTGGGCACAATTGGCTTTGGCGTCGGACAGAGCGCATCGGATGGGGAGGCAGGAACGACGGTGGCGGAACGGAGCACAGCTGCCGTCGACGTGGCAGCAGGAGGCGACAGCGAGTCGCTGACCGCCAAGGCGGACCAGGCCACGGCCGACGGGGCGGCCCAGAGCCGGGAAACGGCAGCAGCCGAGGGCGATCAGCCCTCGGCAGGCGGTACGGAGGCCGGCAAGCCACAGGCCACGCCGCCCGAACTGCACAGCGGTCACAAGCTCGCCAGACGCTATCGGCTCGAGGAGTGCGTCACCCGTCTGGACGGTTTCAGCAGTTGGCGTGCCGTCGACGAGAAGCTGCGCCGCGCGGTGGGTGTTCATCTGCTGCCCGCCGACCATCCGCGGGCCCGTGCCGTGCTGTCGGCGGCCCGTTCCTCAGCACTCCTCGGTGACCCGCGCTTCGTGCAGGTCCTGGACGCCGTCGAGGAGAACGACCTCGTCTACGTGGTCCATGAGTGGCTGCCCGACGCCACCGAGATGACCTCGGTGCTCGCCGTCGGCCCGCTGGAGGCCCATGACGCGTACCAGCTGGTCAGCCAGGTCTCCCAGGCCATGGCGGCCGCACACCGTGAGGGACTCGCGCATCTGCGTCTCACCCCGAGCGCCGTGCTGCGGACCTCGTCGGGGCAGTACCGCATCCGCGGCCTCGCGGTGAACGCGGCGCTGCGCGGCATCAGCTCCGAGACCCCCCAGCGCACCGACACCGAGGCGATCGGCGCACTCCTGTACGCCTCGCTGACCCAGCGCTGGCCGTACGAGGAGGACGCGTACGGCCTGACCGGGCTGCCCAAGGACGTCGGCCTCATCGCACCCGACCAGGTGCGGGCGGGCGTCCACCGCGGCCTGTCCGAGCTCGCGATGCGCGCGCTGGTCAACGACGGCGCCACGGCGTCCCGCCAGGAGCCGCCGTGCACCACCCCCGAGGAGCTGTCCCGGGCCGTCGGGGAGATGCCCCGTATCCGGCCCCCTGAGCCCGCGTTCACGGCTCCGCCGGAGTATCAGCGCACCACTTATCAGCAGGGGACATACGGCCGTCCCTCGGCCGTGGCACCGGGCGCACAGCCGCTGGCCGCGGCCCCGCCCGCCCCGCTGCAGAGCCGTACGGGCAAGGCGCTGAAGTGGGCCGTATCGGCTCTGCTCATCGCCGCGCTCGGCCTGGGCAGCTGGCAGCTCGCTGACGCCCTCATGGAGCGGGACAACGCCGGCGAGCCCGGCAGCTCGCAGACGGACGAGGGCAACGGCAAGCAGAACGACCCGGGCAAGCCCCTCAAGATCAGTGATGCCTACGAGTTCGCCCCGAGCGGCAGCGGGATAAAGCAGGAGGACGTGCCGCACGCCGTGGACGGCAAGGCCGGCACCTCCTGGATCACACCGCAGTACAAGGGTTACGCCAACTTCGGCAACCTTCCGAACCGCAAGGACGGCAGCGGCATAATCGTCGACCTCGGAAGCGTCCAGGACGTATCCGGTCTGGATATCGCCATGTACCGCGGCGGCCAGAAAGCCGAAGTGCTCGCCGCGGGCGAAAATGCGTCGCAGCCGTCGGCCCTCAGCGATTTCCCGAACCGCCTCACCAAGCTGGCCCAGACCGGCGAAGAGCTCAAGAAGACCCTCGACAAGCCGGTACGGACCCGGTACGTGCTGGTTCACATCACGTCGCTGCCCACCGACGGGTCGGCGGACCTCTTCCGGGGCGGCATCTCCGAGATCAAGGTCCTGGGAACCTCTCGCTCCTAGTCCCGCCCAGTTCCTCCTGGTTCCGAAAACCCTCACCTCAATTGAAGAGCAGCCGGAATTTCACCGGCAATTCAAAGAAACGCCCAGAAATCATCGATCGCTGGGCGTTTTCTACTGCCGCAAGGGCCCGGTTACCCGGCATTCGCAACTATTTACACGCACTTGGGGCCCGGATACTCTGAGCCCTTCGACAGAGGTAGGGGGAGCAGGTGCAGCCGGAGGAGACCTCGGGAACCCCTGACGCGACTCTCCTGGCCCGCCATGTCGCCGGGGACCCCGATGCCTTCGGCGAGCTCGTACGCCGCCACCGTGACCGGCTGTGGGCGGTGGCACTGCGCACCCTGGGGGATCGGGAAGAGGCCGCCGACGCGGTGCAGGACGCCCTCGTCTCGGCCTACCGCGCGGCACACACATTTCGCGGACAGTCCGCGGTCACCACGTGGCTGCACCGGATCACCGTCAACGCATGCCTCGACCGTGCGCGTAAGGCGGCCTCCAGGAAGACCTCGCCGGTCGATGACACCGAGCGCCTGGAGCAGCTCCTCGAACCGCATGAGTCCGCGTCCGAGCCCGCCGAGCGCCGCGATCTCCACCGCCAGCTCATCGAGGCCCTCGGCACGCTCCCGCCGGATCAGCGGGCCGCTCTCGTGCTCGTCGACATGCAGGGCTACCCGGTGGCCGAGGCCGCCGAGGTCCTCGGAGTTCCGACAGGAACCGTGAAGAGTCGCTGTGCGCGCGGCAGAGCCCGGCTCCTGCCGTTGCTCAGCCATCTCCGCACGGAAAGAGCCGACGGCGGGAACCGCCCTGAGAGAAAGAAGCAAGACCCGGGACGGAACCGGTCCCAGGGGGCATCCGTCCCACCGGCAGCGGGACCGCGCGAAGCGCGACCGCACACCGCAGGACCGGACGACGCAGGACCGCAGGGAACAGGGCCAGGGGATTCAGCTGCCGTGAAGGGCGGAGGTGGGCGAGCGTGACATCCACGACCGGCGCGGCCGAGCACCCGGAAGTATCGGAGATCTCCGACCTCACCGAAGGCCTGCTCTCGCCGGCCCGCACCACCGATGTACGTCGCCATCTGGACGGCTGTGAACTCTGCAGCGAGGTGCACGACTCCCTGACGGAGATCCGCGATCTGCTCGGCACGCTCCCCGGCCCGCCGCGGATGCCCGCCGACGTCGCGGGGCGCATCGATGCGGCGCTGGCCGCGGAGGCTCTTCTCGATGCCACCGCACCGGAAGCCCGGGGGTCCGTGAATCCCGCGGCATCCGTGAGCACTCCGACGTCCGTGAGCACTCCGGAGCCGCTGTCGGCTCCAGGGCGGGACGGTGTCGAGACGCCCCGTGAAGCCGAAACGCCGCGTGAAACCCAGCTTCCTGTTTCACGTGAAACACAGCCCACCTCAACATCGAGTGGAGCCGTCGACCGGCCCTCCGGTCATCCCCGGGCGGCGACCGGGCCCGGGCGCCGGAGTTCGGCAACTCGGCGTCGGCGGCGGGGAATCGCCACCGCAGCCCTGGGCGCCTTCGCCACGGTGGCCGCCATCGGTCTGGGCGTCCTGCTGCTGCGACCGGACGGCGGCAGCCAGGGGGACACCCCACAGGCCTCAGACAAAGCTGACCCTCGTGTGTTCTCCGAGAGCGCACTGGACGACCAGGTCGCATCGCTCCTCACCAAGAAGAACGACGCGGCACCGGACGGCGAATCCTCCAAGCCTTCCCTGAGCGCCGAGACGAGTCCTCCTACCCCGAAGCACACGCGCCTGCGCGATCCGGGAGACGCCGGTCCCAAGGTCCCGCAGTGCGTCAAGCTCGGCATCGGCCGCGACACTCTCCCGATCGCCGCCAAGGAAGGCATCTACAAGGGCGTGGCCGCCTATCTCGTGGTGCTGCCCGATGCGCGGGACGCCTCCCGCGTCACCGCCTATGTCGTCGACTCCACCTGCGACGGAAAAGCCTCCGCGAGCAAGGGCGAGGTTCTGCTGACCCGCTCGTACCCGCGCGGCTGACCTACGGATCCAGCGCCAGAAGCACAGGGGTGCGCACGGACACACCATGTGCGCGGACACACCGGGAATGCACGCCCCGTAGGATCCGTTGGGTGGGGTGAGAGTCCTGAACAGGGCTCATCCCGAGGCATTAGGCAGTCCGCAGAGACGAGGAATCAAGCCGTGACCGACGTCCGTAACGTGATCATCATCGGCTCCGGGCCCGCCGGCTACACGGCCGCGCTGTACACCGCGCGCGCCTCGCTGAAGCCGCTGGTGTTCGAGGGTGCCGTCACCGCCGGCGGTGCGCTGATGAACACCACCGAGGTGGAGAACTTCCCCGGGTTCCAGGACGGCGTCATGGGCCCCGAGCTCATGGACAATATGCGGGCCCAGGCGGAGCGCTTCGGCGCCGAGCTGATCCCCGACGATGTCGTCGCCGTGGACCTCACCGGCGAGATCAAGACGGTGACCGATACGGCGGGCACGGTGCACCGCGCCAAGGCCGTCATCATCACCACCGGTTCCCAGCACCGCAAGCTCGGTCTGCCGAACGAGGACGCACTCTCCGGACGCGGCGTCTCCTGGTGCGCGACGTGCGACGGCTTCTTCTTCAAGGACCAGGACATCGCCGTGATCGGTGGCGGTGACACCGCGATGGAAGAGGCCACGTTCCTCTCGCGCTTCGCGAAGTCCGTGACGATCGTCCACCGCCGCGACAGCCTGCGCGCATCGAAGGCCATGCAGGACCGAGCCTTTGCCGACCCCAAGATCAAGTTCATCTGGGACAACGGGGTCGCCGAGATCCACGGCGACCAGAAGCTCACCGGCCTGACCCTGCGCAACACCAAGACCGGCGAGACGTCTGAACTCCCCGTGACCGGATTGTTCATCGCGATCGGCCACGACCCGCGCACCGAGCTCTTCAAGGGCCAGCTCGATCTGGACGACGAGGGCTACCTCAAGGTCGAGGCCCCGTCGACCCGGACCAACCTGACCGGTGTCTTCGCCGCCGGTGACGTGGTCGACCACACCTACCGCCAGGCGATCACTGCGGCCGGCACCGGCTGCTCCGCCGCGCTGGACGCCGAGCGCTTCCTGGCCGCTCTCGCCGACAACGAGACCGCGGCCGCCGCCGCAGTCTGAACCCAACTCCCCTCAGCCACCCCTCAGTAAGGAGAACAACGCCATGGCCGGTGCCACGATTACCGTGACGGACGCCGACTTCGACGAGAAGGTCCTCAACAGCGACAAGCCGGTGCTCGTCGACTTCTGGGCCGCCTGGTGCGGACCGTGCCGTCAGATCGCCCCGTCGCTCGAGGCGATCGCGGCTGAGCATGACGAGATCATCGTCGCCAAGCTCAACATCGACGAGAACCCGGCCACCGCGGCGAAGTACGGCGTCATGTCGATTCCGACGCTGAACGTCTACAAGGGCGGCGAGGTCGCCAAGACCATCGTCGGTGCCAAGCCGAAGGCCGCGATCGTCCGCGACCTCGAGGACTTCATCGGCGAGTGAGCCAACCCGTGTACAGCGAATCGCTTCGCTGTTTCACGTGAAACGGGCCCGCCCCTCAAGGGGGTTGGGCCCGTTCTCATTGTTCTCGCGCTGCCCATGCTGTTCTCGCACTGCCGATGCTGATCCAGCAGTGCCGATGCCCGCTCACAGCGGCCGTAGCGCAGGTTCCTTCTGTACCGCTCCGAGCAGTCGGTCCAGCGCCAGCTCCACATCTTCCTTCCAGGACAGCGTCGTGCGCAGTTCCAGCCTCAGCCGCGGGTAGGCCGGGTGCGGCCGCACCGTCTTGAAGCCCACCGCCAGCAGATGGTCGGCGGGCAGGACACAGGCCGGCTCACTCCACCGGGCATCCCCGAACGCCTCTATCGCCTTGAAGCCTCTGCGCAGCAGGTCCTTGGCGACCGTCTGCACCATCACGCGTCCCAGCCCCTGCCCCTGGTACCCCGGCATGATCCAGGCCGTCATCAGCTGCACCGCATCCGCCGCCACAGGGCTTGTCGGAAAGGCCAGGGATCGCGGCACATAGGCCGGAGGGGCGTAGAGAACAAAGCCGACCGGCACCTCGTCCACATAGACGACGCGCCCGCATGAGCCCCACTCCAGCAGGACCGCCGAGATCCAGGCTTCCTTCTCCAGCTCCGGAGTGCCCGCCTTTACCGCGGCCTGCCCGCTGACCGGATCCAGCTCCCAGAAGACACACGTGCGGCAGCGCTTGGGGAGATCCGGGAGATTGTCCAGCGTGAGCGGTACGAGCCGACGCCCCATGAAGGCAGTTCCTCACTTCCTTCGCGCGCCACCCCGTGGGCGGCTGTCAGAGCGCTCCGTTCCCTGAGCAGGCTGCCGACGAACCCTCCGACTGCGCCCAGTCCGAGTCCCGCAGTCACCAGGCCGGTGCGGCTCACCGTTCGCATGGCCCCCGCCTCCCTCTCCTGAGGTGCCACCAGGTGGATGCGCCATACCCAAACGCATCGTATCCAGCATCTGATTGCATCGATACCGCCAGAAAGCAAAGAGCGGGCCGTGTTCCGGTACACACCGGACACGGCCCGCTCTCAGCGGTCTATACGCTCAGCTCTCTTCTTCCTCTTGCTCGGAGAGCCCCTTCTCCAGAACCGACCCCTCACCCGGGGCCAGCGAACCGAGGATGCGGTTCAGGTCGTCCATCGAGGCAAACTCGACGACGATCTTGCCCTTCTTCTGCCCCAGGTCGACCTTCACCCGGGTCTCGAAGCGGTCCGACAGCCGGGAGGCCAGATCGGTGAGGGCCGGCGAAAGGCGCCCTCCGGCGCGCGGCCCCTTGTTTCGCGGAGCGCTCTTCGGCCGGGAGCCCATCAGCGTGACGATCTCCTCGACCGCCCGCACCGACAGCCCTTCGGCAACGATCCGGTGAGCGAGGCGGTCCTGCTCCTCCGAGTCCTCGACGGCGAGCAGCGCGCGGGCGTGCCCGGCTGACAGCACGCCTGCGGCAACCCTGCGCTGTACCGCCGGGGACAGCTTGAGAAGCCTCAGCGTGTTGGAGACCTGCGGCCGTGAACGACCGATCCGGTCCGCCAGCTGGTCATGTGTGCAGCTGAAGTCCTTGAGCAGCTGGTCGTACGCGGCCGCCTCCTCAAGAGGGTTCAGCTGCGCACGGTGCAGGTTCTCCAGGAGCGCGTCCAGGAGAAGCTTCTCGTCCTCCGTGGCACGCACGATGGCCGGGATACGCTCCAGGCCCGCCTCACGACAGGCCCGCCAACGGCGCTCGCCCATGATGAGCTCATACCGCGACGGCCCCAACTGCCTTACGACGACGGGCTGGAGAAGCCCGACCTCCTTGATGGAGGTGATCAGCTCCGAGAGGGCGTCCTCGTCGAAGACCTCACGCGGCTGCCGCGGGTTGGGCGTGATGGAGTCGAGCGGAAGCTCGGCGAAGTGAGCCCCCGGGGGAGGCTCCGGCGTGGGAGCTGCCGCAGTCGCCGGCTCCTCGGTTTCACGTGGAACGTTCCCCTGCGGCAGAGAGGCGACCTTGGCGGCCGCCACTCCACGCTCCGCGGTGAGGAGCGGCACGGCTCCCGGAGACGTCCCTGCTTCACCAGGCGCCGGTACTGTCGGCTTCTCACCGGTCGGGGCCGCGGGGATCAGCGCGCCAAGTCCGCGCCCCAGCCCTCTACGTCGCTCGCTCACTGGATCCCCTCCGACAGATTTCGCTGATCATTCTGGGCGCCAGCATGGGCGTGCTGTGCGTCGTAACGCACACCTACGCCACGAAGCGCCATCTCTCGTGCCGCCTCAAGATACGAGAGAGCACCACTGGAGCCCGGATCATAGGTCAGTACGGTCTGCCCGTAGCTCGGAGCCTCGGAGATACGCACGGAACGGGGGATGCTCGTCCGCAGCACCTCGTCGCCGAAGTGGTTGCGCACTTCGTCCGCCACCTGGGAGGCAAGGCGGGTCCGGCCGTCGTACATGGTGAGCAGGATCGTCGACACATGCAGATCCGGATTGAGGTGGCCGCGCACCAGATCGACATTGCGCAGAAGCTGGCCGAGCCCCTCCAGTGCGTAGTACTCGCACTGGATCGGGATAAGGACCTCGGCGCCGGCGACCAATGCGTTCACGGTCAACAGGCCCAAGGACGGCGGGCAGTCGATGAGAACGTAGTCCAGAGGCTGCTCGTACGCCTGGATCGCCCGCTGCAGTCGGCTCTCTCGTGCGACCAGCGACACCAGCTCGATCTCCGCACCGGCGAGATCGATGGTGGCGGGCGCGCAGAAGAGACCCTCTACATCGGGGACTGGCTGGACGACTTCGGAGAGAGGCTTGCTCTCCACCAACACGTCGTAGATAGAAGGGACTTCGGCGTGATGGTCGATCCCAAGCGCGGTGGACGCATTGCCCTGAGGATCGAGGTCGATCACCAGGACGCGCGCACCGTGCAGCGCGAGTGACGCGGCCAGATTCACCGTCGTCGTGGTCTTGCCGACCCCGCCCTTCTGGTTGGCGACCACCATGACTCGGGTCTGCTCAGGCCGTGGCAGGCCCTCGCCGGCGCGGCCGAGAGCTTCCACCGCCAGTTGGGCAGCACGTCCAATGGGGGTGTCGTCCATCGGAGTCGGTGTTTCACGTGAAACATCCTCCCCCGCCGATTCGGTACGGGGACCGGGGACCGGATCGGTCATCGGTCCCGCGATGTTGGCGTCGGACCGCAACGATTCACTCTCCTCGACTTCAGGCTCGCAATGAACAGAGCCTCCCATGTCTTTGGGGTCGTGAACCAGCGAGGCCCGTTCTTCTGTGGATGAATCCACCTCTGTGGAAAACTCCGTGCCCCCTACGGGGGGCTTGCGATCACGCGGAGCCGCAGCGCGACCACGGCTGATGATGCCATGCAGCAGTGAGCGACGTTTCACGTGAAACACGATGCCTAGCAGTCAACGTCAGAAGCTCACGACACTCCGACGTGCGTCAGTTTGGCTGCTTGTGTGGAGTATGGCTGGCCATCAGGACGGATCAGCGTCGGCGTCGTACGCGCCCCGCCCTGGCCGCCTTGGCCCGCTTCGCCGCGAAGCGCACACCGCCCGGGCTCTCACCGACCTCGACCCGCACCACCGTGGACAGCGGGTCCACCACTCCGTCGCCGACATGCAGCACGGAGACATCGACGGCGCCGAGCTTGTTCAGCGCCGCACGGGCGGTCTTGACCTCTTCCTCGGCCGTATCGCCCTTCAGCAACAGCATCTCGCCGTACGGGCGCAGCAGCGGCACTCCCCATGTGGCGAGACGGTCGAGTGGGGCCACCGCCCGCGCGGTCACCACATGGACGGGCGTCAGCTTCCCCAGGACCTCTTCGGCCCGTCCGCGAACGACGGTGACGTGCTCCAGGCCCAGGAGCTCCACCACTTCCGTGAGGAAGTTGGTGCGGCGCAGCAGGGGTTCAAGGAGGGTGATCTTCAGGTCGGGCCGGACCAGGGCCAGTGGGATACCCGGCAGCCCGGCGCCCGAGCCGACATCGCACACCGTCACGCCCTCGGGCACGACCTCGGAGAGCACCGCGCAGTTCAGCAGGTGCCGCTCCCAGAGCCGGGGCACCTCACGCGGGCCGATCAGCCCCCGCTGTACCCCGGCGTCGGCCAGAAGCTCCGCGTACCGGACCGCATCGGCGAAGCGCTCACCGAATACCTCCCGAGCCTGTTCCGGCGCCGGGGGGAGTTCTGCTGCCTCCGTCACGGGGACCGTCCTTCCGTACCGCACTGGGTGCTGACTATCAGGCTGACAAAGATCGGCCCCGCCTGCGAACAGACGGGGCCGGATACTGCGCGTCGCTCAGGCGGGCAGGACGACGACGAAGCGCTGCGGCTCTTCGCCCTCGGACTCGCTGCGCAGACCCGCGCTCTTGACCGCGTCGTGGACGACCTTGCGCTCGAACGGCGTCATCGGCTTGAGCTTCATCGGCTCGCCCGAGCTCTTGACCTCGGCGGCAGCCTTGGCGCCCAGCTCGGAGAGTTCCGTGCGCTTCTTCGCCCGGTAGCCCGCGATGTCGAGCATCAGACGGCTGCGGTCACCGGTCTCACGGTGCACCGCCAGGCGCGTGAGCTCCTGAAGCGCTTCGAGCACTTCGCCGTCACGGCCGACCAGCTTCTGCAGGTCACGGCTGCCGGAGTCGCTGATGATCGAGACAGCGGCCCGGTCGGCCTCGACGTCCATGTCGATGTCGCCGTCGAGATCGGCGATGTCCAGCAGACCTTCGAGGTAGTCCGCCGCGATCTCGCCCTCCTGCTCAAGGCGGGTCAGGGTGTCGCCGGCCTCAGCAGCAGCCGAGGTGGTGGTGCCTTCCGTCACGGGATGGACTCCTTCTTACTTCTTGGACGGGTGCTTGGGGCGCTGCTGGCCCTTGCGCTGCCCGGACTTGGCTTTGCTGCGGTTACCGGAGTTGGGCTTGGCACCCGCCGGCTTGGCCTGAGAGGTGGAGTCCTTGGGCTCGTCCCCGGACTTCGTCAGGGAGGTCTTGGACGCCGCCTCGTCCTCCTTGGCGGCCGCCTGGGCCTGCCGCTGGGACTTGCTCTGCCGCTTGGGCTGCTGCCGCTTGGGCGTACCTCCACCGGCGGAGGCACCGCTGTCGTCATCGGCCACGGCGACGGCCGTATCGCTCTTCGCCACGACACCGTCGGTCTGGGCCGCCAGGCCGGCCTTGCTCAGGCCGTTGATGAACTTGCGCTCGGTGTCGTTGCGGTCCCGGCCCTTGGCCACGATCGCCTTGACGATATTGCGCTCACTCTTACGCATCTTGCCGCCCGGGTTCCGGGTCAGCCGCGCCTGCAGACGTTCGAGGTAGGCGGCCTGCGCCTTGCTGCCAGGGGTCGGGTTCTGGCGGATGACGTACATCTGCTGGCCCATGGTCCACACGTTGGTGGTCAGCCAGTAGACGAGAACACCGACGGGGAAGTTGATACCGAAGACCGCGAAGATGACGGGGAAGACGTACATCAGCATCTTCTGCTGCTGCATGAACGGCGTCTTGACCGTCATGTCGACGTTCTTCGTCATCAGCTGGCGCTGCGTGAAGAACTGCGACAGCGACATCATGATGATCATGACCGCGGTGACGATGCGGACGTTGAGCAGCGTGGCGTCCAGGGACGCGACCTTCTCGGCGCTGTCCATGAACTTGGCGGCCAGCGGGGCACCGAAGATATGGGCCTTCTGGGCGCTCGCGAGCAGCGCGCCGTCGATCTCACCGATCGGCTTGTTCGACGCGATGCCGTTCAGCACGTGGTACAGGGCGAAGAAGAACGGCGACTGCGCCAGGATGGGAAGGCACGAGGAGAGCGGGTTGGTACCCGTCTCCTTGTACAGCTTCATCATCTCTTCGGACTGACGCTGCTTGTCGTTCTTGTAGCGCTCCTGGATCTTCTTCATCTCGGGCTGCAGCGTCTGCATGCCACGAGTCGCCTTGATCTGCTTCACGAAGAGCGGGATCAGGCAGATACGAATCAGGATCACCAGGGACACGATGGACAGTCCCCAGGCCCAGCCCGTGTCGGGGCCGAAGATCGCCCCGTACAGCTTGTGGAACTGGACGATGATCCAGGAGACAGGTGTGGTGATAAAGCTGAAGAGACTGGCAATCGTGTCCACTAATCAGGCTCCTTGAGCATGGGACGGGGTCTCAGTGGCGGAGTTCCCGCCCTTGTTGCGCCAGGCGTTGCGCAGCATTTCGTGCCAGCGTGGCCGCTTGCGCGGCGGCACATGATCGACACCACCGTGCGACCACGGATTGCACCGCAGGATGCGCCAAGCGGTGAGCGCCGTCCCCTTGATCGCACCGTGGCGATCGATGGCCTGGAAGCCGTAGTGGGAGCACGACGGGTAGTACTTGCACACCGGCCCCAGCAATGGGCTGATGGTCCACTGGTAGATCTTGATCAGAGCCAGCAGCGGGTACTTCATCGCGCGCCCCCTCCCAGCAGCCGCTGTAGTGCGACATCCAGGTCTCGGGCCAGCTGTGCATGGTCGGCGTCGCCTGCACCGGGCAACGCTCGTACGACTACCAGGCTACCGGGGGGCAGCTGGTCGAGCCGTTCGCGCATCAAGTGGCGAAGTCTGCGCTTCACCTTGTTGCGTACGACCGCTCCGCCCACGGCCTTGCTCACGACGAAACCCGCACACGTCGGGGGAACGCTCTCCCCAGGCGCGTGCGGGTCCGTTGCACCGCTGCGTAGATGGACGACGAGAAGCGGGCGTCCGGCCCGGCGTCCTCGGCGTACCGCGGTCGCGAAGTCTTCGCGCCGCCTCAGCCGGTTGTCGGTAGGCAGCACGACGTCATGACCTGTCGTGCGATCAGGCAGACAGGCGGGCGCGACCCTTGCTGCGGCGGGACGCCAGGACGGCGCGGCCGGCACGGGTCCGCATACGCAGCCGGAAGCCGTGGGTCTTCGCGCGACGACGGTTGTTCGGCTGGAAGGTGCGCTTGCTCACTCGGGGGCTCCAGAAATGAATCGGGTGACTGCGGGGTGTCGCTTGGCTGTCACCGTGCGCCCGCGAAGAGCTCGCATACGCCCGAGTGCACCGCTGCACGGGCCCTCGGGTCCGTGATCCATGCCCATCGGAGGCAGGCGGCAGCAGCCATCGACAACTCGACCTGGTTACGGTACGCGCGGCTACGCCATCCGGTCAAACCGGCAGCACACCGGGAGACACTGTGCACAGCCTGTGGACAACAACTTGAACCGCACCGGTCGCCCTGACTACCTTGGCTGAACTCCGATTCGTTCCCTTCCCACCGCACCACCCGATTTCCGTTACGACCTGTCCCAAGAACCACACATTCGTGGGACCCATGAGAGAGCGTGCCCTGTGGCTGACGTACCTGCCGATCTTGCCGCAGTGTGGCCACGAGTGCTGGAACAACTCCTCGGCGAGGGTCGCGGTCAGGGTGTCGAGGCGAAGGACGAGCACTGGATCAAGCGCTGCCAGCCCTTGGCGCTGGTCGCCGACACCGCACTGCTGGCCGTTCCGAACGAGTTCGCCAAGGGCGTCCTCGAGGGCCGGCTCGCGCCCATCGTCAGCGAGACCCTCAGCCGTGAGTGCGGCCGGCCGATCCGTATCGCCATCACGGTCGACGACTCCGCGGCCGAGCCCGCCCCGCCCGCGCCCCCGGTGCAGCGCTACGACGACCCGCAGCAGCGTTACGACGAGCACGAGTCGCCCTCGTCCGGCCAGAGCCAGGGGCAGGGGCAGGGGCAGGCGCAGGGCCGGGACCCGAGGGACCAGAGGGATCAGAGAGACCCGCGGGATCAGCGCGAGCAGCAGTACGAGAGCTACCGGCGCCACGACGACGGCCCGCCCGGACGCCACGAGCAGCACCCCGGCGCCCGCCCGGACCAGCTGCCGACGGCCCGCCCCGCCTATCCGGACTACCAGCGTTCCGAGCCCGGCGCCTGGCCGCGGCCGACGCAGGACGACTACGGCTGGCAGCAGCCGCGGCTCGGGTTCCCGGAGCGCGACCCCTATGCCTCGCACCCGCAGCAGCCCCAGCACGACTACCGCCCCGGCCCGCCGCAGGACCGCTCGCAGTACGAACAGCAGGAGCGGCCGCAGTACGACCAGCAGGAGCGGCCCTCGTACGAGCAGCAGGAGCGCTCGCCCTACGAGCCGCCGCGCGCCGAGCGCCGTGACCACAACGACTCGGGACGCCCCGGCCACGGTGGCCATCAGGGCCCCGGCAACCGCGGTGTGCACGGCGGCGGCCCCGGCTCGAGCTCGCTGCCCGCGTCCAGTGGCGCCCCCGGCCCGCTGGCCGCGCAGCCCGCACCCGCCACGGGCCCTGGTGAGCCGACCGCCCGCCTGAACCCCAAGTACCTCTTCGACACCTTCGTCATCGGCGCCTCGAACCGGTTCGCGCACGCGGCCGCGGTCGCGGTCGCCGAGGCGCCGGCGAAGGCGTACAACCCGCTGTTCATCTACGGGGAGTCGGGACTCGGCAAAACACATCTGCTGCACGCCATCGGGCACTATGCGCGCAGCCTCTACCCGGGTACACGGGTGCGCTATGTGAGCTCGGAGGAGTTCACCAACGAGTTCATCAACTCCATCCGCGACGGCAAGGGCGACAGCTTCCGCAAGCGCTACCGCGAGATGGACATCCTGCTCGTCGACGACATCCAGTTCCTCGCGGACAAGGAGTCGACGCAGGAGGAGTTCTTCCACACCTTCAACACGCTCCACAACGCGAACAAGCAGATCGTGCTCTCCAGCGACCGGCCGCCCAAGCAGCTGGTGACCCTGGAGGACCGGCTGCGCAACCGGTTCGAGTGGGGACTGATCACCGACGTCCAGCCGCCCGAGCTGGAGACGCGCATCGCGATCCTCCGTAAGAAGGCGGTGCAGGAGCAGCTCAACGCCCCGCCGGAGGTCCTTGAGTTCATCGCCTCGCGGATCTCGCGGAACATCCGTGAGCTGGAGGGCGCGCTGATCCGGGTGACGGCGTTCGCGTCGCTCAACCGTCAGCCGGTCGACCTCGGGCTGACCGAGATCGTGCTCAAGGACCTGATCCCGGGCGGCGAGGACGCGGCTCCGGAGATCACGGCGACGGCCATCATGGCCGCCACCGCCGACTACTTCGGGCTCACGGTGGACGACCTGTGCGGATCCTCGCGCAGCCGCGTCCTGGTGACGGCCCGCCAGATCGCCATGTACCTCTGCCGCGAGCTGACCGATCTCTCGCTGCCGAAGATCGGTGCCCAGTTCGGGGGCCGCGACCACACGACGGTGATGCACGCCGACCGGAAGATCCGCGCGCTGATGGCCGAGCGGCGCTCCATCTACAACCAGGTCACCGAGCTCACCAACCGCATCAAGAACGGCTGACAGCAGCCGAGATACGGCTCCTCAGGGCGCTCCGGGACACCGTTCCGGAGCGCCCTGAGTGCTTTCCGGCTCCCGTTCGCGCTCCCCGGCGGCCGCGCGGTGTTCGATTCCCTTGCGGGACACGGCTGTTCTCCACAGATCTGCCGCCTTTTTGCCGTCCACACCCTGGGGACTGGGAAGTTGTCCATACTGCGTCCACAAGGAGGCCTGGTGACACACCATCAAGCCAGGTCAGCCGGTTGTGGATTGGTGGACGAACGATCTCCACAGCCTGTGGATGAATCTTGTGCCCACAGGGCTGCCCGAGCGTTGTCCACCAGCGGCCCACAGGCTTCGGGCAGTTGTCCCCAGCTTTACCCGGCTTCTCCACACACCTGTCCACTGTTCGGCAACGCAACGCGCCCTCTCACCGGGTCGAGTGAAAGCCGTCACACCAAGGTGTCCGGTTGGGCTGTGGGGAACCGGGGTAAAGCTGGGGACGGCGCTGGGGAGAAGTCGCCCTGCCCTGTGCACCGGGTGTGCAGAACTTTCCCCCGTCCACAGCGGAGCATGGTTTTCCACGGTCCCCGCCCACAGGCGCAGTGGACAAAAAATGGGCTCTGACCTGCGAAAACGAGGTTTTCCACCGTTTCCACAGCCCCTACTACTACCCCCACGTAGATAGACCGGGGAAATTGCCTCGAAGACGGGGCTGTGCACAACTCGGGGTTCGTCGGTCGGCTGCCGCTCATCACGACTTGACCCCGACCCGCACCGAGTGTCCGTGCCGTACGTCAGACTGGTCCCCGGCGTTCTCCCCACCCTGGGGACTCGCCAATCAGACGACGAAGGCTCAGCAGGCCAAGCAGGGCGAGCAGCCAGGCAACAGCAGGAGGCGGCTTACGGTGAAGATCCGGGTGGAGCGCGATGTACTCGCGGAGGCAGTGGCCTGGGCGGCGCGCAGCCTCCCGGCCCGTCCGCCGGCGCCGGTCCTGGCGGGCCTGCTGCTGAAGGCGGAGGACGGCGCCCTGAGCCTGTCCGGCTTCGACTACGAGGTCTCGGCGCGGGTCTCGGTCGAGGCGGAGATCGAGGAGGACGGCACGGTTCTCGTGTCCGGCCGACTGCTCGCGGACATCTGCCGCGCCCTCCCCAACCGCCCGGTGGAGATCTCCACAGACGGTGTGCGGGCGACCGTGGTCTGCGGCTCCTCGCGATTCACACTCCACACCCTGCCTGTGGAGGAGTACCCGGCGCTGCCGCAGATGCCCACCGCCACCGGCACCGTGCCCGGTGAGGTCTTCGCCGCCGCGGCCGCCCAGGTCGCCATCGCGGCCGGCCGTGACGACACCCTGCCGGTGCTCACGGGTGTGCGGATCGAGATCGAGGGCGACACGGTCACGCTGGCCTCCACCGACCGCTACCGCTTCGCGGTCCGCGAGTTCCTGTGGAAGCCCGAGGTGCCCGACACCTCCGCGGTCGCCCTGGTGCCCGCCAAGACCCTGCAGGACACCGCCAAGTCCCTGACGAGCGGCGACAGCGTCACCATCGCGCTGTCCAGCTCGGGCGCTGGCGAGGGCCTGATCGGTTTCGAGGGCGCCGGGCGGCGTACGACGACGCGGCTGCTCGAAGGCGATCTGCCGAAGTACCGCACCCTGTTCCCCACCGAGTTCAACTCGGTCGCGGTCATCGAGACCGCCCCGTTCGTGGAGGCCGTGAAGCGCGTGGCCCTGGTGGCCGAGCGGAACACTCCGGTCCGGCTGAGCTTCGAGCAGGGCGTGCTGATCCTGGAGGCCGGCTCCAGCGATGACGCACAGGCTGTGGAAAGGGTCGACGCCCAGCTGGAGGGCGACGACATCTCGATCGCCTTCAACCCGACGTTCCTGCTCGACGGCCTGAGTGCGATCGACTCCCCGGCCGCCCAGCTCTCCTTCACGACGTCCACCAAGCCCGCGCTGCTCAGCGGCAAGCCGGCCGTGGACGCCGAGGCGGACGAGGCGTACAAGTACCTGATCATGCCCGTGCGCCTCAGCGGCTGAGCCGTAGAGGGACCAGGCCCGGCCGCGCTCAGCTGTGCGGCCGAGGCCAGCAGGTGTGCGGCCAGGTCCGGGCGTAGTCTCGGACGTGGGTACGAAACACCAGCACGCTAGTTGAAGGAACACCTGATGGAGCTTGGTCTCGTCGGTCTGGGCAAGATGGGCGGCAACATGCGCGAGCGCATCCGCCGCGCAGGCCACACCGTCATCGGATACGACCGCAACCCGGACCTCGCGGATGTCCACAGCCTGCAGGAGCTCGTGGGGAAGCTGAAGGGCCCCCGCGTGGTCTGGGTCATGGTGCCGGCCGGTGCCGCGACGCAGTCCACCATCGATGAGCTGGCCGAGCTTCTCGAGCCCGGCGATGTCGTCGTGGACGGCGGCAACTCCCGCTGGACGGACGACGAGAAGCACGCCGAGGAGCTCGCGGCCAAGGGCATCGGCTTCGTCGACTGCGGTGTTTCCGGCGGCGTCTGGGGCCTGGAGAACGGCTACGCGCTGATGTACGGCGGCGACAAGGAGCACGTCGCCAAGGTGCAGCCGGTGTTCGACGCGCTGAAGCCGGAGGGCGACTTCGGCTCCGTGCACGCGGGCAAGGTCGGCGCGGGCCACTTCGCCAAGATGGTCCACAACGGCATCGAGTACGCGATGATGCAGGCCTACGCCGAGGGCTGGGAGCTGCTTGAGGCCGTGGACTCGGTCACCGATGTGCGCGAGGTGTTCCGCAGCTGGCAGGAGGGCACGGTCATCCGCTCCTGGCTGCTCGACCTGGCGGTCAACGCCCTCGACGACGACGAGCACCTCGACAAGCTCAAGGGTTTCGCACAGGACTCCGGCGAAGGCCGCTGGACTGTGGAAGCCGCCATCGACAAGGCCGTTCCGCTGCCCGCCATCACCGCGTCCCTCTTCGCGCGTTTCGCTTCGCGCCAGGAGGACTCGCCGCAGATGAAGATGATCGCGGCGCTGCGCAACCAGTTCGGCGGCCACGCCGTCGAGTCCAAGAGCGAGCACTGATCGGGCGGGGCGCTGTTCCCGCACGCACTGATCCACAGCCTGTGCAGGGCCGTCAGCTAGTGAAGTAGGCCGGGGGAGGTCGGCGTACACCATGCACGTCACGCATCTGTCGCTGGCCGACTTCCGGTCGTACGCCCGGGTCGAGGTTCCGCTCGACCCGGGCGTCACCGCGTTCGTGGGCCCCAACGGCCAGGGCAAGACCAATCTGGTGGAGGCGGTCGGCTATCTGGCCAGCCTGGGCAGCCACCGGGTCTCGTCGGACGCCCCCCTCGTCCGTATGGGAGCCGACCGGGCGATCATCCGGGCCGCGGTCCGCCAGGGCGAGCGCCAGCAGCTGATCGAGCTCGAGCTCAACCCGGGCCGGGCGAACCGTGCCCGCATCAATAGGTCCTCGCAGGTCAGACCGCGTGATGTACTCGGCATCGTGCGTACGGTCCTGTTCGCGCCGGAGGATCTCGCCCTGGTGAAGGGCGACCCGGGCGAGCGCCGCCGCTTCCTCGACGAGCTGATCACGGCACGCTCCCCGCGGATGGCGGGGGTGCGCTCCGACTACGACCGCGTCCTCAAACAGCGCAACACCCTGCTCAAGTCCGCGGCCATGGCCCGCAGACACGGCGGCCGGTCGATGGACATGTCCACGCTCGACGTCTGGGACCAGCATCTGGCCCGGGCCGGCGCGGAGTTGCTCGCCCACCGGCTCGATCTGATCGCCACCCTGCAGCCCCTCGCCGACAAGGCGTACGAGCAGCTGGCGCCCGGCGGCGGTCCGCTCGCCCTGGAGTACCGGCCGTCGGCCGAAGGCCCCGGGCAGAGCCGCGAGGAGCTGTACGAGCAGGTGATCGCCGCGCTCGCCGATGTCCGCAAGCAGGAGATCGAGCGGGGTGTGACCCTGGTCGGCCCGCACCGCGACGATCTGCTCCTCAAGCTCGGCGAACTCCCCGCCAAGGGGTACGCGAGCCACGGCGAGTCCTGGTCGTACGCCCTCGCTCTGCGCCTGGCCTCGTACGACCTGCTGCGTGCCGAGGGGAACGAACCGGTGCTCGTACTCGACGACGTCTTCGCGGAACTGGACGCCCGCCGCCGGGAACGGCTAGCGGAACTGGTCGCTCCGGGCGAGCAGGTGCTGGTGACGGCCGCGGTGGACGACGACGTGCCGGCAGTGCTCGCGGGCACGCGGTTCAGCGTCGCCGCGGGAGAGGTGACGCGCGCATGACCGAATCAGAGGGCCCCGTCGGCCGGCCGGGCGATCCCGGGGTGCCGAAGAAGACCCCCGAGCCCACCGGAGTGGACCTCGCCCGTGTCGCCCTGCGCGCCGCAAAGGAACAGGCACGCGCGCGTGGTGCCGCCGCGGAGCAGAAGAAGCAGGCCCGGCGTGGCGGCCTCAGGTCCGGCGCACGCGCGGACGGCCGGGACCCGCAGCCGCTGGGCGCCGCCATCAACCGCCTCATCACCGAACGCGGCTGGGAGACCCCCGCCGCGGTGGGCGGCGTCATGGGCCGCTGGCCGCAGATCGTCGGCGAGGACCTGGCCAACCACTGTGTGCCGCAGAAGTACGACGAGGAGGCACGTGTCCTCGTCGTCCAGTGCGACTCGACGACCTGGGCGACACAGCTGCGCCTGCTCGCCCCGCAGCTCGTGGCGCGGCTCAACCAGGACCTCGGACAGGGCACCGTAAAGCTGATCAAGGTGTACGGACCCCAGGGTCCCGCCCGCCGCTTCGGCCCCTTGCGCGCCCCCGGAAGCACGGGCCCCGGCGACACTTACGGCTAGGACCTGGCCAGGCCCTCCCTCACCGTAGTGGAGGGTTGACAGCCCGAAGCGCTGAGTGCCGGTGTGAGCCTCTTGGAGCCCCGCTCCGCATATGGGGAGTCGGCTGCGGCCGGTTCAGGGCGGCACATGAGGACTCAGGTACCGGCAAACGCCCATCACTGTCGGCGCTACCGGTAGACTGGAAGCTAATCTCGCCCCATTCGTGGGACGCGGTCAGAAACGCACGCGAGAAGCTGCATCAGGCTGTCCAACCTCAGCCGACCACCAGTCGACACACACTGAACGACGCAGCCGCTCCCGCCGAAGACGGGGGCTCGGCTTGTGCTGTGCCAGAAAGGGCGCTTCGTGGCCGATTCCGGCAACCCCAACGAGAACATCCCGTCCCCTGCCGCCGGTGGGAACGGCGAGGCAGCAGCCTCGTCGTACGACGCCAGCGCCATCACCGTCCTCGAGGGTCTGGACGCGGTCCGCAAGCGACCCGGCATGTACATCGGCTCCACCGGTGAGCGCGGACTGCACCACCTCGTGCAGGAAGTCGTCGACAACTCCGTCGACGAGGCGATGGCCGGGTACGCGGACACCATCGACGTCACGATCCTGCCCGACGGCGGCGTGCGCGTCGTCGACAACGGCCGCGGTATTCCGGTGGGTATCCATCCCGTCGAGAAGAAGCCGGCCGTCGAGGTCGTGCTCACCGTGCTGCACGCGGGCGGCAAGTTCGGCGGCGGCGGTTACGCGGTCTCCGGCGGTCTGCACGGCGTCGGCGTCTCCGTAGTGAACGCGCTGTCGACCAAGCTGTCCGTCGACATCAAGACCGACGGCTACCGCTGGACGCAGGACTACAAGGCAGGTGCCCCGACCGCGCCGCTGGAGCGGCACGAGGCCACCGACGAGACCGGTACGTCGGTGACGTTCTGGGCCGACGGCGAGATCTTCGAGACCACGGAGTACTCCTTCGAGACGCTCTCGCGGCGCTTCCAGGAGATGGCCTTCCTCAACAAGGGCCTGACGATCAAGCTGACGGACGAGCGTGCGTCCGCGAAGGCCGTGGCCGGCGCCGACACCGCCGAGTCCGGCGACGACGAGCAGGTCCGCTCGGTCACGTACCACTACGAAGGCGGCATCGTCGACTTCGTGAAGTACCTCAACTCCCGCAAGGGCGACGTCATTCACCCCACGGTGATCGACGTGGAGGCCGAGGACAAGGAGCGGATGCTCTCGGTCGAGATCGCCATGCAGTGGAACACGCAGTTCACCGAGGGCGTCTACTCCTTCGCGAACACGATCCACACCCATGAGGGCGGTACGCACGAAGAGGGCTTCCGTTCCGCGCTGACCTCCCTGGTCAACCGGTACGCACGCGACAAGAAGCTGCTCCGCGAGAAGGACGACAACCTCTCCGGCGAGGACATCCGCGAGGGCCTGACCGCGATCATCTCGGTCAAGCTCGGCGAGCCCCAGTTCGAGGGCCAGACCAAGACCAAGCTGGGCAACACCGAGGCGAAGACCTTCGTCCAGAAGGTCGTGCACGAGCACCTCACGGACTGGCTGGACCGCAATCCGAACGAGGCGGCGGACATCGTCCGCAAGTCGATCCAGGCCCAGACCGCGCGCGTCGCCGCCCGCAAGGCCCGCGACCTGACCCGCCGCAAGGGCCTCCTGGAGAGCGCCTCGCTGCCGGGCAAGCTGAGCGACTGCCAGTCCAACGACCCGACGAAGTGCGAGATCTTCATCGTCGAGGGTGACTCCGCAGGCGGCTCGGCCAAGTCCGGCCGTAACCCGCAGTACCAAGCGATCCTGCCCATTCGCGGCAAGATCCTGAACGTGGAGAAGGCCAGGGTCGACAAGATCCTGCAGAACACCGAGGTCCAGGCCCTTATCTCGGCCTTCGGCACCGGGGTCCACGAGGACTTCGACATCGAGAAGCTCCGCTACCACAAGATCATCTTGATGGCGGACGCCGACGTCGACGGCCAGCACATCAACACCCTGCTGCTGACCTTCCTGTTCCGCTTCATGCGCCCGCTGGTCGAGGCCGGGCACGTGTACCTCTCCCGTCCGCCGCTGTACAAGCTCAAGTGGTCGAGGGACGACTTCGAGTACGCGTACTCGGACCGCGAGCGTGACGCCATGGTCGAGCTGGGCAAGCAGGCCGGCAAGCGCTTCCGCGACGACACGATCCAGCGCTTCAAGGGTCTCGGCGAGATGAACGCCGAGGAGCTGCGCATCACCACCATGGACGTCGACCACCGAGTGCTCGGCCAGGTGACGCTCGACGACGCGGCCCAGGCCGACGACCTGTTCTCCGTGCTCATGGGTGAGGACGTCGAGGCACGGCGCTCGTTCATCCAGCGCAACGCCAAGGACGTCCGCTTCCTCGACATCTGAGTCGGCCGTACCAGCCGCAGCTCGAAAGGACTTTGACCAGCAATGGCCGACGAGAACACCCCGAACACCCCCACGGACCCGAACACCCCCGTCATCCCCTCGCCCGACGAGCCCGAGGTTCCGGGCGTGGGCATGCGCGTCGAGCCTGTCGGGCTCGAGACCGAGATGCAGCGCTCGTATCTCGACTACGCGATGTCCGTCATCGTCTCCCGCGCCCTGCCGGACGTACGCGACGGCCTCAAGCCCGTCCACCGCCGCGTCCTGTACGCGATGTACGACGGCGGCTACCGCCCGGAGAAGGGCTTCTACAAGTGCGCCCGCGTCGTCGGCGACGTCATGGGTACGTACCACCCGCACGGCGACTCCTCGATCTACGACGCCCTGGTCCGCCTCGCCCAGCACTGGTCGATGCGGATGCCGCTGGTCGACTCCAACGGCAACTTCGGCTCTCCGGGCAACGACCCCGCGGCCGCCATGCGGTACACCGAGTGCAAGATGGCGCCGCTCTCCATGGAGATCGTCCGCGATATCGACGAGGAGACCGTCGACTTCACGGACAACTACGACGGCCGTAACCAGGAGCCGACGGTCCTCCCGTCGCGCTTCCCGAACCTGCTGGTCAACGGCTCCGCGGGCATCGCGGTCGGCATGGCCACCAACATCCCGCCGCACAACCTGCGCGAGGTCGCGGCCGGCGCCCTGTGGTACCTGCAGAACCCCGAGGCCTCCCACGAGGAGCTCCTGGACGCCCTGATCGAGCGCATCAAGGGCCCCGACTTCCCGACCGGCGCCCTCGTCGTGGGCCGCAAGGGCATCGAGGAGGCGTACCGCACGGGCCGCGGCTCCATCACGATGCGCGCGGTCATCGAGGTCGAGGAGATCCAGGGCCGCCAGTGCCTGGTCGTCACCGAGCTGCCCTACCAGGTCAACCCGGACAACCTCGCCCAGAAGATCGCCGACCTCGTGAAGGACGGCAAGGTCGGCGGCATCGCGGACGTCCGTGACGAGACCAGCTCCCGCACCGGCCAGCGCCTCGTCATCGTCCTGAAGCGGGACGCGGTCGCCAAGGTCGTACTGAACAACCTCTACAAGCACACCGACCTGCAGACGAACTTCGGCGCCAACATGCTGGCGCTCGTCGACGGCGTGCCCCGCACGCTCTCCCTGGACGCCTTCATCCGTCACTGGGTGAACCACCAGGTCGAGGTCATCGTCCGGCGCACCCGCTACCGCCTGCGCAAGGCCGAGGAGCGCGCCCACATCCTGCGCGGTCTGCTCAAGGCCCTGGACGCGATCGACGAGGTCATCGCGCTCATCCGCCGCAGCGAAACGGTGGACGTCGCCCGCACGGGCCTGATGGATCTGCTCGACATCGACGAGATCCAGGCCAACGCCATCCTCGAGATGCAGCTGCGCCGGCTCGCCGCCCTGGAGCGCCAGAAGATCACCCAGGAGCATGACGAGCTCCAGGCGAAGATCAACGAGTACAACGCGATCCTGGCCTCGCCCGAGCGGCAGCGCCAGATCATCAGCGAGGAACTCACCGCGATCGTCGACAAGTTCGGCGACGACCGCCGCTCCAAGCTGGTGCCCTTCGACGGCGACATGTCCATCGAGGACCTCATCGCCGAAGAGGACATCGTCGTCACGATCAGCCGTGGCGGCTACGTCAAGCGCACCAAGACCGACGACTACCGCTCGCAGAAGCGCGGCGGCAAGGGCGTGCGCGGCACGAAGCTCAAGGAAGACGACATCGTCGACCACTTCTTCGTGTCGACCACCCACCACTGGCTCCTGTTCTTCACCAACAAGGGCCGGGTGTACCGGGCGAAGGCGTACGAACTCCCGGACGCCGGACGTGACGCGCGCGGCCAGCACGTGGCGAATCTGCTCGCCTTCCAGCCGGACGAGCAGATCGCGGAGATCCTCGCCATCCGCGACTACGACGCTGCGCCCTACCTGGTGCTCGCCACCAAGGCGGGTCTGGTCAAGAAGACCTCCCTGAAGGACTACGACTCGCCTCGTTCGGGTGGCGTCATCGCCATCAACCTGCGCGAGACGGACGCCGGTTCGGACGACGAACTGATCGGTGCCGAGCTGGTGTCGGCCGAGGACGATCTGCTGCTCATCAGCAAGAAGGCCCAGTCGATCAGGTTCACCGCAACGGACGAGGCACTGCGCCCCATGGGCCGTGCGACCTCGGGCGTCAAGGGAATGAGTTTCCGCGAGGGCGATGAACTGCTCTCGATGAATGTCGTCAGGCCCGGTACGTTCGTGTTCACTGCCACTGACGGTGGGTACGCGAAGCGGACCAACGTCGACGAGTACCGCGTCCAGGGCCGCGGCGGCCTCGGCATCAAGGCCGCCAAGATCGTGGAGGATCGCGGCGAACTCGTCGGTGCACTGGTGGTCGAGGAGGCCGACGAAATCCTCGCCATCACACTGTCGGGCGGTGTGATTCGTACGCGAGTCAGCGAGGTCAGGGAGACGGGCCGTGACACCATGGGCGTCCAACTGATCAACCTGGGCAAGCGCGATGCCGTGGTCGGTATCGCTCGTAACGCCGAGGCCGGACGCGAAGCCGAGGAAGTCGATGCGGTAGTCGACGAATCGGCCGAGGGCACAGCGGCCGCCGGCACGGACGAGGGCAGCGTGCCCGAGACCGAGTAGCGCGAGGAGTTAGGTCGTGAGTGGAGCCACGGGCGCCGGAGGCAGCACAACCGGAGCGGACGGCGGCCGTGGCCCCGCCACTGACCCTCAAGGAGCGCAGGGGGGAACCGTGACGGACACCCGGGGGCCGCAGCCGGAGGCGCACGCCAATAGCGCGGAGTACGCCGGGGCGCTTCCCGGCGAGCGTCAGCCCGCTCAGCAGCCGGCCAAGCCGTATCACCCGCCGCAGGCGTATCAGGGGGCTCCCGAGGGAGGCGTCCGGCGACCGCGGACCGGGGCGCGTACGACACCGCGTACGCGCAAGGCGCGGCTTCGTGTGGCGAAGGCCGACCCCTGGTCGGTCATGAAGGTCAGCTTCCTGCTCTCCATCGCGCTGGGGATCTGCACGATTGTGGCGTCCGCCGTCCTGTGGATGGTCATGGACGCCATGGGTGTCTTCTCCACGGTCGGCGGGACGATTTCGGAGGCGACGGGCTCCAACGAGTCCAATGGGTTCGACCTTCAGTCGTTCCTGTCGCTGCCGCGTGTCCTGATGTTCACGACGATCATCGCGGTGATCGATGTGGTCCTGGCCACAGCTTTGGCGACGCTCGGCGCCTTCATCTACAACCTCTCCGCCGGTTTCGTGGGCGGTGTCGAGCTCACGCTCGCCGAGGACGAGTGAGGCCGCGCTGAGGTGCGGGACTATCGATTTTGGGACTGACGGCGTCGTGCGCTAATCTTCAGAGGTCGGCGCGCGAGCGCGAGGGGCTATAGCTCAGTTGGTTAGAGCGCATCCCTGATAAGGATGAGGCCACAGGTTCAAATCCTGTTAGCCCCACAGCAGAAGGTACGACGAAGAGGATGTTTCCCAGCTGGGAAACATCCTCTTCGTGTTTCCGGAGGGGTCCTTCCGGCCTCTTGGTCCCGTGCCTTGTTACTCGTCCCCCACGCGGTTGATCTGCTCGGCGGCGAGCCCGCCACCGGGAGCGCCTGAGCTGTCGCCCGTCGTGGAACTGACGTCGTTGGTGCCGTCGCTGTCGAGCATGGGGGCGAGGCCGCCGCCGGGGGTGCCGTCCGACTCACCCGCCGGCCGGACGTAGTCCTGGACTCCGTCGCCGTCGGTCATGGGCGCCACGCCTGAACCGCCGGGGGAACCGCTGCCCTCGCGCAGGAGGCCGCTTCCACTCCCGGGGGATCGGTCCGAGCCTTCCCAGTCCAGCAGTGGGGCCAGGCCCCCGCTGGGGGAACCGCTGCCGTCGCCCATCGGCGCGAGGCCGCCGCCAGGGAAGCCGCTGCCGTCGCCCCTGGGCGCGAGGCCGCCACCCGGGGAGCCGCCGTTTTCGACTGCGGTGAAGCCACCGCCGGGACTGCCGCTGCCCACTTCGTCCGCCGTGGCCGTACCGGCCGCGACCGCGACACCTGCCGTGGCCATGAGCGCGGCGGCCGCAGCCCGCGCAACCCTCTTCTTGATCGGCACGTTGCCCCCTGTCATCACGTCTGGCGTTGCCATGAGCGATGGTGGCCAGGGCGGAAGGGGGGCCTCCACCTCTTTCGGCGGCAGCCGAAACTCGCCGGGCGGGCAAGCCGGGTTCGGTGACGGGGTACGCGGGTCGCGATGGCCTCACCGGAGGCCGCGCACGCCGCGTCGTGTCGGTTCCGGTCCCTCCCCACGTGGGGACCGGCACCGAACGACGCGGACGAGGGCGGTCCGCGCTGCGTCGGCGTATCAGCGCGGACCAGGCGAAGCCCGGACCTGTTGACGATGGGAAAGCGGCCCGGGTGTGACCGGTCACACGGATCTCTTGCGCTCGCGCGATGAGACCGTGTAGCTCGGATGGAGATTGGCTCAGAGCGCGCGGTGTCAGAAAGCAGCCTCCGAGCACTGAGCTGGTGACCTGCCCAGACGCTGAGTGGCTGGCTCGCTGCTGCGACGTGATCCTGTCAGCTGTGGTTCAAGGAGTGGAGAGCGAGATGTCGTCCGGACTCCTTAATTGCAGGTCAGCCGTATAAAGTGAGTTTTCCGGTCCGGAAGTCCAGGTGGGCGGCAGTAAGGGGTGGAGGCCTTGAGTTCCGACTCAGGGGCACGCACGGTCTTCGCGGAACGTCTCGCACTGCTCTACACGGAGGCCGGTAACCCTCCCCTCAAGCGTGTGTCCGAAGCGGTGGTCCGGCTCCATCGGGTCGACGAGCGAGGCCGGCCCGTACGGGTGTCCTCGCAGCGGATCAGCGACTGGCGACGGGCCAAGAACGTCCCTGCCCAGTTCTCCGCCCTCGCAGTGGTGCTGCATGTCCTGATCCCCGAAGCGCGGCGCGAGCGGCCCACACCGGTGTCCGCGGGCCTGTACGACCTGGCCCAGTGGCAACGCCTTTGGGAGCGGGCCGTGGCCGACCCGGTCGGCGAGCGTGCCGGGTCGTCCGTGGAGGACGAGGAACGGCTCCAGGCGGAAGCCGCGGACCCGAGCGTGTGCCCGTACCGAGGACTGGCTTCGTATCGACAGCAGGACGCCCAGTGGTTCTTCGGCAGGGAGCGGAGCACGGAGGCCCTTGTCGCCCAGCTGCGCGCTGTCGAGAAGACAGGCGGCGGCCTGGTCATGCTCGTGGGCGCCTCGGGAGCGGGAAAGTCCTCCCTTCTGAATGCCGGCCTGGTGCCGACCGTACGCAACGGCGCACTGGGCGACGAGCACGGTCAAGCAGGCCTGGTCCTGCAGTTCGTGCCGGGAGGCGAGCCTCTCGCGGAGCTGGCCCGCCAGGTCCCCGAGCTCGCCCAAGCCGTCTCCGCGGCACAAGGGCCGGCGGGCGAAGAGCCCGGTACGCACCAATTCGCCCGGTCGGTACGGGAGTCGGTCGCGGCATGGAGGCGACGCGAGACCACGTCCGCCGCCCGCCCGGTCGTCATCGTGGACCAGTTCGAGGAGATATTCACCCTCTGCCCGGACGAGGCGCAAAGGCGCAGTTTCATCCAGCTCCTTCACGCTGTCTGCTCGCCCGCCGACAGCGACGAGCAGCCTCCTGCGCTCGTGGTCCTCGGGATACGTGCCGACTTCTACGAAGAGTGCCTCAGATATCCCGAGTTGGCCGACGCGCTGCAGCACCGGCACATGGTGCTCGGGCCGCTGACCACGACGGAGCTGCGCAAGGCGGTCACCGGCCCGGCCAAGGCAGTGGGCCTCGAACTCGAATCCGGGCTTGCGGAACTGATCATCCGTGAAGTGAGCACGGACGGGCCCCGCGGGGTGCACGACGCGGGGGTGCTGCCGCTTCTCTCGCACGCGCTGCTCGCCACGTGGCAGCGGCGGAAGACGGGGAAGCTGACGCTGGCCGGTTACCGCGCGGCGGGGGGAATCCAGGGCGCCGTGGCGGCGACGGCCGAGCGGGCCTGGTCCGGCCTCGACCCGGCGGCTCGCACCGCGGCGAGGCTGCTCCTCCTCAGGCTGGTCAGGCTCGGTGAAGACACCCAGGCCACCCGCAGGCGGGGGACGCGGCGCCAGTTGGCGGAGGAGTCGACGGACCCCGACAAGATGGAGCAGTCGCTGGAAGCGCTGGTCCGCGCCCGGCTTGTGACGCTCGACGCGGAGACGGTGGAGATCACGCATGAAGCGCTGCTCCATGCCTGGCCACGTCTGCGCGACTGGATCGACGAGGACAGGAACGACCATCTGCTGCGTCAGCGGCTCGAGGAGGACGGCAGGTCCTGGGAGGATTCCGGCCGCGACACCTCACTGCTCTACCGGGGTTCCCGTCTTGAGCAGGCCCTCGCCTGGGCGAAGTCTGCCGATGACACCTTTCTGACGCGGAGCGCGGTCGACTTCATGGCCGCCTCGGCGAAGCTCCGCAGGCGCACCGTCTGGCTCGGCCGTGGCGCGGTGGCGGCTCTGGTCGTCCTGGCGGTGGTGGCCGCCGGCTCGGCGGTGGTCGCCTGGCAGCAGCGCGACGACGCCGTGTTCCAGCAGGTCGTCGCGGAAGCCGATCGTGCCCAGGACACGGATCCGTCCCTTTCCGCCCAACTCGGTCTGGTGGCCAACCGTCTGCGCCCGGACGACCAGGGCTCGAAGAACCGGCTGATGTCGATCGTGAACGCGCCGCTTGCCACCCCCCTTCTCGGCCACACCGGCGCCGTCTACCTCACCTCGTTCAGCCCGGACGGCCGGATCCTGGCCACGGCCAGTTACGACCGGACGGTCCGCCTGTGGGACGTATCGGACCCCGCTCGTCCCGAACGCCTGGGCAAACCCCTCACCGGACACACGAGTTGGGTGAGCAGCGCGGTCTTCAGCCCGGACGGCAAGACCCTCGCCAGCGCTTCGGACGACGGCACGATCCGGCTGTGGGACGTGCGGGATCCGGGCCGCCCGCGTCCGCTGGGCGCTCCCCTGGCCGGTCACGACGGCACGATCTATCTGCTCGCCTTCAGCCCGGACGGACGCACCCTCGCCTCGGTCAGCGAGGACCGCACCGTCCGCCGCTGGAACGTTCACGACCCGCGCCGGCCGAAGGCTCTCAAGGCTTTGAAGGGCCACTCCGCCCCCGTGCGGTCCGTGGCGTTCAGCCCGGACGGACGGACGCTGGCGGCCGGTGCCGACGACGGCACCATCAGGCTGTGGAAGATGGCGGGTTCGCGTGATCCGGAACCGGTCGGCACGGTCCCGACCGGCCATACGGACACGGTGCACTCCGTGGCCTTCGCCCCCGACGGCCGCACTCTTGCCAGCGGCAGTTCGGACCAGACCATACGGCTCTGGAACGTGGCCGACCCACGCCACGCGAAGCCTCTCGGCGAGCCGCTCACCGGCCACACCGGCCCCATCTGGTCCGTGGACTTCAACCCTGACGGCACCATGCTCGCGGCAGCCAGCGCGGACAGTACGGCGAGCCTGTGGAACGTCAGTGACCGGGCGCACCCGTCCCAGGTCGGGGAGCCGCTCACGGGCGGCAGCGGGGAGATGTACGCCCTCGGCTTCAGCCCCGACGGGCGGACTCTCGCCACCGGAAGCGGTGACAACAAAGTCCGCCTGTGGTCGATTCCGACGTCGGACATGATCGGCCGTATCGCAGGATTCCGCCCGGACGGTCAGGTACTGGCCACGGCCGCGCGCGACAACCGGGTGCGGCTGTGGAATGTGGGGCGGCCCAACCGGCCCGTGCTGCTGAGCGAGCCGTTCAACCACGGTGAGGGGGACGTGCGTTCACTCGTGTTCTCTCCCGACGGGCGCACGCTCGCGGTGCTGACGGGCGGCTCCGTCCAGCTGTGGAACGTCACGCGGCCGTCCCGGCCCGCCCCTTACGGTCCGCCGGTGGAGCTGCAGACACGGTTCGCGGGCCCCGACGCACTGGCCTTCAGCCCGGACGGGCGCACACTGGCGACCGCCCGCACCGACCGCACCGTCCAGCTGTGGAACGTCGGTGCCCCGTCCCGGCCCCGTCCGCTCGGAGAGCCGCTCACCGGCCACAAGGGGTACGTCAACTCCCTCGCGTTCAGCAGGGACGGCCGCGCACTAGCCAGCGGCAGCGCGGACAGCACCGTCAGGCTGTGGAACGTGACCGACCCGCGACACGTCGGCCGGCTCGGCAAACCGCTCACGGGGCACCTGGGGCCCGTCAACACGCTCGCCTTCAGCCCGAACGGCCACACCCTGGCCAGCGGCAGTGATGACGGCACGGTCCGGCTCTGGGACATCGACGACGCTCTCGAAGCCACCAGCCTCGGCCCGCTGAGGGGTCACACCGACGCGATCGTGTCGCTGACGTTCAGCCAGGGCGGCCGCACCTTGGCGAGTGGAAGCAGCGACAACACGGTCAGGCTCTGGGACGTCACGCACCCCTCGACGGCCGCTCCTCTCGGCCAGGCGATGAGTCCCAACGCCAAGACCGGCAATTTCTTGTCGTTCAGTCCCAAGCGCCGCATGTTGGGGGTGTCGAGCGGCACGGATACCGTACGGCTGTGGAATTTGGACACCGACGAGGC
This sequence comes from Streptomyces monticola, assembly GCF_042665355.1. Lineage (NCBI taxonomy): Bacteria > Bacillati > Actinomycetota > Actinomycetes > Kitasatosporales > Streptomycetaceae > Streptomyces > Streptomyces monticola. Next base: position 257,304 of record NZ_JBHTCF010000006.1, on the reverse strand, counting down.
GATTCGCCGTATTTGCTCGACCACTCGAGGTGTTCTGACCCGGGAAAAATGGCAGGAGTATCTCCCTCGCCTCTCCTATGAACCGCCGTGCGAGGGGTAGGGTTCGCCGCCTCTCATCTGCCGGATCGGCGCATCACGTGGCTCAAGTCACAACTGTGCGCTCTGGTCGGGCGGTTGGTTCCCTGGCGCAAGCAGCCTTGTTACTGTGGTCACAGCCCGATCGCTGGTGCATCCCCCGTCGCCAGCAATCGGGCGCTTCTATGTCTCTTTATGCGTCTCTATGCCTCGTCTCCACAAGCCGGTATGAGTCCGCGCGGAGATAAGAGGTCCGCTCCCGCCCATTGCCCGCTTATTGACCGCCTATTGGCACGGCTAGTGCTCCAGATGCATCACGTCGGCGAGAGAGATCGTGAACTCCCCTTCGTCGGACGATTGCGACAGGTACTCCTTGCCCGGCTGCATCCAGCCGGCCCTCTCCGCGGCGGCGACTGCGGCCCGCTCGGCGGCTTCCGCCTCGGCGTTCAGCGTCTCGTCCCTGCCCAGGCTTCCCTTCGCGGCGGCATCGCCGGCGGCCTTGGAGGCCTCCAGGGCGGCACGTGAGGCGGCGACCGCGGCTTCGCCGGCACCGTCGTGGGCCTGGGCGGTCTGGGCGGCGAGAGTGGCAGCGGCCGCGGCGTTCCTGGCGCAGCGGGCATGAGCGGCGGGATCGGACGCCGACGAGGTCAACGCCTCCAAGGCCGAACGCGCCGTCCGGACCGCATGTTCGGCCTTGAGAACGGGTTCTTCCACCGCTTGGCCGGCCTGACGCCCGGCTACGAGACTGCTGCCCGCGCTGGTGAGGTAATGGCAGGTCGCCGCGGTCCGGGCGGCGGCACTCCTGGTCCGCGCTGCGTGGCTCTCTCTGAGCGCGTCGTCAGCGGCGCCCGACGTCGTTCCCTGGGCTTGTTCGCGCATCGGCCATCTCCTCGTCTGTCAGGGCGATGGTGCTGCCTGGCGGCGAGCGGCAGGGTGCCACGTAAGGGACCAACAGGCCATAGCAGGGCGCGAACCAATAGCAGGGCGCGAACCAAGGGCGCGATTTCAGGCGTCACTCAGTTCCGGCCCCTCAGTTCCGGGCCCCCAGTTCCGGCCCCTCAGCTCTCGGCCCTCGGTTCTCGGTCCTCGGTTCTCGGTCCTCGGTTCTCGGTCCTCAGTTCTCGGCTTGGCGCGCCGGAGGCAGGAGGAGATCCCGCTCGGGATGCTGCTCGCCGGAGACGCTGCCGCTGACACCCAGGTCGGCCCTTGCCGTGTCGTGGAATTCGTTGATCGCGCGGAATGTGGCCCGGTTCCGCTCCCGCCAGTCCTCGAGCGTTCCCGTGATCTTTCCGGTGGCCTGCCAATCGACTTTCAGAGAAACGGCGTTGAGGCTGTGGGCGGCTTCCACCACATCGTCACCACCGAGCAGCATGATGCGTTCGAAGGCGCGTCCGCGGAGCCGGCTCGCCTCGAGTATCCCCGCCAGCATCTCCGCTTCGCTGTGTGTGCTCTCGCGGAGTCCTTCGCGGTGCTCATAGAGCTGGACGGCGAGGAAGACACTGGCCCGGATACGGTCGATATAACCCTCGTACGCCTCAAGCTTCTTCACGTCCCAGCGGGTCTGGAGTTCGCGCTTGTGGCGGCTTCGTTCCATGAAGGAATTGGTCAGGTGCGTCGTCAGCGCACCGAGCAGTACGGCAGCGATCGTGACGAGCTGTGCGCCGGTGCCCAACAGGTCCCCCAGATCTCCCAGTTGAGGGGCAGTGATCAGCAACATGACCGGGCGATCCTACGAGCGCGGCTCGGTGAGCGGTGGGGTTGGCCGAAAGAGCGTGGTGTCATGGCTTGGTCGCGACGTGCCGGGGCGACTTCCGCCCACCTTGCCATCCGGTCCGGAAAACTCACCTTGTGCGTCTGACCTGCGGTTAAGGCGTCCGTCCGGGTGCCGCAACCTCCCCAGCAGGGACGCCTGCTGGCAGGATCCCGCCGTAGAAGCGAGCCAGCCAGGCAGCGTCTGGGCAGGTCACCAGCTCGATGACCGGAGAGGTGTGTCCTCGATGCCCGGAGAGGTGCCTCAGACGTTGCCTGACCTGAGCCCGGGTTCCGTCCGAGTTACGCCGGTCTCCTCGTGTGAATTCGGGAGATCCGCGTAGCCGGTCATATCTGGACCGCTTTCACATCAACTATGGGTCCGGATTCTCCCGGTCCACGCTGCTCTGCCGACGGGGCGTGGGCCGACTTGTCCGCGCCGTATGGGTGCCGGTCCCCACGTGGGGAGGGACCGGCACCGATGCGACGCGGCTCGTGCTGTGACGGGGAAGGTTCGCCAGAGTGGCAGTAGTTCCCGTGCCCGGGGGCGGGCCGGCCGCCTGGACCGGCCTTCAGCGGGCGGGACGCCCCTGCCTCTCAGCGGCCCTGCCGGCCCGCTCACGACACATCAAGGAGAGCCCATGACCTCGGCCACGCCCACCACGACTCCGTCGTCGACGAGACCGCGCGGCCCGCTCGACCGGCTGCTTCGCCTTGGCACGCTGCCGGTCGCCGCCCTCGCTCTGACGGCCATGTCGGCGCTCTACATCGCGCTCGTGGCGCTCGGGAACCTCACGGACTTCGACTCCAACCAGCAGTTCGTCCAGCATGTGCTGGCGATGGACACCACGTTCAAGGACGAGGACGTGATGTGGCGGGCCATCGGCTCGTCCACGCTCCGCGACATCGCGTACGTCGGCATCATCGTGTGGGAGGTGCTGGCCGCCGCGATCCTGATCATGGCCACGGTGCTGTGGTGCGGGGCGCTGCGGCAGGGGACCTACGAGCGGGCCCGCCGGGCGACGACGCTCGGACTGCTCATGCTGATGCTGCTCTTCGGCCTCGGCTTCATCGCGGTGGGCGGCGAGTGGTTCTCGATGTGGCAGTCCTCCAAGTGGAACGGTCTGGACACGGCAGGCCGCAACTTCATGCTGTCGGGCTTCGTCCTGCTGCTCGTGCATCTGCCGTCACCGCAGTGGGGCCGGGCCGATGCCGGTGCGCCGGGCGCCGATACGCCGGACGCGGGCCGGTAGCGCGCCCCGCTCGCGCGGATGGGCGGCAGGCCGCGGTCAGATGAAGAGCCCGAGGGCGTTGTCGAGTGACCAGGCCTGCCAGCTCATGGCGAACAGCGCGGTGAGAGAGATCAGCGCCATCATCAGGTTCTGTCCCTGCTCGGCCCAGTCGTGGATCATCAGCACGAGGTACAGCAGGTTGAGGACGAGCCCTCCGACGAGTGCGACCGGAGTCAGGAAGCCGACGATGAGGCCGAGGCCGAGGGCGAGTTCCGCGTAAGCCACGATGTAGGCCATGAGGCGCGTGCGCGGCTTCACCGTCCGCTCGAACCCCTGCCGGACGAACGACCAGCGGTGCTTCTCCGCGACGCCCACCGCCCAGTCGATGCCGCTGCCGGTGAACCAGGTCTTCTTGTCCTTGTGGCGCCAGCTCTCCAGCCACCACAGGCCGAGGCCGATGCGCAGGACCGCGAACCACTCGGCTCCGCTGAGCCAGATCGTCTGCATGCTGTGCCCCTCCACCAAGTAGATCTGACGAGTCGTCAGTTCAGCGGATGCCGCGTGATCCCGCAAGAGGTGGAGTTCAGGAACTCTCCTTGCTGCGCGGGGACTCAGCCCATACTCTCGATCTGATGGGTCGTCAGATTTGGCTTGGGTCACCGTCAGCCAGTAGGGGGTAACACCGTGGTCGGCAAGGAGAGCGGCACCAGCGAGATTCCCAAGGTCATCAGCGTGGACGATCACGTGATCGAACCCGCGCACCTCTTCGACACCTGGCTGCCGAGCAAGTACCGCGACAGGGGCCCGAAGCCCTTCACCGCCGGCATCGGCGAGCTGGAGTACATCGGCGGCAAGTACAAGTTCACCACCGACCCCGAGGGCCAGATCACGGACTGGTGGGAGTACGAGGGCGAGATCTTCCCGTACAAGCGCATCATCGCCGCCGTCGGCTTCTCCCGTGACGAGATGACGCTCGACGGGATCACACGTGACCAGATGCGGCGGGGGTGCTGGGACCCGAAGGCGCGCCTGGCGGACATGGACATCAACCATGTCGAGGCCTCGCTCTGCTTTCCGACCTTCCCGCGGTTCTGCGGCCAGACCTTCGCCGAGGCCAAGGACAAGGAGGTCGGGCTCGCCTGCGTGCGGGCGTACAACGACTGGATGGTGGAGGAGTGGTGCGGGGACAGCGGGGGCCGGCTCATCCCGCTCTGCCTGATCCCGCTGTGGGATATCGACCTGGCCGTCGCGGAGATCAAGCGCAACGCGGCCCGGGGAGTGCGTGCCGTGACCTTCAGCGAGATCCCGACCCATCTCGGACTGCCGTCCATCCACTCGGGCTACTGGGATCCGTTCTTCGCGGCGTGCGAGGAGACGGGGACCGTCGTCAATATGCACATCGGCAGCAGCAGTCAGATGCCGGCCGCGTCACCGGACGCGCCTCCGGCTGTGCAGGCCTCGCTCAGCTTCAACAACGCCATGGCCTCGATGATGGACTTCCTGTTCAGCGGGGTGCTGGTGAAGTTCCCGCGGCTCAAACTCGCGTACAGCGAGGGGCAGATGGGATGGATTCCGTACGCCCTGGAGCGCGCCGACGACGTGTGGGAGGAGCACCGGGCCTGGGGCGGCGTCAAGGACCTGATCCCCGAGCCGCCGTCCTCGTACTACTACCGGCAGATCTTCTGCTGCTTCTTCCGCGACAAGCACGGCGTCGAGTCGATCGAGACCGTGGGGGTCGACAACGCCACGTTCGAGACGGACTACCCGCATGTCGACTCGACGTGGCCGCACACGAAGCAGGTCGCCGAGGAGCACGTGGGCCACCTTCCGCGGGACGTCGCGTACAAGCTGCTCCGGGGCAACGCGATCCGGATGCTGGACCTGCCCTTCGACCGGGAACGCGCCTGACCCGGAAGCCCTGAAGGGGCCCGCGGTGGCTGCGAGCAGGCGGCCACCGCTACCGTTTCGCTGAACCCCGGCGGAAGGCGAGCGGTTGAGTAACCCCTTTGCAGAGGCTCTGGTGACCCTCGGGCGCCGCTACGTCCGGGACGCTCCGGGATCTCTGGGCAAGCCGATGCTGGCGGCCCGGTACCTGAACCCACACCTCCGCGACTTCCCGCGGCAACGCGTCGTCGAAGTCGGGTCGGGCGCCCGGTTCGCCGTCGACACCCGCGACCTGATCCAGCGCTACCTCTACCTGTTCGGGGTGTGGGAGCCGCACATGACCCGTTGGCTCCGCCGTCGCCTGCGGCCCGGGGACGGGTTCATCGACGTCGGTGCCAACATCGGCTACTTCAGCGTGCTCGCCTCACACCTCGTCGGTGACACCGGCGAGGTGGTCGCGATCGAGGCTTCTCCCGAGTTCCATCGCGGTCTTCTGCAGCAGACGCGGATCAACGGCTGCACGAACGTCCGGGCGGTGAACGCGGCGGTGTCCGACGTCGAGAAGCGGCTGACCTTCGTCCTCGCGAGCTCGCGCAATACGGGAGCGAACAGCATCGTTCCGTACGACGGACCGGCGGAGTCGACGTTCGAGATGACGGCCCGTCCGCTTCCCGATCTCCTGGAAGCCTCCGAAATCCGCAGGGCGAGAGTGATCAAGATAGATGTGGAGGGAGCCGAGGGCGGGGTCGTACGCGGGATGGTGCCCCTGCTCGACGAACTGCGGCCCGACGCCGAGATCACGGTGGAGGTCACACCGGACCGGATGGCCCGGCTCGGTGACTCCGCCGACGAGTTGCTCGAGGTGATGCGGAGGCATGGCTTCCACGCCTATCGCCTGGTCAACGACTATGCGCCGGAAACCTATCCGGCCGCGCTGCGGGCTGCGCCGGCCGTCCCCGTGCGCCGGCGCGGCCCGCTCGTGGGAGAGAGCGACCTGATCTTCTCGCGGGTCGACGCGGAGACGCTGCCCTGACCTGGTTACGGGACGGGGGCCGGAGACGCTCCCTGACCTGGTTACGGCGTTCCGGTCAGTCCGTGGCGCCGTCGTCGTCCGCGGGGTAGTGCCAGCCGAAGTCCGCAAGGGCCCGGGCGCGGGCCTCCACGACCGCCATGCGCGCGTCCCGCTCGGCCGTGTCCACGTGGGAGGCCTGGCCGGTCGCCTGCCCTTCCCACTTGCGGTACAGGAGGCCGACCTCGCTGGAGAACCAGCCGCGGCTCACGGAGTTGAGCGCGAGGAGGAGACCCGTGTCCTCCGAGGCGGGAAGCGCCATCCAGCCGCCGAGCGCGAGCAGCAGATCACGGCGGACGAACAGCGTGGCCGGGTGCACCTGCGCGCGGAAACCGTTCGCCTTCCAGTGCTCGAGGACGGCGTCACGTGCGATCGGACCGTGCTCCGGGTCTCCGGGGAAACCGACGGTGGAGCCGTCGGGCATCAGGTCCAGGACGCGCGATGTCGCCCACCCGAGGGTGCGGTCGCCTTCGAGCGCGGCAAGGTCGCGGGCAAGGGTGCCGGGCGGCAACTGGTCGTCCGCGTCGAGAACCTTGACGTATGCGCCGTCCGCCTGCGACAGGGCGATGGTGCGCGCGACACCGGGCCCGCCGGCCCGGCCCTGCCGGAAGGTGACCCGTTCGTCGTCCGGCACATGGGGGGCGACCGCGTCGCTCTTGCCGTCCTCCTGGATGAGCCAGTGCCACTCCCAGCCGTCCGGAAGCTCTTGATCGCACAGGGACTTGTACGCGTCCGCGAGGTACGGAGCGGACGGCGGGTGAACGGGAGTGACGATGATGATGCGCCGGCGCACGGCACTCACCACCTTTCCAGAGAAGTGGTGAAGAGCAGTTCCGTGCGGTCACCGGGCAGGATGACGTCGGACATCTCCACGACGCGGTCATTGGTGTCGTACGAGGTTTTGTGGAGGACCAGAACCGAGGTGCCCGGCGGGAGTTCCAGCTCCTCCGCCTCCTCGTGACCCGGCGGGCGGGCCGTGATCCGCTCCTCGATCCGGCCGAGCTCGATCCCGACGGTGAAGAGCTGGTTCTGTGTGCCTCCCGGCCACGGCTCGTTGGCGTCGTCCAGGAGGTCGGGGTTCGACTCGACCGAGGAGCGGACGAGGTACGAGGTGTTCAGGGCGAAGGGGGCCGTGTCGCCGGCGTACCTGGTCCGGTAGGTGCGCTCCAGCAGGGCGGTTTTCTCGGGAACGCCGAAGATCTCGGCCAGGCGCTTGTCCGCCTTGATCTCCCGGTAGGCGGCGGAGAAGACCAGCTCATCGATCTCCAGGCCGGTGTCGTGCTCCGTCGCGCCGGTCTCCTGCCGTACGGCCTGCGGTGCGCGCGCTCGGCTCTTCTCCCACTGATGCCGGGAGTTGTTGCGCAGGGTCCTCGCCCGTGGCTTGCGTACGAAGGTGCCGCGGCCGTGCTGCTTCTCGACCAGTCCCTCGTCGACCAGGACGCGGAGTGCGTTCTGGATGGTGGGGACGCTCTTGCGGAACTCCTCGGCGAGCTTCGTCTCCGCCGGCAGTCGATCCCCGGGACTCAGCTCACCGGCACGGATGCGCTGTCGGATGTCGTCCGCGATCCGCTCGTAGACCTTTGCCACTCGCGCTCACCGTCCCGTCGGCCTGAACGCGACTCACCCTACGACTCCTAAAGAGGTCTTGACGACCCATGGGCGTTGTCACCATACGTCGTCGGGGCGCACGTGCAGGCCCGTCAGCCTGGGACATGACCCAGCCTGCAGGCGTCAGTGCCGGAACGGTGTCGACGTCGTCGACCGTCCGGCGATGGTGCGGTGCGGTGCGGGAGGAACGCGCCTCCGCGTGGTGGAGGCGATGGATGATCTCGGCTGCGTGCTGCGTGCTGCGTGCTGCGTGCTGCGTGCTGCGTGCTGCGTGCTGCGTGCTGCGTGGTGCGTGGTGCGTTCTGTGTTCTGCGTGCTGCGTCAGGGGCGGGCTCCGGAGGAGACCGTGGCGCACCTGGCGCTGTAAGGCGTTCGGTTCGCATCGCCCACGTTGCGGACGACATGCGACACCGCTTGAGGATCGGGTTGACGCGCGACGGGGAGGAGTCCTCTATCGGCGTCGTGCTCTGCACCAGCGGTAGGGCCTATGTCCATCAGGAGAAGAAGCCGCTCTCGCCAGGGCGCCGACCTGTCAGGCCACGGCAGACCGTGAGGTCAGAGGCCCTGGAGCTCTTCGGAGTTTCCGGGCCGTGTGCGTTCCCGGGTCAGTTCTGCCTCCGTGGCCGCGTCGACCTGGTTGACGTCGGACAGCGGCGTGGAGAGCTTCAGACCGCGGCTGCTGGGCGAGGAGCCGTGTGCCTCGGCGCGGATGCGCTGCTTCATCGTGGGCGGCCTGGAGAGGTCGTACGGTGTTGCCGCGGATGCCTGGGCCGCGGGCCGGGTCACCGCGGAGGCGGCGCTGCTGTTGCCGGCGCTGTCCTGCTGCGGTACGGCGGGGGTGGCGGCGGCCGTGGTGATGAGGCCGAGAGAGGCGAAGAACGCCAACAGAGCAGTCACGATGACGGACCACACACGGGTGACCTTGTGGGAAGCCATGATCCCTCACTTTCGGGTCGGACGATTTGCGTACTTTCCTCATGATGTGTACGCGGCCCGAGAAGTGCGGGAGCATCGTCCGTGATTCGCGGATCTTCAGATGAACACCACCCGGATGGCCGCAAGTGCCCCGAAGGGCTCCGAAAGTCACTGAGTGTGCGGTCCGCGATGCGGATCGTGGTGGCCGTCGACTGCCGTGTTCCATGCGGGAGTTGGGTCGGCGGCAGGTCACCGATCGATATCGGTCGGTGTGTATAGTCGGGCGCCAGAGGTCCCCTACGTCAAGGAAAGACGAGGTAGCGCGGTGAAGAAGCTTCTCCTGGTCGCACTGGCCGCCATCGGCGGGCTCCTCGTGTACCGCCAGATCCAGGCGGATCGCGCCGAGCAGGATCTGTGGACGGAGGCGACTGACTCCGTGCCCACAGGTTCGTGAGTATCAACAGTCTCTTCACAGGCCCCGGTCGCTGACAGCGACCGGGGCTTTGTGTTGTGTGGGACACGTCGACCTTAGCGCAAGCGAAGGTTTTGGTTGCGTAAGCAAACGCGCCCCTATAGGGGCGGATTTGCCGCCGACGGGAAACGGACGATTCGCATCCATCCGCAGACAGTGCGGTGACGTGCGGTGCAGGATGGTCCCGGCCCGGCGGCGACTAAGGGGGCGTGATGAAGTGGCGCGGCAGGGGGCGCTGGGTGGCGTCCGCGATGGCGGTGTGCGGGCTTGCGCTGCTGCAGGTACCGGCGAGCGCGGCGGACGAACCGAGTCCGTACCGATTCGCCAAGGACGCGCAGCGCATCGACGGCGCCGAGACCCCTGGCGACGCTCCGCAGCTCAACCCGGGCCCGGCGTACCGGAGTTCCATCGGTCCTGGCCGCAGGCTCTACTACAGGGTCGAGTTGGACGGCGCCTCCAGCGCCTATGCCTCGGCCGTCGCCGTTCCCGGGGCCGGCTCGCAGGTGGCGTACGGAGACGGCATCACGGTGATGCTGCAGGACCAGCAGGGGAAGAGCTGCGGCTCCGTCAGTGATGCCTCTTTCGGTTCCGCCGACTATCCGACGCCACTGGCCGCCTCCGTCGGGAGGCTCATCGAAGAGGGCAGCAGGCGTTGCCAGGAGCCCGGTCAGTACTACGTCCTCATTCAGCGGGAGAGCGCCCAGGACTCCACCCGCGGCGACTGGGATCTGGAGCTGACCTTCGACGAGGAGCCCGCCCTTGCGTCCGGTGGCGGGCGGGCGCCGGAGTCCATGGACCCGGTTGCTCCGCCGCTTCCTTCAGGGGCGGCGAAGCGCGCGGCGGGCGGCAGCGGCTTCAACGACGCCCGGATCCTCAAGAAAGGTGTCTGGGAGGACACCCTCAGGCCTGGGGAGTCACTCTTCTACCGGGTGCCGGTGGACTGGGGGCAGCAGCTGTCCGCGCAGGCGGAGCTTGGCAGTGCGCCCAATGGCGCCGGCGGCGGTGTCGGTCTCGGCGTCAAGGCCCTGAACCTCACTCTCCACAACCCGGTCAGAGCGCCGGTGACCACTGCCGGGACGAACTACCGGGGTGAGCCCGCGTCGGCGGTTCTGGACGCCGTCGCTCCGGTGGCGTACGAGAACCGCCTCGCGTCGAAGTCCGAGATCAAGGAGATGCGCTTTCCCGGCTCGTACTACCTGAAGGTGACGCTCGACCCGAAGCTGCGGGAGAAGTACGGCGACAAGGGGCTCCCGGTGACCTTGAGCGTCGGCGTCACGGGGCAGCCCAAGACGGATGTCGCCTACGCGGAAGACCCGGGCATCTTCCAGGTTTTCGACGGCGGTGAGAACGCTCCTGTGGGCGGCGGGGGAGCCGAGGGGGACTCTTCCGGTGGCGGCGGGAGCGACGCCATGAAGGTGGTCGCGGCGTCGGGGATCGGTACGGGCACGCTGCTTGTCCTCGTGCTCGTGCTGTGGACGGTGCTGGCGCGGCGACATGCGGCGTCGGCGGCGGCCAAGGCGGCCCAGGCGGCCCAGGCATCCGCCCCGGCCCCGGCCCCCGCCTCGTCTTCGTCCCCCGTTGCCGGGCAGGAAGCGGCGGACCGAGGCAGGGCGTCGATGACGTACGGGCCGCCCCAAGCCTGGTAGCCGAGCGGGATGTTGCGCCTCAGATGGCGGGGCGCTGCGCCTCAGACAGCGGGGCGTTGCGCCTCAGACAGCGGGGCGTTGCGCCTCAGATACGGGCCAGGGCCCAGAAGCCGACCGCGAAGCTGAGCAGGGCCAGCAGCAGGACCGGGACCGTCACTTTCGCGGGCGGTCCCGGTCGGCGTTTGCGGCGCCGGTGCGCGGCGGGCGCGGAGGCGGGTGTGGGCGTGGGCGTGGGGGTGGGAGTGCCCGTGCGGGCGTGCGCCGTTGAGGCCTGTGCCGCCGGGGCCTGTGGTGCTGGGGCCTGTGCCGCCGGGGAGCCCGGCGCCTGAGGCTGCGTCAGGTGCGGCTGTGCCGACTGCTCTTGCGGAAGTGGTGCCGCCTGAGTGGGAACCTGCGGGCGCTGAGCGGTGTATGGACGAGTAGGAGGGTATTCGCGCTGCACTGCGGCCGTGGACGTGTGGGAGGGCACATGCGCGGGTTGAGGAGCTGGTGCCGGAGGCTGGGGCGCCGGAGCGTTCGCCTGACCGGCCGCCGGAGTGTGTGGCGGCGTATGAGGGCTGTCGCTGGGCTGTGCGGGCACCGACGACGGGAGGGGCCCGGCGGCACTCGGGGCCTGGACCGGCATGGGAGTGGGCGGAGTCGAGGGCTGCGGCGGTGCCAGGGGCGCCGGTGGTGGCGGAGTCGGCGTCGGCCGCCCGGGAGGTGGGGGCAGATGGAAGCTGCCGGTGTCCGAAGGAGTGGGCGGCCTGCCCGGAGGGCTCGGCGGAAGGGGTGTGGTGCTGCGCTTGGCGGGGCCGTCCGGCCCGAATCCGGTCGGCAGCGGCCCCAACTGATCGAAGATCTCCACCAGTTCGTCGTCAGGACCCGGTTCGGGCAGCAGGTCGACGGCGGCGCTCAGGGCCTTGCGCGCACCTGTGGCGGTGCGGAATCTGGCCTCCGGGTCCGGCTGCAGCAGGGTCGCGATGACCTGCCAGAGCGGCTCGGGAACCCCTTGCGGGGCATCGGGGGTGCCGTGCTCGGCGAAGTGCTCGATGAGCGCCCTGGAATCGGGCTTGGCCCCTTCGAGGAGATACAGCGCGACCAGGCCCACCGCGAAGAGATCACCGGGAAAGTCGGGCTCATCGCCCAGCATCTGCTCCGGCGCGAAGTAACCCGGCGTCCCCACCACATAGTTGGTCTCGGTCAGCCGGGGCTCGCCCTTGCGCATCGCGATGCCGAAGTCGGACAGACGCAGGTGCGGCCGGCCGGTGCCGGTGGCTTCGAGAAGTATGTTCGCCGGCTTGATGTCGCGGTGCACGACACCCTCCGCGTGCACCGCCGTGAGCCCGGAGAGCAACTGATCGAGCAGGGTGCACACATAGCGCGGCGACAGCGGGCCGTAGTCGCCGATCACATGCGCCAGGGAGCCGCCCTTGACGAGGTCCATGGTGAACAGGACCTTGTCGTCGTCGGCCGCCCAGCTGGCCGGTGCCAGGACATGCGGATGGTCGATGCGCAGGGCCTGCTCGCGGACGAACCGGAGCAGGGTGTGCGCATCGCTCTGCTGCAGGACCTTGGCGGCGACATAGCGGCGCCGGCGGTGGTCCCAGGCGCGCCAGACCGCGCCTGTACCACCGCGTCCGATCGGATCGACCAGTTCGTACCGGCCGGCGAAGACCTCACCCATGGCCCTGCTGCACTCCCAGCCCAGCCTGCGCGGCTGCTCGGACTACTGCTCTGAGCTGCTCGGCCCGGCCTGAGACCGTCCGGCGCGAGGGCCGAACGATTTCAGCTCCGAGGTCAGCTCTGATGCGCCTCATAGTGGGCGACGGCGTCCGCGGTGCGCCCGGCGCCGTACACCCTGAGGAACTCTGCCAGTTCGGGGTGGGTCGGGGCGAGGGAGTCCGCGGCATCGATGATGTCGCCCGCGGCCGCGACGGAGCGCAGCAGGGACTGGATCTCGCGTACCACCCGCTTGACGGTGGGCGCACCCGAACTGGTCGCTGTCTGGCCGGTGTTGGTGAGCACGGAGCCGCCCTGTGACTTCTTGATCTCCTCCATGCGCTCGGTGGCCTCCGCGGCGCTCACGCTGCCGTCCGCGACCTGGCCCGCGAGCTGCTGCAGATGCTGGACCCGCTGGACCACGGCCGGATTTCCGATCTTGGCCCGCTGGCCGCTCATCAGCTGGGAGAGCATGGGAGCGGACAGGCCGAGGACCGCGGCGAGCCGGGCCTGGTTGAGGCCCAGGTCGTCGATCAAGCGCCTGAAGAGTGCCCCCAGAGGCTCTCCGTACCAGCTGCGCTGCAGTTCCCTGGCTCTGGCGGTGGCTTCCTGCTGTGTGGCATCCATTGGCGTCTCCCCTTCGCTGCTGCGAACCTCGCCGAGCATCTTACGGAGAGTGGTCGTGCACCGGGACCCCCAATCTTTTTGCGAGACTCGGGGGGTGACCCGGTACTCTGGTCTGCGGTGACCGACCGACCGGGGAATCTCCGGGCGGACCCGCCGTTTCCCGGGGCCTTAGCTCAGTTGGTAGAGCGCTGTCTTTGCATGGCAGATGTCAGGGGTTCGACTCCCCTAGGCTCCACACCCGAAGAGCCCCTCTGGCCTGCGAAAACGCATGCCAGAGGGGCTCTTCTCGTGCTTCTGATGGGCACGCAGTGGGCACAGCCGTTCCCTTACGGTCTTAGGCATGGCGTACATCGAGACCAAGGAACGTAAGGACGGCGAGGCCACCCACGTCGACCGCTGGCGTGCAGGTGGAGCCCGCACCGGCAAGCGCGAGTCCGAGGTCTTCGACGATCACAAGGCGGCCGAGCGGTTCCGCGATCTCGTCAAGGGGCACGGCGAGCGCCGGGTTGGATACGCGGCCGCGGGTTCATCCAGGACCTCCGGAGTCCGGACGGGATGTTCGAGCCTTTCGCCATGAAACAGATCGACCTCCGCACCGGCATCCAGGGCGACACCAAACGCAAGTACAAGCGGCTCGTGGAACAGAACATGTCCCCTGGGGTGAGGTGACCGCGCTCCAGCCGCGCGACCTCCGCCGCCGGAACGGCCGTCCGGCCATCCGTATCCAGCGAGCCTGGAAGCGTGATCAAGAGGCCCCGCATTCACGACATCCGCCACTCCCACGCCTCCTGGCTGGTCGCAGCGAAGGTCCCGCTGCCCGCGATCCAGGGGTGGCTGGGACACGAGTCCGTCACCACAACGGTGGACCGATACGGCCACCTCCTGGACGCCCTGGACGATGAGGTCATCGCGGCCGTCGAGTGGGCCATGAACCCGAGCGCGCCACTGCCCGGCTTCCTCCTGCATTCAGGTCTGGCAGACGCAGCGGAGGGACACCCCAGCGTGCCTCACCAGCAATCCGGCGACTCCGAGCGCTCTTGGACGGATGCCAGCGACATCCCCCGACTTGGAGCCGGCCCCGTTTATGTCGTCACGCTCGGAGGCCGAGAAGTCCCGTTCGCAGATCGACAGCATGCCCAGGACGTTGCCGACCAGTGGACCGATGACCACGTAGACGAGATCGAGGCCGGCCGTGAATCGCGCGTGCGACGAGGCCCGTGCGAACGCCCTTATGGTGTGCTCGCGGAATCCCTACCTCGACTCCGTGGGGTCCGAAGCCTGACGGATGCGTGGATGGGGTTCGCTCTTACCTGAGGAGCGGCCGCCTTCTGTGCTGCTTGGGATCGTCCGAGTGAACCCCATGTCGTCCTACGTGGTCGGTGCCCGGAGTGCGGGCACCGGCCATGCTGATCGGTTACGGCGCCAGCTCATACCGCCGCTGCTCGACCTCGCATTAGATGGCACAGCTCTGCCGAACGTTGTGGACGGCGCAAAGGACGCCTCATCGGGGGACTCGCTGGCACTTCTGTAGACCGCCCCGGCTGAAATTCCCGTCGGGGAGGTCACGGCACGCCGCTTCCCCCATAGCCTGGAGGAGCAGCTGATTGCGGGCTCAGCGGGCAGTGATCGTCCTGCCGTCTGCTCAATCCGGCCTGGATCTACGCCTTCAGGAGGCAGACCATGATCCATGCGGCCAATATCCGAGAGTGGCGCAACCACGGCGTCGTCGACCCGAAGGGGCACAAGATCGGCGTGCTCGAAGCGGTCTACGTGGACACCGGCACGGATGAGCCGAAGATGGCCACGGTGCGCACCGGTCTGCCGACTCGTCACCGTCTGGTCTTTGTGCCGCTCGATGACGTGATCCTGGGGCCCGGCTACGTGAAGGTGTCCCACGCCAAGGCGCTGGTGAAGAAGGCGCCCTCGGTCGGCATGGACGACATTCTGCCCGCTGAGGCAGAGGAAGCGATCTTCCAGCACTACGGCCTGGCCTATCAGACCGGTACGGCCGGCGAGCGGCAGCTCGCGCGCCGCTGACCGGCCGCGTTCAACTCAAGGAGGCGTTCGTGTCATGGCCCTCTTCCTGCTTCTCGTCCTGGTCGCCGTCGCCCTGGGAATCATCGGTGTGGCGGCCGACGGGCTGGGCTATCTATTGATCATCGGCATCGCCGTGTTCGTGGCCGCTCTGGCCTTGATCGCGGTGCGCTGGACCCGGCGCACAGGTCAGCGCCCTGCCCGCTAGCGCCGATGGTCAGGGCTGTGGCCATGGCGGTCACTCGGCCACTGCGGATGCCATGCGTAGTTCGGCGTCCACTCGGTCGCTTTCCGGTGGCGCGACGAGCAGATCCCATCGGCCATGGCCCGGGGTGAGCAGGCAGATGGTGTGGCGGCCGTAGGTGCCGCGTGTCTGGTGCAGGCGTACGACCTGGTCGTCGATGAGTACGTGGTCGGGCGCGGGGGCCCACATCGCCGCGTGCACGCTGGCGGCGGCGATGTGACCCCAGGACGGGGGCAGGGCCGCCAAGAGCAGCGGAAGTTCGACCATCAGGTCGCGGGAGCGGGGCCACCAGATGCCGTCGATGCGGCGCGGGATCGCCGCGCGGGGCATCACGCGCAGGCGCACCGCGGGCTGGTCCGGGAGAGCAAGGTCAGGAGGCGTGTGGTCTTGGGGGTGTGCGGTTGCGGTCACGAGAACTTCCGTTCGAGTTGAGGGGGGCCGGTCTGTCCGCCGGGCGTTCAGGTGCGGCGGGCCGCGACGCGGTCCGGTGTCGGCCAGCGCACGTCGTGTACCCAGCCGAGGCGTTCGAGGAGGCGGATGACGGCGGCGGAGGGGTCGATCTGGCCGCGGTCGACGCCGTGGCGGGCGCTGGTGGGGTCGGCGTGGTGGAGGTTGTGCCAGCTCTCTCCGAAGGAGAGCAGGGCCAGGGGCCACAGGTTGGTGGCCCGGTCGTGGCGCCGGGTGCGGAACGGGCGTCGGCCGATCATGTGGCACAGCGAGTTGACACTCCACGTGACGTGGTGAAGCAGGGCGATGCGTACGACCCCGGCCCACAGCAGGGCGGTCGTGGCGTGCAGCCAGGTGCCGCCGATCGCCCAGCCGAGCGCGAAGGGCAGGGCCAGGGTGAGGACGCACAGAGCCGGGAAGGCGCGGGAGACGGCGCGGATGTCGCGGTCGGCGAGCAGGTCGGGGGCGTAGCGCTCGGCGGGGGTGGGGTCGTTGCGGAACAGCCAGCCGACATGGGCATGGACGAGGCCGCGCAACTGGCCGCGCAGGTGGGTGCCGTAGCGGTACGGGGAGTGGGGGTCGCCGGGGCGGTCGGTGAAGGCGTGGTGGCGGCGGTGCGTGGCGACCCAGCCGATGACGTCCCCCTGGAAGCTCATCGACCCGGCCACCGCGAGGGCGATCCGCACGGGCCGGGCGGCCCGGTACCCGCCGTGGGTGAGGCCGCGGTGGAAGCCGACCGTCACCCCGAGTCCCGTAACGACGTACAGGGCGAGGGCGAGCAGTACGTCAGTGGTGTGGATGAGTCGTCCCCACAGCAGCCAGACCGCCAGGCCGAGCGCGAGGAACGGCAGGACGACGATCAACGCGGTCACGGTCACGTATAGCCGCTCGCTCGTATGGCGCGGAGGCGGCGGCGGTGTGGCAGGGAAGGGGCTCTTCCCGTCGTATGCCTGCGAAGCAGCGGTCTTCCGCGGCGGGGCGTCGAGTTGAGAACGGGTGGCACCAAGGGACATGCGGGGCTCCGGGACCTCGATGGATATGGGGCGACCGGGGTCAAGGGCCGGGAAGTTGGTGGGGCGTTCTTCAGGTCAGACCGTCTCGCCGGGGTGCGTGCGCCCGGCCTGCGAGTGGCTGTCCGCCAGCCAGCCCCGGTCGTGCGCGGCGCGCGCATGGGGTGCCGGAGTGTCGGCCGTCATGTGCAGACGAGTGCCGTCACCCTCGCGGCCCGTGGGGTAGCTGCGCGGCTCGTCGCAGTCGAGTACCCCGCGCAGAACCTGTGCAACCCGCCGGGCCGCATCGGGGTTCGTGGCGATGAGGCGGATCTCCACGTGCTCGTCCGCTGCTGCGGACCGGCCGCCGGTGACGTCCTGCTCGTATCGCGTCATGACCGTTGGTACTTCATCGATTTGGGGGTCTTGCGGCGCGCGGGCAGACGTCCGCGGCCGCCGTCCCTGTGGTCGCGGCGGTCGCGGCGGTCGCGGACAGCGGGCGGATGGGTGGAGATGCCCGGCTGCGAAGGAACGGGGCTGTGGGCCCTGCGGCGGCCGGGCAGCCGACGGCTGTAGGAGTGCAGTGCGATGCGTTCGTCGTGCTGGCCGTTGAGGAGATGAATCAGGAACACTCCCAGGGCGATCATCGCGAGAACCACGGTGATGGTGATGCCGGTGTCCATGGCTGCTTCACCTGCCGCCCGTCGCGGGTGTGGGCAGGGCCGTGGCGCCGCCGTCCGACTCCCATGCCGCTGCGCGGCCGGATGCATCCTCGTCGAGGATGGTGGGGTTTCGGTCGGTGTAGGCCGCGATGAGGGCGCTGCCTGTGGGCGTGGTGCGCGGGTCGCAGGCGGCGGCCATCAGCCGTGCGGCAGTTGTCGCGTCGGTTTCCGGGGGGATGATCAGCAGGTCCCAGCGGCCCACGTGGTAGGAGAGCAGCAGGATTTGATGGGCATCCTGCTCGGCGCGGAACCATCCCACCTTCACCACATGGCCGTTCACGGGGACTTTCCGAGGCACGATCGGCCAGTGCGTCGGATTGACCGTGGCGCGTGTGATGCGGCCCCACAGTGGGTCCAACAGGTCGGTGAGGGCGGGGAGTTCACGGGTGAGGTCGCGGGAGCGCGGCCACCAGGCCCCGTCCAGCAGTCCGGACGGCGGGCCCGGAGGCTTGAGAGCCACGCGTACCGGCAGCTCGCCGGAGGGGTGGGTGAGGGCTGTGGTGGGTGAGGGGCGTGCGGTGATCACCGTCATGGTGTCGACCGTTCCCCGGGCCCGGCGTGCGAGCCCGGTGTTATCGACCCGAGAGAGATACCGACATGGAAGCCGGTCAAGAAATGCCCTCGGTACTACCCAGCGTACTGCTGCGGCGGCCCCGACCACGACTGCCCGTATCCCTTCCTTCTACTCAGCGGGCCCGTACTTGCCTGTTCGGGAGGAGACTGAGTAGCAGCAAGCGAGATCAGCTTGTGGGAAGGTGTCCCCGGGGCACTCTTGGAGGTGGGTGGGGCATGCCCGAACTGCCGCGCGAAGAGCAGTTGGCGGCCGCGTTCGTCGACCTCGCCGACACTCTGGTGCAGGACTTCGACGTCATCGGGTTCCTGCACACGCTCGCCGAGCACTGCGTGGAACTGTTGGACGTGGCGGCGGCAGGGGTGCTGCTCGCCACTCCCTCCGGTCAGCTGGTGGACGCCGCAGCCTCCGACGAGCGCACCCGCCAGCTGGAACTGGCCAGCATCGAGTGGGACGAGGGCCCCTGCCGGGACTGCTTCAAGACCAGGAGGCAGGTCCCCGATGTACCGCTGGCCACGCAAGCGGCCACGATGCGCTGGCCCCGGTTCGCGCCGCGGGCCGTGGAAGCCGGCTTCACCTCAGTCGTGGCGGCCCCGCTGCGGCTGCACGACCACGTGATCGGGGCCCTGGGCCTCTTCCGGGACCAGCCTGGACCGCTGGAGGACTCCCAGGTGAAGCTGGGGCAGGCGCTGGCCGACACCGCCACCATCGGAGTCCTGCAACAGCGGGCGGCGAGCGAGCAGATGACGGTGACCGCACAACTGCAATCCGCCTTGGACAGCCGCGTGATCATCGAGCAGGCCAAGGGCTATCTGGCGAACCGCCGCGGCATCGGTGTCGAGGAGGCGTTCACCCTCATGCGCCGTCACGCTCGCGATCACCAGACCCGGCTGACCGAGATCGCCCGCCGGGTCCTGCAAGGCACGGCTGACGCCTCTCTCCTCACGCGGCGCGATCGGTGACGCGTCGGCCCATCGGTGCCGACTGGTGGGCCGGCCGCCGGATGATCCGAACCGTCTCCGAAAGGGGGCGGCTTCGGTGACCCATCCGGTGATGGCCGACTACCTGCGCACCCTCAGCTCGCACACAGGACCCGGCATGGCGCCGCTACCGCTCGCAGCTTGCGCCGACATGCTGGGCCTGGACGGTCTCGCTCTGCTGCTGGCACCAGGAGGCGGCCAGGCTGAACTAGTGCAGTCCTACGGCGAGCGCACCCTCGCACTGGAGGATCTGCAGCAGGTCCAGGGCCAGGGCCCGAGCCTGGACGCCGCCCGCCACGGTGCCCTGATACTGCTGCCGGACGTGGCCGACACCACCGCCTTCGCCACCGATCGCTGGCCCGGCCTGCCGGCCGCCGTCGAAACACTGGACGTACGCGCGGTGTTCTCCTTCCCCCTGCGCATCGGGGTCATCGCGCTCGGCGCACTCAGCGGCCACCGCACCCGCACCGGCCCGATGTCCACCGAACAGCTCACCGACGCGTTCGGCCTCGCCGACATCATCGCCCAGATCACCATCGCCACCGCCGCGCACGCAGAGCTCCCCCACACTCCGCTGCTCGACGAGCCCGGTCTCCACTTCGCCGAAGTCCACCAGGCCACCGGCATGCTCGCAGACCAGCTGGGCACAGACTGCGACCAGGCCCTGATCCGGCTGCGCGGATACGCCTTCAGTCACAACCGGCCCCTCCTGGACGTCGCCCGCGACGTACTGGCCCGCCGCCTGCACTCGGCTGACAACGGAGACGACCCACCCAGGCCTGTCCAATGAGGATGCTCCGCCGAAGAGCCTGACATCGGATGCCGGAGCTGTCGCCTGTAGCAGCACAGCCGTCACTCCCGCAGCCCTTCGACACAACCAGCCAGCAGATCGGCAAAGCGCACTAACCTGAATCGCCGACCCAGAACCCGTTGGTATCCGGTCCCCTGGACATCCGCCTCCGGAGAAGAGGGGCGCCATGACCTCACCCCCCAACGTGGCCTGCGTCAAAGAAGTACGCCCCCACCAAGGCTGCACCCTGGTAGTCCTGTGCGGCGAAATCGACATCCACACCGCACACGGCATCACCGACTGCCTTGACACCCTCACCCGCACGGGCGACACCGACATGCTGATCGACCTACGCCCCGTCGACTTCATGGACGGCGCCGGCGTACGGCTCCTGAACCGCACCCGTGCCCGCACCAGCGGCAGACACGGGCGCCTGCGCCTGATCTGCACCCACCCCGCCACTCTGCACCTGCTCAACCATCCACGGCTGCGCCTGGACTTCGAGATCCTGAACGAGCTGCCCACACCGATACCACCGCAGGCAGCGGCCTGACCGGCGCGAAATCGCCCTGGGCCTACTTCCTCGGCGCGGCTAGGCTCACCAAGCGGCCCCGGACCCCGGTCGACTGTGCGCCTCCCGTCCACAGGGTCTTCAGGAACCCAACGGACCCGTCGAGGCAACCCGGCCGCGGTCCCATGGGGAGAGACCGAGGCCGGGCCCACGGCAGTTACCAGCACTCTTCGGTCGTCCGGCATCACGTTCGGCGATGTGAGCGGCCTGAACGTGTTCTTGACGGTGTTGGAGAGTTGCAGCTCATGCTGGGCGAAGGACCATGTGATCAGGTGGGCATCGCATGGACGGTCACCACAGGCTCAGTGGCCTGCCGGCCGCAGCCGCGACGTCGATTCGGCGGGCGATCTCCGCTTCGGATTCGCCAAGTGCGATACCGGTGGTGATCGCGGCGGCGATGGCTCGTGAGCGCCCGGCGGGTCCTCGGAGATCGGCCAGGTCGTGTCTTCAATTGATCTTGAGTGGTGGATCATGGTCGGGTGATACGTCGCCATGAACTGTCCGATGCGGAGCGGGAGTTCGTCCGGCCGTTGCTGCCCGCGTCCTTGCGGGGCCGGAAGCGGCTGGACGATCGAAGGGTCCTCAACGGCATCGTACGGAAGTTCCGCACCGGTACGGCCTGGCGGGATGCGCCCGAGCGGTATGGGTCATGGCAGACGCTGCACACCCGCTTCCGCCGGTGGGCTTTGGACCTTCGAGCGGATGCTCCAGGCTGCGCAGGCCCGGGCGGACGCGGCCGGTGACATCGACTGGCTGGTGTCGGTCGACTCCACCGTGGTGCGCGCCCACCAGCACGCAGCCGGGGCCCGAAAAGGGGGCACTGCCCACCGGCACTCGGACGCTCCCGGGGCGGTCTGACCAGCAAAATCCACCTGGCCTGCGACGGGTTCGGCCGCCCGCTTGCCCCCACCGTCACGGGCGGGAACACCAACGACTGCACCCGGTTCACCACCGTCATGGAGGCGATCCGGGTGCCCCGCATGGGGGCGGGCCGGCCCCGGGTGCGGCCCGCTCATGTGCTGGGCGACAAGGGCTACAGCTCCCGCGCGATACGGACCTGGCTGCGACGCCGCGGCATCGGCCACACCGTTCCCGAGCGAGCCGACCAGGGGTCCGCAACCGGGCCCGCCGCGGCAGCCGCGGCGGGCGCCCGCCAGCCTTCGACAAACAGCTCTACAAACGGCGCAACGTCGTGGAGCGGTGCTTCAACCGCCTCAAGCAGTGGCGCGGCATCGCAACCCGCTACGACAAGACCGCCGAGTCCTACCAAGCAGCCGTCACCCTCGCCGCGCTCCTGATGTGGGCGTGACATTTGAAGACAACTCCTAGGCTCCACGTTCAACCCCCTCTGATCTGTGTCAGAACAGGTCAGAGAGGGTTCTTGTGTCACAGGGCGCAGGGGCGCACCAGAACGCCGTGTGGCGGGAGACCTGGAAGGTCTCCCGCCACACGGCGTCTTCGTGGTGCTGCGCTGTGCTGTGCTGCTTCGCGCCTTGGCGCTGCTTCAGCCGCGGTCCTCCGGGCGCTGCGGTGCCCAGTCGTCGCGCCCGCCGGCCTCGGCCTCGGCCTGCTTGGCCTGGACCTCGGGGTCGAGTACGTCCTGGCCGCTGCCGTCGACCGAGCTCAGCGGGGTCGAGTCGGCCACCTCCGTGGGAGCCGGCGGCTCGACGAGCCAGTCCGGGTTGGCCTGCTTGTCCCACCACTTCCAGGCGGCGACGGCGGCGAAGCCGAGCAGCCCGAGCACACTGAGCCGCTTCACCGCGCGACCTGCGGCCGCCCGGCGCTCATGCCGGCGCGTCAGACGCTGGATCTCCTTGGGCGAGACCTGTCCGCGCAGTGCGGCCATGGCCGCGACGCTGCGCGAAGCCGCTTCGGTGGCGGCGGGCTGGGCCGCGGCGACGGCCTGCTCCACGCGCGGGCGGGTGGCGGCCGCAGCGTCACGTGCGGCACGGCGGGTGCGCTTCGCGGCCCGGTCCACCTTCGGCGGCACATGAGTGCGGGCCTGCTCGAGACGCGGGGCCACATGGGCGCCGTACTGCGTGCGGGCCTGGTCGGCGGCCTGGTGAGCCGCGCTGGAGACCTTCGGCGCAAGCCGTACGCGAGCCTCGTGCGCGTAGAGCGTCGCCCGGTCCTTGGCCGTGTCGGCGTAGGGCGCCACCACTTCCGCGGCGTGACGCACGCTGTCCTTCGCCGAGCTGGCCGCGGCGCGCGCGCTGTCGATGCGGGTCACGGAATCCTCCTCCTCGGTGGCGTACGGTATTTCACCTTTCCACCCTTTTTCGGATCATGCCTGTTGGGGCGACGGGCGGCATGTGGGCGGGCATCCGGGTCATCAGCCCTCATGGCTGTCGACTCGGGGCAATCTTCAGCAATGCGGTGCAAGGGGAGCTCGCCGTCGACAATGCCACGGATCGGCCCTGTGCGCGCCTGTTCGGCCGGGACTGGTTCCTCTCTCCGGCCCGACCCTCCTTCTCTGCTCCTTCTCTGCTCCTTCTCTGCTTCTTCTCTGCTTCCTCTGCCCGGCTCCGCCCACCGAAGCCGGACGTTCCGAGTACCCGTTGATGTCCCCTTATCTCTCCGTGCGCCGATCCGTGCGAGGATCGGGGGGTCAGAGAAGGCAACGGAAGGCAGATCGTGGCTGAGCAGCTTTACGCCACCCTGAAGACCAACCAAGGCGACATCGAGATCCGGCTGCTGCCGGACCACGCGCCGAAGACGGTTGCGAACTTTGTCGAGCTCGCCAAGGGCGAGCGCGAGTGGACCCACCCGGCGACCGGCAAGAAGTCCACGGACAAGCTCTACGACGGCACGGTCTTCCACCGGGTGATCAGTGGCTTCATGATCCAGGGCGGCGACCCGCTGGGTAACGGCACCGGCGGCCCGGGGTACGAGTTCGGGGACGAGTTCCACCCGGAGCTCAGCTTCGACAAGCCGTACCTCCTGGCGATGGCCAACGCGGGACCGGGCACCAACGGCTCGCAGTTCTTCATCACCGTGTCGCCGACCGCCTGGCTGACCCGCAAGCACAGCATCTTCGGTGAGGTCACCGACGGCGCGAGCCAGAAGGTCGTGGACGCCATCGCGACCGCGCAGACCAACCCGCGCACCGACCGCCCGCTCAATGACGTGGTCATCGAGTCGGTCGTGATCGAGAAGCGCTAGGACCGGTCTTCGCGAGGATCCCGCCAGGGAACCATTTCGCCCCGCTCGTCCGTAAGGATGAGCGGGGCGGCGCGTTGCGTACCCGTGCCTTCGTACGAAGATTGAGGGGACTCCATGGATCAGGCGCCCGGAAGCCCGCAGCAGCCGCCGAACTCATCGGGTCTGCCCGGCTGTTACCGGCACCCGGACCGTGAGACGGGCATCAGCTGCACCCGCTGCGAGCGCCCGATCTGCCCGGAGTGCATGGTCAGCGCCTCGGTCGGCTTCCAGTGCCCCACCTGTGTGCGGGAGGGTTCCGGCACCGGGCACGCGCCCACGGCGAACCAGCCGCGTACCCTCGCGGGCGGCACGATCGCCGCCGACCCCCGCCTTGTCACCAAGATCCTCATCGGGATCAATGTGGCCGTCTTCATCCTGGTGACGGTGGACGACTCCCTGATCCGGGATCTCTTCCTGCTCGGCGGCACGCCCCCGCAGTACCTGCCCGAGGGTGTCGCCCACGGCGAGTGGTACCGCCTGTTCACGTCGATGTTCCTGCACCAGGAGATCTGGCACATCGCGTTCAACATGCTGGGGCTCTGGTGGCTCGGCGCCCCGCTGGAGTCGGCGCTCGGCCGGGCCCGCTATCTCGCGCTGTATCTGCTGTCCGGGCTCGCGGGCAGCGCGCTGACCTACCTGATCGCGGCGCCGACCCAGCCTTCGCTCGGTGCCTCCGGTGCCGTCTTCGGGCTGATGGGCGCGACTGCTGTTCTCATGCGCCGGCTCAACTACGACATGCGGCCGGTCCTCGCCCTGCTCGCGCTGAACATGCTGTTCACCTTCACCTGGAGCGGCATCGCCTGGGAGGCACATGTGGGCGGTCTGATCGCAGGGACGGTCATCGCCTACGGACTGGTGCACGCGCCCCGGGAGCGCCGGGCCCTGGTGCAGTGGGGGACCTGTGGGCTCGTACTGCTCCTGACGATCGTCATCGTCGTCGTCCGGACCCTGCAGCTCACCTGAGGACGACCGCTGCGAAGGGCCGTGCCTGCCTGTGGGTCGATGCTGTGGCCATAGTTGTCCACAGCGGGTGGCGGATCTTGTGCATGCTGTGGGGAACAGCTGTGCCCCTTGTCCCTGACCTGGGTTTCCCCAGGAAGGGCAAGGGGCGAACTGTGTTCCGAATGGGGGACGGCCGGTCACACCGGCGTCAACGCCTCAAGGGTTATCCACAGATCTTCGTAGTTTTCCGCAGCTGTGGAAACTGCTGTGGATAACTCAGTGGATAGCTCGGGGCAGGGCTTGCCAACGGCCTACTTCCACTGCGTGGAGACGCCGAATCCCGCCGCGATGAAGCCGAAGCCGACCACGATGTTCCAGTTGCCGAGGGCCTCGATGGGCAGCCTCGTGTCCGTCACGTAGAAGACGACGATCCAGGCGAGCCCGATCAGGAACATCGCCAGCATGACGGGGGCCACCCAGCCGCGGCTGGTCAGCTTGATGTTGGTCGCCTGCTTCGACGAAGGCGGCGGCGTGTAATCGGCCTTCTTGCGGATACGTGACTTCGGCACGAGGGTCTCTCCTGTCGATGCGCTGCGTGGCCGCGCAGGGAACGGTTCGGCTGGCGCCGGGCGGGGGCGCTATGGGGGACTGAGAGCTCCCCCGGGCGTCCGTTAGCGTAGTGCTTCCGCGGCGCCGTAAGGAGTAAGGGTACGTTGAGCAATTCTGCCGACTCTCCCGACGAGGCCGCCGGGCCCGCATCCCGCCCCCGTGGCCGGCGGCCGGTCCGGCTTCTCACGGGTGCGGTCTTCGCCCTCGCCGGCCTGATCTTCTTCACCAGCTTCAACACGGCCAAGGGCACCAATATCCGTACGGATGCCTCACTGCTCAAGCTCTCCGACCTGATCCAGGAGCGCAGCCACAAGAACGGCCAGCTCGATGAGGCCAACGGCACCCTGCGCGAGGACGTGGACGCGCTCGCCGAGCGGGACAACGGCAGCTCCGAGGCCGAAGAGGCCAAGCTCAAGGCCCTGGAGAAGGACGCCGGCACCAAGAAGCTCAAGGGCGAGGCCGTCTCCGTCACCCTGGCCGACGCCCCGCCGAACGCCACCGCCAAGATCCCCGGCTACCCCGAACCGCAGCCCAACGACCTGGTCATCCACCAGCAGGACCTGCAGGCCGTGGTGAACGCCCTGTGGAAGGGCGGGGCCAAGGGCATCAAGGTCATGGACCAGCGGCTGATCTCCACCAGCGCCGTCCGCTGTGTGGGCAACACCCTCATCCTGCAGGGCCGCGTCTACTCACCGCCGTACAAGGTGACCGCCGTCGGCGACCCCGAGGATCTGCGGCGGGCGCTCACCGCCTCACCCGAGATCCAGAACTACATGCTGTACGTCAACGCCTACGGGCTCGGCTGGAAAGTCGATGAGCACCGGGCGGTGACTCTTCCCGGCTACTCGGGCACAGTGGATCTCCACTACGCGAAGCCTGTGGAGTAGTTCCGGGGAGGGGCCGGCCCGTGTCGGTGCGAGTGATCGTCAGGACCTTCAGCGAACTGTGCATCACCATCGGCATGTTGATCGTGCTGTTTGTCGCCTACGTCCTGTTCTGGACCGGCGTCAAGGCCGACAGCGCGATGGACAGCCAGATCGACCAGCTGCAGGACCGATGGGCGCAGGGCTCCGTCCCCGCGGGCGACGGCGACAAGGGTGAGGGCGGCCCGGGTGAGGGCGGCCCGGGTGAGGCCGGCGCCGACTCCCGTCCGGGGCCCGACTCCCCGGGCACCGAGGAGAATCCGCCCGCTCCGCCCGCGTACGAGGACGGCAAACCCTTCGCCGTGATGTACATCCCACGGTTCGGTTTCACGTGGAACAAGCCCGTGCTCGAAGGCACCGGCACCGGCACCCTCAAGAAGGGCCTCGGGCACTACGACTCGACCGCGCAGCTGGGCCAGAAGGGCAACTTCTCGGTCGCCGGCCACCGCCGCACCTACGGCGATCCGTTCAAGGACTTTCCGAAGCTGCGGCCAGGGGACGCGGTGGTCCTCACCGACGGCAGTACGTGGTTCACGTACCGCATCGACAACAAGCCGTACAAGACGCTTCCCAGCGATATCGCGGTGATCGACCCCGTGCCGCGCAAGTCCGGCTTCGACGGGCCCGGTCGTTACCTCACTCTTACGACCTGTGAGCCAGAGTGGGGCCACAGCCACCGGCTGATCGTCTGGGCGCATCTCGATGCGACGCAGCCGGTCCAGGAGGGGAAGCCCGAGGCTTTGCGCGACTGATCACAAGGCCGCGAGCGGCTTTGCGCAGCTGACCCACGTGCACCATGTGCGGCCCCTTAGTCTGGTGGCGTAGGCCAACAGGCCATAAGGGCCACGGGCGCGGGAAGGGACAGCGGACAGCATGTACGGCTGGATCTGGCGGCATCTGCCGGGCAACACGTGGCTCAAGGCCCTCATCTCGCTCGTCCTGGTACTCGGCCTCGTGTACCTCCTTTTCCAGTACGTCTTTCCGTGGGCGGAGCCGCTGCTGCCGTTCAACGACGTGACGGTGGACGAGGGCATGAGTGCCGTGCGCGAGACCGGCGGGGCCGCCCTGTGAGCGCGCGCAGCCGGATCCTCGTGGTCGACAACTACGACAGCTTCGTCTTCAACCTGGTCCAGTACCTGTACCAGTTGGGCGCCGAGTGCGAGGTCCTGCGCAACGACGAGGTCACCACCTCCCACGCCCAGGACGGGTTCGACGGCGTACTGCTCTCGCCGGGGCCCGGTGCGCCCGAACAGGCCGGGGTCTGTGTCGACATGGTGCGGCACTGCGCCACGAGCGGCGTGCCCGTCTTCGGCGTATGCCTGGGCATGCAGTCGATGGCGGTGGCGTACGGCGGGGTCGTGGACCGCGCGCCCGAGCTGCTGCACGGCAAGACCTCCCTGGTCACGCACGAAGGCGTCGGTGTCTTCGCCGGGCTGCCCTCGCCGTTCACCGCGACCCGCTACCACTCCCTGGCCGCCGAGCCCGCCGAGATCCCGGACGAGCTGCGGGTCACCGCACGCACCGATGACGGCATCATCATGGGCCTGCGCCACCGTGAACTTCCGGTCGAGGGCGTGCAGTTCCACCCCGAGTCGGTGCTGACCGAGCACGGTCACCTGATGCTCGCCAACTGGCTGGCCGAGTGCGGTGACACCGAGGCGGTGGCGCGATCGGCCGGGCTTGCCCCGGTCGTGGGCAGGGCATCGGCGTGACGGCGATCCGCCCCGAGCGCGATTCAGGCGCCCCGTACGAGCAGAGTCATGCGTACGGGGACGCCGGTGCGTTCGAGGCGGCGGTCGACCGCATGGACGACCCTCTCAACGACCCGCTGCCAGGGCAGCACCCGTCGCCGTGGTTCCGCGCCGAAGGCGGGGAGGCGGAGGAGGCGGCGCAGCAGCCGCCCCAGCCGATACCGGACCCGCTGGACCCGATATCCCAGGCCGCGGGCCACCGCCCCGCCGTGGACGCCTCCGCCTATGAGGCGATGTACGGCGAGGGGTACGCGCAGCTGTACACGCCCGCGGAACAGCCGTATACGCCTGCGGAACAGCCGTACTCGCCTGCGGAGCAGCCGTACGTCCCCGCTGAACAGGCCTACGTCCCCGAGGAACAGCCGTACGTTCCCGCGGAACATCCGTACGCCCCGGAGCAGCCGTACGTCCCTGAGGAGACGTACACCGGCACCGGGACGTACGCGCACGCGGCGGAGAACATACCGGTGCCCGTCGACGACGAGACCGTGGGCCTGCGTACCGCCGAAACCCGGCGGGCGGCCGCGGAGAGCGCCGCGGAGGAGCCCGGGCGGCAGGAGCCCGAGGGGCCCGCGGAGGGCGGCCGGGCCGCACGCCGCAAGGCCGCACAGCAGGCCGCCAGGAAGGGCGGACGCCGCAGGCGCACGGGTACCGGTACCGCCGCTTCCACCGCTTCCGCCGCGGGATCCGGCTCGGCCCCCATGTCCCGCATGGAGGCGCGCCGCGCGGAGCGGGCGAAGAAGCCGAGCCCCGCGGTCATCGCGAGCCGGGCCGTCGGGGAAGTGTTCATCAGCATCGGCGTCCTGATGCTGCTGTTCGTCACCTACCAGCTGTGGTGGACGAACATCCGCGCCGGCCAGGAGGCGGGCAGTGCGGCCAACAAGATCCACCAGGACTGGGCGAGCGGCAAGCGCAAGCCGGGCGCCTTCGAACCGGGCCAGGGCTTCGCCATCATGCACATCCCCCGGCTCGATGTGGTCGTGCCGATCGCCGAGGGCATCAGCAAGGAGAAGGTCCTCGACCGCGGCATGGTCGGCCACTACGCCGAAGGCGCCCTGAAGACCGCGATGCCCGAGGACAAGAAGGGCAACTTCGCCGTCGCGGGGCACCGCAACACGCACGGCGAGCCGTTCCGCTACATCAACCGCCTGGAAAAGGGCGACAAGATCGTCGTCGAGACGCAGGACAGGTACTACGTCTACACGATGGAGAGCATCCTTCCGCAGACGAGCCCCAGCAATACGGATGTCATCAAGCCGGTACCCGAGGGATCGGGCTTCACCAAGCCCGGGCGGTATCTGACGCTGACGACCTGCACTCCGGAATTCACCAGTACGTATCGAATGATCGTCTGGGGCAAGATGGTCGAGGAACGGCCGCGCAGCAAGGGCAAGCCCGATGCGCTCGTTCGCTGACGGGACAGAACGAGGACGGGGCGAGTAGCAGTGGCAGCCACCACCGACCAGGACGAGCGCGACAAAGGTGCGGGGCCCGCGCCACGGCGCCGTTCCCGCGGCGGACGTATCGCGACGGCGGTCAGCGTCTTCGGTGAACTCCTCATCACCGCCGGCCTCATCCTCGGCCTGTTCGTCGTCTACTCGCTGTGGTGGACCAACGTCATGGCCGACCGCGAGGCGCAGAAGCAGGGCGACAAGGTGCGCGAACACTGGGCCGACAAGGGTCCCGGCGCCCTGGACACCAAGGACGGCATCGGATTCCTGCACGTACCGGCGATGAACAAGAGCGACATCCTGGTCAAGAAGGGCACGGACGCCAAGACCCTCAACGACGGTGTCGCCGGGTACTACACCGACCCGGTCAAGTCCGCGCTGCCCGAGGACAAGAAGGGCAACTTCTCGCTCGCCGCGCACCGCGACGGGCACGGCGCGAAGTTCCACAGCATCGACAAGATCAGGAACGGCGACGCGGTCGTCTTCGAGACCAAGGACAAGTGGTACGTCTACAAGGTCTACTCGACGCTCGCCGAGACCTCGAAGTTCAACGTGGACGTCCTGGACGCCGTCCCGAAGGAGTCCGGCAAGAAGAAGGCCGGCCGCTACATCACGCTCACGACCTGCACCCCGGTCTACACGTCCAAGTACCGCTACATCGTGTGGGGCGAGCTGGACCGTGTGGAGAAGGTCGACAGCGAGCGGACGCCGCCGCCGGAGCTGGGGCAGTAGTCCTGAAGTCCCGAACAGTCGGCTGAGAAACGGCTCGGACAGTCAGATGTGAAACGGCTCGGGCCCCCTCACCAGGAGGGGGCCCGAGCCGTTTCGTATGCCGTGCACGCGCGGCGGTCAGTCCGGGCGGTCGGTCCCGGCGGTCAGCCCTTGCGGCCGGAGCCGGTGAGCCCGCCGAACCATCCTCCGCCGTCGTCCTCGCCGCCGGGGCCCTGGCCGCCGTCGGCCGTGGTCAGGTTGACCGTGGTGCCGCCGGGGACCTGCGTGCCGCCGGTCGGGTCGGTGGTCACCACCAGCGCCTGGTCGTCCTGCGGGCCCTGGATGTTGCCGACCGTCAAGCCCGCGTCCTCAAGGGCCTTCTTGGCGTCCTTCAGCTTCTGGCCCGTCAGGGTCGGCACCGCGATCTGCTCCTGCGCCTTCGCCACGGTCAGCGTGACCGTGGAACCCGGCTCGGCCTCCGTCTGGCCCTTCGGGGTCTGCTCCACGACCTGGCCCGCGGGCACGTCGTCGCGCGGGACTTCCTGGACGTCGACCTGGAACTCATTGGCCTGGAGCTGCGTCTTGGCGGCGTCGACCTGCTGGCCGATGACGTCGGGGACGGTCTGCTTGGCCTTCTCCTTGGCGACCGTGAGGGTGATCGAGGAGCCCTTCTCGACATCCGTGTCGCCCTTGGGGGACTGGCTGAGGACCGTGCCAGGAGTCTGCTCGGACTCCTTGGTCTCCTTGTCCACGGAGAAGCCCTTGTCCTGCAGCTGCTCCGAGGCCTTCTCGTAGGACAGGCCCCGGACGTCCGGAACGGTGACCTTCGGTGCCCCGGTGGACACCACCACATTCACCGTGCCGAACTTGTCGATCTCCCCGCTCTTGGGGGTCTGGCTGCAGATGTGGCCCTTGGGCTGGTCCTCGCACTCCTTCTTCGTGGAGGAGAGCTTCACATCGCCGTTCTCGGCCTGCCTCTCGGCGTCCTCGAGCGTCTTGCCGACGAAGTTCGGGACGTCGACCTTGTCGCCGCCCTTCGCGCCGCCGCCGAACACTTCCTTGCCGATCAGGATCGCGCCGACCAGGACGAGGATGCCCGCCAGGATCAGCAGCGCCGTGGAGACGCCGCCCTTCTTCTGGCGGCGGCGCGGCTGACGCTCGTCATAGCCGTAGCCGCCGTCGTCCGGGTTGACCGGGGGCAGCATGGACGTCTGGCCGCCGCCGTTCTGCGGGCGCAGCATCGTCGTCTGCTGGTCGTCCGGGTGACCGCCGTACCCGACCGCGCCAAGCGCCGCCGTGGCCGCGACGGGCTGGCCGTCGAGACAGGCCTCGATGTCGGCGCGCATCTCGTCGGCGGACTGGTAGCGGTAGTCGGGGTCCTTGACCAGGGCCCGCAGGACGATGGCGTCCATCTCGGGCGTGATCTCGGGGTCGAAGGTGCTCGGCGGCTGCGCCTCTTCGCGTACGTGCTGATAGGCGACCGCCACGGGCGAGTCGCCGACGAAGGGCGGACGTACCGTCAGCAGTTCGTAGAGCAGACAGCCCGTCGAGTACAGGTCGCTGCGCGCGTCGACGCTCTCGCCCTTGGCCTGCTCCGGGGAGAGGTACTGGGCGGTGCCGATGACGGCGGCGGTCTGGGTCATCGTCATGCCGGAGTCGCCCATGGCGCGGGCGATGCCGAAGTCCATCACCTTGACCTGGCCGTTGCGCGTCAGCATGACGTTCGCCGGCTTGATGTCGCGGTGCACGATGCCGTTGCGGTGCGAGTACTCCAGGGCCTGGAGGATGCCGATGGTCATCTCCATGGCGCGCTCGGGCAGCAGCTTGCGCCCGGAGTGCAGCAGCTCACGGAGCGTGGAGCCGTCGACGTACTCCATCACGATGTACGGGATGGAGACCCCGGCGCCGCCGCCGTTGTCGTACACCATGTCTTCGCCGGTGTCGTAGACAGCGACGATGGCCGGATGATTGAGCGAGGCGGCGGACTGGGCCTCACGGCGGAACCGGGCCTGGAACGACGGGTCGCGGGCGAGGTCCGCCCGGAGCGTCTTCACAGCGACGGTGCGGCCGAGGCGGGTGTCATGGGCGAGGTAGACCTCCGCCATGCCACCACGGCCGAGCACCTGGCCCAGCTCGTACCGGCCGCCGAGGCGACGCGGCTCTTCCATAGCTACCTACCAGCCCTCTCCGTCAGTCCCGACCGCACCCATGTGTGGTCCGGCGGTGTGCTGTCCCGGCATACCGTACCGGCCTGCCCAAGGATGATCTGGCCGTGACCGTGACCTGATACAGGACCGGTACCGCCGTGATCGGCGTCACTGTCCCCCGTTGCCGTCGCCCTTGCTGTCGAGGACCGCCTTCATCACGTTCTTGGCGATCGGCGCGGCCAGGCCGCCACCGGAGATGTCACCGCGGTCGGCGTCACTGTCCTCGACGACCACCGCGACGGCCACCGGGGAGCCCCCGCCGGGGTTCTTGGCGTAGCTGATGAACCAGGCGTACGGCTTCTCGCTGTTGTCGACGCCGTGCTGCGCGGTACCGGTCTTGCCGCCGACGGTGACGCCGGGCAGCTGCGCGGCGGTGCCGGTGCCCTCCTTGACGACCGTCTCCATCATTTCCTGGAGCTTCTGCGCGTTCGGCTTGGACAGCGGCTCGCTCATCGCCTTCGGATCGTGCTTCTCGATCACGTCCAGGTTCGGCGCCTGCAGCTGGTCGATCATGTACGGCTCCATGAGCGTGCCGTCATTGGCGACGGCGGAGGCGACCATCGCCATCTGCAGCGGAGTCGTCGCCGTCTCGAACTGGCCGATGGAGCTCAGCGCGGTCTGCGGCTTGTCCATCTTCGTGGGGAAGTTCGACGCGGTGGCGCGGACCGGGATGAACTGCTCCTTGTTGAAGCCGAACTTCTCGGCGGTCTCCGCCATCTTGTCCTTGCCGAGATCCGCGCCGATCTTGCCGAAGACGGTGTTGCAGGACACCCGCAGCGCCTCGCGGAGCGTGGCGTTCTTGCAGGGGATGTTGCCCTCGTTCTTCAGCTCGGTCTGCGTGTCCGGCATCGTCCACGGCAGCGGCGAATCGGTCTTCTCGTCCGGGTCGTTGTAGAGCCCGTGCTCAAGGGCGGCGGCAGCGGTGACGGCCTTGAAGGTGGAGCCCGGCGGGTACGTCTCGCGCAGCGCCCGGTTCAGGGTCGGCTTGTCCGGGTTCTTCTCCAGCTCCTGCCAGGCCTTCTGGTCCTCCTTGCCGTTGCCCGCGAACTTCGACGGGTCGTACGACGGAGTGGAGGCGAGCGCCAGGATCGCGCCGCTGGACGGGTCGATCGCGGCGACGGCGCCCTTCTTGGAGCCGAGGCCCTCGAACGCGGCCTTCTGCGCCTTGCCGTTCAGGGTGGTGACGACATTGCCGCCGCCCTGCTTCTTGCCGGTGATCATGTCGAGGGTGCGGCGGAAGAAGAGCCGGTCGTCGTTGCCGGTGAGGATCTCGTCCTCGAGGGACTCGATCTGCGTGGCACCGAACGACTGCGAGGCGAAACCGGTGACAGGCGACCACATGGGGCCGTTCTTGTACGTCCGCTTGTACGCGAAGTCACTGCCGGTGGTCTTCTCGGAGCCGGTGACCGGCTTGCCGTCGACGATGATGTCGCCGCGCTCCTGCGCGTACCGCTCGATCAGGACACGGCGGTTCTTCTCATGGGTGCGCAGCTGGTCGGCGGAGACGTACTGCAGCCAGTTGTCCCGGATCAGCAGGGCGAGCACGAGCAGCCCGCAGAAGATCGCGATCCGGCGCAAGGGCTTGTTCACGGCCGTACCACCTGGGTCATCTCGGCATCGGGGTTCGGGGCGGGGGCGGGCGCCGGACGGCGCGCCGTGTCGCTGATCCTCAACAGGATCGCGATCAGGGCCCAGTTGGCGATGACGGACGAACCACCCTGCGCGACGAACGGCATCGTCATACCGGTCAGCGGAATGAGGCCCATGAC
The DNA here is from genome assembly GCF_042665355.1 of Streptomyces monticola. Lineage (NCBI taxonomy): Bacteria > Bacillati > Actinomycetota > Actinomycetes > Kitasatosporales > Streptomycetaceae > Streptomyces > Streptomyces monticola. The sequence goes on along the minus strand of NZ_JBHTCF010000006.1, from coordinate 223,414 downwards.
ACCGCCGGCGACGACGAAGACCTGGATGGCGAAGGCTCCGGACAGGCCGATCGCGAGGAGCTTGCCGAACGGGTCGCGGGCGGCGAGCGCGGTGCGCACACCGCGCTCCACGATCAGGCCGTAGATCAGCAGGAACGCCATCATCCCGGCCAGGCCCAGCTCTTCACCGAAGGTGGCGAGGATGAAGTCGGAGTTGGCGGCGAAGCCGATCAGGTCGGAGTTGCCCTGGCCGAGGCCGGTGCCGAGGACACCGCCGGAACCGAACGCCATCAGGGACTGGGCGACCTGGTCGCTCTGCGCCATCACCGTGTCGGAGAACGGGTGCAGCCAGGCGTCCACACGCTGCTGCACATGCGACTCGAAGGTGGCCACACCCACGGCGCCGACCGCGGACATCAGCAGACCGAACACGATCCAGCTGGTGCGCTCGGTCGCGACGTACAGCATCACGACGAACATGCCGAAGAACAGCAGTGACGTACCCAGGTCGGTCTCGAAGACCAGGATGAGCAGGCTCATCGCCCAGATGGTGATGATCGGCCCGAGGTCACGTCCACGCGGCAGATACAGGCCCATGAAGCGGCGGCTGGCCAGCGCCAGGGCATCCCGCTTCACCATCAGATACCCGGAGAAGAACACCGCGATGATGATCTTCGCGAACTCGCCGGGCTGAATGGAGAACGGGCCCAGGCTGATCCAGATCTTCGCGCCGTTCACCGCCGGGAAGAACACCGGCAGGATCAGCAGCACCAGCGCCACGGCCATCGAGATGTAGGTGTACCGCTGCAGGATCCGGTGGTCCTTGAGGATCAGCAGGATCGCCACGAACAGGGCGATACCGATCGCCGAGTACATCAGCTGCTTCGGGGCGTCCGGACTGAACGAACCGAACAGGTTCTCCGCGCGCTGCTGCAGCCGCGGCGACTGGTCGAGCCGCCAGATGATCACCAGGCCGAGGCCGTTGAGCAACGTCGCGAGCGGCAGCAGCAACGGGTCCGCGTACGGCGCGAACTTACGCACCACCAGATGGCCGACCGCGGCGAGCAGTCCCAGCCCGAGCCCGTAGCCGAGCATGCCCGTGGGCATCTCGTCGTTCATGGCGAGGCCCACATTGGCGTACGCGAAAACCGGGATGACCACCGCGAAGACCAGCAGGGCCAGCTCGGTGTTGCGCCGGCTCGGCGCCCCGATCGCACCAATAGTGGACGTGTGTGTAGTACTGCTCATGGCTAGGAAGGCCCCCTGCGCCTACTGCTGACCGGCGGTGCCAGTGCCGGGTGCAGGAGTCGGTGTCTTCTTGCTGTCGTCGGTCCCCTTGCGGTTCTGGGAGGAGCCGCTGTCGTCCTTGGCGGAGCCGCTGGCACCGCCCGCCTCGCCCTCGCCGGTCGCGGCGTTGGACTCGTCCTCGGCCTTGCGCTTCTGTGCCTCACGGCAGTCGGCGGTCAGCTCGGAAATCTTCGCCTGGGCGTCCTCGAGGCTCGTCGGGTCCAGGCCCTTGTTCTCGATCTTCTCGCGCTGGAAGCTCGGCAGGCAGCTGAGCTCGACCTCCGGGTGCTCCTCCTCGATCTCCGACAGGCTCACCCAGGCCAGATCCTGGTTGATGCCGCGGTACAGAGCGAGATGCCCGTCCTTCGCGCCGACGTAGTACTGCGTCTGCGTCCAGTAGTACGCGCCGTACAGACCGCCGCCCACGACGGCGAGTGCGAGCACCGTGAAAAGGGATCTCTTGAGCCACTTCCCGCGGCGCCGCGGCTTGATGAAGTCCTCGTCCGTGTACGCCCCGAAGGAGCCCTCCGGGACATAGGCGTCCGGCTCACCGGAGCCGGGCGGCCCGAAGCCCCCCGTGGGCTGCGGCGGCACAGGACGGCCGAGGCCCGCCGCGCGGCCCGCGGGGGTCTGCATCGCGCCGTTGTCGTTCAGCTGCAGCTGGTTCTCGGCGACCGCGCCCACCACGACGGGGGTGTCGACGAGCTGGCCCGCCAGGGTGTCACCGCTGTCGATGTCCAGGACATCGGCGACGATCACCGTCACGTTGTCCGGGCCGCCGCCGCGCAGCGCGAGCTGGATCAGCTCCTGCACGGTCTCCTGCGGGCCCTGGTAACTGGCGAGGGTCTCCTCCATCGTCTGGTGCGAGACCACACCGGAGAGACCGTCGGAACAGATCAAGTACCGGTCGCCCGCGCGGACTTCACGGATGGAGAGATCCGGCTCGACATGGTCACCACTGCCGAGCGCCCGCATCAGCAGGGACCGCTGCGGATGCGTGGTCGCCTCCTCCTCGGTGATCCGGCCCTCGTCGACGAGCCGCTGCACCCAGGTGTGGTCCTGCGTGATCTGCGTCAGCACGCCGTCGCGCAGGAGGTACGCGCGCGAGTCGCCGACATGCACCAGACCGAGCCGCTGACCCGTCCACAGCAGCGCGGTCAGGGTGGTGCCCATGCCCTCGAGCTGCGGGTCCTCCTCGACCATCACGCGCAGCTGGTCATTGGCCCGCTGCACGGCGTCACCGAGAGAGGTGAGGATGTCCGAACCCGGTACGTCGTCGTCGAGCTGGACGAGGGTCGAGATCACCTCGGAACTGGCGACCTCACCGGCCGCCTGACCGCCCATGCCGTCGGCGATGGCAAGGAGCCGCGGCCCCGCGTACCCCGAGTCCTCGTTGCCCTCCCGGATCATGCCTTTGTGCGATCCGGCGGCGAAGCGCAGTGACAGACTCATGCGCACCTCGCCCGTCGGCTCCGGGTACATCCGCACGGTGCCCACCCTCCGGTCGGGAGCGCGCTCAGGCCCGATTCATGGGCCGCGTCGGCTCGCTCGCTCCGCTCGCGCTCTTTCATGATGTAGCACTACTTCCGAAGCTCGATGACGGTCTTGCCGATGCGGATCGGCGCACCAAGGGGAACGGGCGTCGGGGTGGTCAGCCGGGTCCGGTCGAGATACGTACCGTTGGTGGACCCGAGATCCTCGACGATCCACTGGCCGTCACGGTCCGGGTAGATCCTGGCATGCCTGCTGGAGGCGTAATCGTCGTCAAGGACGATCGTGGAGTCGTGCGCCCGGCCAAGGGTGATCGTCTGGCCCTGCAGCGCAACAGTCGTGCCCGTGAGGGTGCCCTCCGAGACCACCAGCTTCGACGGCGCACCACGGCGCTGCCTGCCGCCCCCGCCGCCCTGCTGGCGCGGAGCCGGCGGCGCGGCCTGCTGGCGGCCCTGCTGCGGACGCGCCTCGCCACCGCGGCGCGAACCGCGCTGCGTGACGCGCGTACCGAACAGGTCGCTGCGGATGACCTGGACGGCCACGATCACGAACAGCCACAGGACGGCCAGGAAACCCAGCCGCATGACCGTCAGGGTCAGCTCTGACATTGCCCCCGCTTCACCCTTCGGCTTGCCGGTAAATGATGGTCGTGCTGCCCACGACGATCCGCGAGCCGTCGCGGAGCGTAGCGCGGGTGGTGTGCTGCCCGTCTACCACGATGCCGTTGGTAGACCCGAGATCCTGGATCGTCGAGGGCGTTCCGGTCCGGATCTCACAGTGCCGGCGCGATACGCCGGGATCGTCAATCCGTACATCAGCGTCCGTGCTGCGGCCGAGCACCATCGTCGGACGCGAGATCTGATGGCGAGTGCCGTTGATCTCGATCCAGCGCCGCGTCTGGGCGCCGGGCATCGGACCCGCGGGACCCTGCCCACGGGCCGCACTCGGCGCCGGACCACGGCCCGCACCCGGCGGCGGCGCCGCAGGCATGGGCGGTGCGCCCGCCGGCGCGGAGCCCACGGGCGCCGGGCCGTGGCCCGGGCCCTGGGGCGGATAGCCGTAGCCACCGCCGCCGCGCTGACCGCCGGCCGCGCCACCACCCGCTGCGGGCCCCGCCGGGGCCTGCGACGAGCTGGAGGCGAGCGTCCTGCTGCGGACGCGGTACAACCCGGTGTCCAGGTCGTCGGCCTTCTCCAGATGGACCTTGATCGGCCCCATGAAGGTGTAGCGCTGCTGCTTCGCGTAGTCCCGCACCATGCCGGACAGCTCGTCGCCGAGCTGTCCCGAGTACGGGCTCAGGCGCTCGTAGTCGGGAGCGCTCAGCTCCACGATGAAGTCGTTGGGCACGACGGTCCGCTCGCGGTTCCAGATCGTGGCGTTGTTGTCGCACTCGCGCTGGAGGGCGCCCGCGATCTCGACCGGCTGGACCTCGGACTTGAACACCTTGGCGAAGGTGCCGTTGACCAGACCTTCGAGTCGCTGCTCGAACTTCTTCAGGACTCCCATGGGCACCTCCTCCGGTCGTTGTCATCCTGGTACTGCTTACTGATCGTATCCACGCGCCGGGAAATCGGCTGGTTCCCCTTCTCTGGCCTGCGGACGGGTGTCGCCTCTCACATGTAACGGTCCACGTGCTTCAGATGTCCCCGTCCAAGCGGGTCCATGCGGTTCCACACGGGATCGTAGAGGCGGCCTCAAGCCAGTGTCCCGCACCTGAGAAGTCGGCCTCACGGAGCAGGGGGTCGGGGCGGCCTCGATGTGGCCTCGATATGGCTTCGGTACGACCCGGGTGCGCGGCTTGCCGCAGGCCTGGGACGAGGCCTGCGGCGGTGTTCGCGGGCCGGTGCGCGCCTGGTCATGTGGGGTCCGCCCGGTTCTCGTACGGCCCCGCCCGGTTCTCGTACGGCCCTGCCCGGTTCTCATCTGGTTCTCACCTGAGTCCTTTGAGTCCTTCCGGTCCTGCGTGGCTTGCGCAGGGTGCGGGCCGGTGGCGCTTCGGGTTCGCGCCGCGGGTGGTGGGTGGGTGCGTGGTGCGCGCGTGGTCTGTGGTGGTCCGAGGTGGTCCGAGGGTTGGCCTCGCGCGGCGGTGCCCTGAGGGGCTGTGCGGGGTGCTGTGTAGAGCTCTACTTGGAGTGCTGCGGGGCGTGCTGCGTGGACTCTTTGCTGGTCGGAGCGGGTCTGGCAGGGAGAGCGAAGCGGATCTGGTGCTGATCCACTTCCTGGGGGCGCCTTGGCCGCGCGGTGGAATCAGAGTGGGCATCCCCACAGGCAGGTGCCCCCACAAACGAATGTGAATCCACCCTCTGCAGCGTGCTAATCTTCTCGATGTCGGCAGGCGCCCGCAGGACCGCGGAAGCCCGGCGACACACCCAATGCGCGGGTGGCGGAATAGGCAGACGCGCTGGATTCAGGTTCCAGTGCCCGAAAGGGCGTGGGGGTTCAACTCCCCCCTCGCGCACAAGTCGAAAGCCCCGCAGGTCTCCGGACCTGCGGGGCTTTTGCGTTGCCCAGGGTTCGGGGTTCGGGGTTCGGGGGCCGGGGGCCGGGCTCCGGGGCTGGGGTGCCTGGGGGCGTCCGGTGTTGAGGCGCTGGGGATGCCGAAGGGCGTCGGATGCTGAGGATGCCGGAGGGGCGGCGGTGCCGGTGCTGAGGCGTGCGAAGCCTCACATTGCCTTGGCCTCGCGGCTACGTGATTGACCTCACTCCCGTCGCCTCCCGATCACCTTCCCGATCACCGGCCCGAACACCTTCCCGATCACCTTCCCGAACACCGTCAGGACCGCTTCGGAGAGCGGCCGGGCAGAGTTATCCACAGGCTCTGACGGCCCTCGCGCTGCGGCGGTACGGTCGTCCCAGTTGATGTTCACGCCGCCGACGGGGCGGATGAGCGGGGGAGGCGGTCCACGTGACCGAGCTGGACACGGCGGTACCCGGACCACGCACGGCATCCGTGCCATCCAGCCCAAGACGCCTGCCGACCGTGGCGGGCTTCGCCCACTGGGCCGGCGAGGAGTCGCCGAAGCGCGCGGGCAAAGCACTCCGCGAGCGGGTTGCCCGCTCCGCGCACGCGCAGTTCACAGCCGCCGAGGCCCGCCCGGACGCCATCGCCGCCGTCGACGAGTCGAACCGCGGCAGACTTCCCGAGCTCACCCCTATACGCGTCGGCAGGATGGCCGCCACCCCCTTCGCCTTCCTGCGCGGCACCGCCGGACTCATGGCCTACGACCTCGCACGCACACCCGCGACCGGCGTCGGCGCCCAGATATGCGGAGACGCCCACGCGGCCAACTTCGGCCTGTACGGCGATGCGCGCGGCGAACTCGTCATCGACCTCAACGACTTCGACGAAACCGTCCACGGCCCCTGGGAATGGGACCTCAAGCGCCTCGCGGCCTCACTCGTGCTCGCCGGACGCGAAGCGGGTGCCGACGAGGACGACTGCCGGGAATCCGCCCACGACGCGGTGGGCGCATACCGGCGCACCATGCGCCTGCTCGCCAAACTCCCGGTCCTCGACGCGTGGAACGCCATCGCGGACGAAGAACTCGTCTCCCACACAGACGCCCACGACCTCCTCGGCACCCTTGAGCGGGTCTCGGAAAAGGCACGCAACAACACCAGCGGACGCTTCGCGGCCAAGTCGACCGAGCTCCTGGCCGACGGCAGCCGGCGCTTCGTCGACGCGCCACCAGTGCTGCGCCGTATATCCGACACCGAGGCCGCATCAGTGGCCACGGCCCTCGGTGACTACCTCGGCACGCTCCCCGTGGACCGGCTGCCCCTGCTCGCCCGGTACTCGATCCAGGACGTCGCCTTCCGGGTGGTGGGCACCGGAAGTGTCGGCACCCGCTCATACGTGGCCCTGCTGCAGGACCACCGAGGCGAGCCACTGGTGCTCCAGGTGAAAGAAGCACGGCCCTCCGCGCTGCTGCCGCATCTGCCCGCGGCCGGATTCAAGGTGCCGGACACCGACCACGAAGGCCGACGCGTGGTCCTCGGACAGAAGCGCATGCAGGTGGTCAGCGACATCCTGCTCGGCTGGACGACCGTAGACGGACTCCCCTACCAAGTACGGCAGTTCAGAAACCGCAAGGGCAGCGTCGACCCCGCGGCCCTGGCCGCCGACCAGATAGACGACTACGGCCGGATGACCGGCGCGCTGCTCGCCCGCGCCCACGCCCACAGCACCGACCCACGGCTGATCGCCGGGTACTGCGGCAAGAGCGAAGAGCTCGACGAAGCCATCGCCGGCTTTGCCGTGACCTACGCCGACCGCACCGAGGCCGACCATGCCTGCCTTGTGACCGGGATTCGGGAGGGACGGATCGGGGCTGAGCTGGGGGTTTGAGGGGGGGGAGGGTTTGAGGGGGGAGCTGGGTCTCTTCTTTGATGGGGAGTGCGGGGGATCGGGGGCGTGGGGTGGGAGGGGGCGGGGGGGGGAGGGCCCCCGGAGAGGCGGGTTTCGGTGGGTTCGGTGGTTGAGGGCGGCGAGCGTCCCGGGGGTGCCCCCGCCTGGCAGTGTGTGGTTCCTGGTGTGGTGCAGGGCCGTAGGCTGGTCGGGTGACGATCCCGGAGGATGCGGCCGAGCGGCCGGATGGTGAGCGGCCCGAGGCCAGGCTTGAGCAGGCTGTGCGGGCTGCCGAGCAGGCGTTGATCGAGTTCGAGATCGCGGTGGAGACCTTCCGGGTCGAGGTGGAGAACTTCTCCCGGCTGCACCATCAGAAGCTCGGCCCGATGTATGCGCGGCTCGAGGAGCTGGACGCCCAGATCGCGGAGGCGCGGGCGGCGCGCAGTGGTGATGCCGAGGAGTTGCGGGTCGCGCAGGAACTGCGGGCCAGGGTCATGCCGATGCCGGATGTCTCCGAGCTTTTCCAGGACTGGCTGGACTCGGACGGGCTCTCCCCCGAGGCCTCGGCGATGCTCAATGAGCTGCCGGTGCGTGCTCCGGAGCGGGTGCGGCCCAGTGACGAGGCGCGCAAGCGCTATCGCGAGCTGGTGCGTAAGGCGCATCCCGATCTGGCGCAGGACGACGGTGAGCGGGAGCGGCGCGAGGCGTTCATGGTGCGGGTCAATGCCGCCTATGGGCGTGGGGACGAAGCCTTGCTGCAGGAGCTGTCCGACGAGTGGGCGGCGGGGCCGGTGCCCGAGGAGGAGCGGCCCAGTAAGAGCGAGGAGCTGTATGCCCGGCTCGAGTGGCTGGCGCAGCGCAAGGAAATGCTTGCGTTGGTCGCCCGGGAGCTGGAGGAGAGCGCAATCGGCTCGATGCTGAACATGGCGCCGGACGATCCCGACCGGCTCCTCGGGGAGATCGCCGAGCAGCTGCTCACGCAGGTCGCCGAGCGTGAGGCCGAGCTGGGGCGGCTCGTCGGGTAGGTGCGGTCGCCGCCCGGTGGTGGGCTCGCGGGTTCGGTGGGCCTTGCGGGTTCGCGGGATCGGCCGGGTTCCGTGCGTTGGTGCTCTGGGATTTCGGCGGGAGCGTGCCGGATACGTCGCTGTGTGCGGGGCCGGGTGCGTGGTCGGGCTTGTGTGGTGGGTCGGGTAGCGTCGGGGTATGGCTTTCGGATCTGGTGTGCCCACGGTCGGCGTCGATGAGCTCTCGGACGGTGAGTTCCTGCTTGATGTCCGTGAGGACGACGAGTGGCAGGCGGGCCACGCGGAGGGTGCGCTGCACATTCCGATGAGCGAATTCGTGTCCCGCTACGGCGAGTTGACCGAGGCGGCGCCGCAGGACGGGCGGGTCAATGTGATCTGCCGTTCCGGCGGGCGCTCGGCCCAGGTCACGATGTATCTCGTGCAGCAGGGCATCGACGCGGTGAACGTGGCCGGTGGCATGGAGTCCTGGGCGGCCGCGGGCCGCCCCGTCGTGGACGACAAGGGGCAGCCCGGCTCCGTGGTCTGAGCCGGCGGCGCTCGGCCGGCGGCTTGCGGCGGTTTCGGGCAGGTGGGGCGCTAGACGAGGGTGTGGGCGGCGAGCAGTTCGCCCAGGGTTTCCTCGTGGGCGGCGGCCGGGCCGAGGGAGAGTTCGAGCTGTTTGGCCCAGGCGTGGTAGCGGTGCAGCGGGTAGTCGGTGTCGGCGCCGAAGCCGCCGTGGAGATGCTGGGCGGTCTGAACGACTCTGCGTACGCCTTCCGCTGCCCAGATTTTCGCGACCGCGACATCTCCTGAGGCGGGGAGTGCGCCTGTGGCGCCGGTGGCGATGCGCCAGGCCGCCTGCCACAGGGTTACTTCCATGGCGCGCAGGTCGATATAGCGGTCGGCTGCCTGTACGGCGACGGCCTGGAAGGTGGCGACGGGGAAGCCGAACTGCTCGCGTTTTCCGGTGTATTCACTGGTCATGCCGAGTACTGCTTCGCCGAGGCCCAGGGCGAGTGCGCAGGTTCCGGTGGTGAGCAGATGGTGCAGCCACTCCCAGGCGCCCTCGGTGTCGAAGAGGTCGGCGGGGGAGACGCGGACGCCGTCGAGATGGAGTTCGCCCAGACGTTCGCCGCTGGTGGAGAACTGGTCGGCGATGGTCATCCCCGGTTGGGTGCGGGGGATGACGGCGAGGACCGTGCGGCCTTCGGGGGTGTGGGCGGGCACCACGATCAGGTCGGCGTTCTGGGCCCAGGGCACACCTGTCTGGATGCCGTCGAGGAGCCAGTCGTCGTCGTGTTGCTGGTCCCGTCGTGCGGTTACGGCGAGTTCGGCGCCGTCGTGGCCGGTACGGCCGTTGGCGGCGACGGTGAGGACCAGCTCTCCTCGGGCGGCCCGCGGCAGGACGCGTTGCTTCAACTCCTGGGTGCCGTAGGTCTGTACGGCGTAGGCGGCGGCGCTGCTTTCGAGGAGGGGTACGCGGGCGAGTACCTTCGCGGACTCGCGCAGGACGAGGCAGAGGGCGATGGCGTCGAGGCCTGCCCCGTCGTGTTCGGGGTCGAGGAGCAGGCTCAGGAGATCGGCTTCGGCCAGGCGGCCCCACAGGGTGCGGTCGAAGTCCTCTGCCACGGCGCCGGGGCTGAGGGCGGGGCTGGGTACCCCGTCCGGTGCGACCGCGGCGAAGACCGCCTTCGCCGCCTCGACGGCCGCTTGCTGTTCCTCGGTGAAGGTGAAGTCCACTGCCTGTCCTTCCCAGCTCCGGCTCTGTCCCGGGGCCCGGGTGGCTCGGCTCCCGGGCCCGCTGTCTGACGGGTCGTCAAGATAGAACAGGTTCTAGGAGAAGGGAACAGGTCCAGGGAGGGAAACGGGCCGGGACGAGGAGACAGGGAGCGGGATGGCGTGGGTCAGCGGTCGAAGTCCAGCTCCACGTGTTCCGTGCTCGGATGGGACTGGCATGCCAGCACATAGCCGGCCTCTGTCTCCTCAGGTTCCAGCGCGAAGTTACGGTCCATGCGCACCTCTCCCGAGACCAGGAACGCCCGGCAGGTTCCGCACACCCCGCCCTTGCAGGCGTACGGGGCGTCCGAGCGGTTGCGCAGGACCGTCTCGAGGAGTGCCTCGCCGTCCTGCACGGGCCAGCTGCCCGAGCGGCCGTCCAGGGTCACCGTCACCTTGCTGTGCGCGGGAGTTGGCGTCGTGGGTGCGGTGGCGGTGGCGCCGTCGTCCACGTGGAAGATCTCTTCGTGGATACGGGTACGCCGGACGCCGAGGGTGCGCAGCGCGCGCTCGGCTCCTTGCACGAGGCCGAAGGGTCCGCACAGGAACCAGCCGGAGATGTCCGCGACGGGCAGCAGCGCGGGCAGCAGCCGGGTGAGGCGCTCCTCGTCGAGCCGTCCGGTCACCACGCCGGCCTGCTGGTCCTCCCGGGAGAACACGGTGACCAGCTGAAAGCGGTCCGGGAAGCGGTCCTTGAGGTCGGCCACCTCCTCCAGGAACATCGTCGAGGCGGCTGTGCGGTCGCTGCGTATCAGACAGAAGCGCGCCCGGGGTTCGCGGGCGAGCAGTGTCGAGACGATGGACAGGACCGGGGTGATGCCGCTGCCTCCGACCACTGCGGCGTAGTGGCCCGGCCGTGGTTCGAGGGTGAACCGGCCTGCGGGGGTCATGACGTCGAGTTCGTCACCTGCGGCGGTCTCTTTGTGGGCATACGTCGAGAACTCGCCGCCTTCGACGAGCCGCACCCCGACGCGTAGTTCCGCGGGACCGTCCGGGGTGAGCACGGGGGAGCAGACCGAGTAGGTGCGCCGGATCTCCTTGCCGTCCACGATGCGGCGTACGGCTAGGTGCTGACCTGGTGCGTAGCGGTATTCCTCGCGCAGGTGCTCGGGCACCGCGAAGGTCAGGGCCACGGAGTCGTCGGTGAGCCGGTCGACCGCGGTGATGCGGAGCGCGTGGAAGCGGGCCACGGTGGCTGCCATCACAACTCCTTGAAGTGGTCGAAGGGTTCGCGGCAGCTCACGCAGCGGCGCAGGGCTTTGCACGCGGTGGAGGAGAAGCGGCTGAGGAGTTCGGTGTCGGTGGAGCCGCAGTGCGGGCAGCGCACCGACAGGGTGAGGGGTATGGGGCCTTCCGCGGTGTGGGCGCGGGGCGGGGCGATACCGGACTCGGCGAGTTTGCGGCGGCCTTCGGCCGAGATGTCGTCGGTGGACCAGGGCGGGGAGAGGACCGAGCGGACGGTGACATCGGGGATGCCGTGCTCGTGCAGTATCTGCTCGATGTCCGCGGACATGGCCTCGACGGCGGGGCAGCCGGTGTAGGTGGGGGTGAGTTCCACCTCGACGCTGCCCGGGGCGAGGATCTTCAGGCCGCGCAGCACGCCGAGCTCCGCCAGGCTCACCATGGGCAGTTCGGGGTCGGGGACGGAGCCGGCCAGTGCCTTGAGCTCGTCCTCGAGCCGCTGCTCCAGCGGGGTGGCCGGGGGGTGCTCTTCGAGTGGGGTGTTCACCATGACGCCCCCGGGTGGCTGCGGTGCAGATGCTGCATCTCGGCGAGCATCCGGCCGAAGGACTCGGTGTGCAGTCCCTGTCGTCCCGCCCCGGCGGACCAGGCGCCGGTACGGGGGCCTTCGGGCAGGGTCAGGGTGGCCCGCTCGATGACCTCGCTCACCGAGGTGAGCCAACTCGCTTCCATCGCGGGCCAGTCGACGCCGTCCAGGGACTCGACGGGGAGGAACATCTCGCCGGTGAAGCGCCACAGCGCGTCCAGGGCACGCTGCATGCGGGTGTGACTCTCGGCGGTGCCGTCACCTAGGCGCAGCGTCCATTGCTCGGCGTGGTCCTGGTGGTAGGTCACCTCTTTGACGGCTTTGGCGGCCAGGGGCGCGAAGACGCTGTTTCCCTGTGCCAACTGGCCGTACAGGAGGGTCTGGTAGGTGGAGAAGTAGAGCTGGCGGGCGATGGTGTGCGCGAAGTCGCCGTTCGGCTGCTCGACCAGTTGGAGGTTGCGGAAGGCGCGTTCCTCGCGGAGGTAGGCGAGTTCGTCCTCGTCGCCCGCGAGGGAGAGCAGGGTGCGGGCCTGGCCGAGGAGGTCGAGGGCGATATTTGCCAGGGCGACTTCCTCTTCGAGTACGGGGGCGTGTCCCGCCCACTCCCCCAGTCGGTGTGAGAGCACCAGTGCGTCGTCGCCCAGGGCGAGGGCGGCGGCCGGAGCGGTCGTCCCGGCGGTCTCGGCGGTGCCGGTGGCGGTCTTGGCGGTGCCGGTGGTGGGTGTCACAGGTGCTTCACTCCTTCCGGGATCTCGTAGAACGTCGGGTGGCGGTAGGGCTTGTCGCCCGCGGGCTCGAAGAAGGAGTCCTTCTCGTCCGGTGACGAGGCGGTGATCGCGGTGGAGGGGACGACCCAGAGCGAGACGCCTTCGTTCCTGCGGGTGTACAGGTCGCGGGCGTTGCGCAGGGCCATGTTGGCGTCCGGGGCGTGCAGGCTGCCGGCGTGGGTGTGGGAGAGGCCGCGGCGTGAGCGCACGAAGACTTCCCACAGCGGCCAGTCGGTGGAGCTGGTCATGCCGTCGCCTCCTGGGTGAGCGGGGCCGGTGCGCCGGCGGGGCGTGCGGTGTCGGTGGTGGTGTGTTTCGTCGCGTAGGCCGCTGCTGCTTCGCGGACCCAGGCGCCGTCTTCGTGGGCCTGCCTGCGTTGGTTGATCCGCTGGTCGTTGCACGGGCCGTTGCCCTTGAGGACTTCGCGGAACTCGGTCCAGTCGATGGGGCCGAAGTCGTGGTGTCCCCGCGATTCGTTCCACTTCAACTGCGGGTCGGGGAGGGTCAGTCCGAGGGATTCGGCCTGGGGGACGCAGATGTCGACGAAGCGCTGGCGCAGCTCGTCGTTGGAGTGGCGCTTGATCTTCCAGGCCATGGACTGGGCGGAGTGTGCCGATTCGTCGTCCGGGGGGCCGAACATCATCAGGGACGGCCACCACCAGCGGTTCACGGCGTCCTGTGCCATCTCGTGCTGGGCGGGGGTGCCGCGGCTGAGGGCGAGCAGCGATTCGTACCCCTGGCGCTGGTGGAAGGACTCCTCCTTGCAGATACGGACCATCGCGCGGGCGTACGGGCCGTAGGAGCAGCGGCAGAGGGGGACTTGGTTGGTGATCGCGGCGCCGTCGACGAGCCAGCCGATCGCGCCTACGTCGGCCCAGGTCAGCGTGGGGTAGTTGAAGATCGAGGAGTATTTCTGGCGGCCGGAGTGGAGTTTGTCGAGGAGTTCGTCGCGGCCGGTGCCGAGGGTTTCCGCGGCGCTGTACAGATACAGGCCGTGGCCGGCTTCGTCCTGGACCTTGGCCATGAGGATCGCTTTGCGGCGCAGGGAGGGGGCGCGGGTGATCCAGTTGGCCTCGGGCTGCATGCCGATGATCTCGGAGTGGGCGTGCTGGGCGATCTGGCGCACGAGCGTGGCGCGATAGGCGTCGGGCATCCAGTCGCGGGGTTCGATGCGCTCATCGGCCGCCACGGCGGCGTCGAACGCCGTCGTGTGGTCCTCCGCGGTCACTGTCGTCATGCCAGGCCCCCTTTGACCCAGGGTCGCGGCGCCCGCTGCGGCCGCGACCTTGATCAATCTACCGACCGATCGTTCGGTTCGTCGATTTCAATGGTGGGACCGGCGGCCATACGGTGTCAACCCTGTGGATAACCTCACGGGCGCTGTGCGGGGCGAGCCCGGCTGAGTACCGTTCCGGTGGCGAAGCAGCAGGCGGAACGGGGAGCGGGGCGCGATGGACGGGTACGAGCAGGGCGAGGGCGCCGGTGCGCGGCCGCCCGGACCCCGCGCCGGAATCTCCGCGCTCTCGCCTCCGTACCAGGTCGCGGCCGCCCTTGTGCTCGCGCTCGTCGCCGTGGCGACCTGCGTCCATCTCGCGATGGTCTTCCTGCACGTGGCCCCCGCGAACACCGTGACCAAGAAGCACGGCCAGATGGTCGACGCCTGGATCTATCCCGAGTTCGAGCAGAACTGGAAGCTGTTCGCCCCCAACCCGCTGCAGCAGAACATCGTCGTCCAGGCCCGCGCCCAGGTCCGCACCGAAGACGGTGAGACGCGGCAGACCGGCTGGTACGGCCTCTCCGCGCAGGACGGCGCGGCCATAGACGGCAATCTGCTGCCCAGCCACACCCAGCAGAACGAACTGCGCCGCGCCTGGGACTTCTACACCTCGACGCACGACAACGAGGACCGGCCGAACGGCATGCGCGGCGAACTCTCCAAGGACTACATGCGCCGCATCGTGGTGCTGCGCATCGGCCGTGAGGAGTCCGTGGCGGCCATGAGCCGTGTGCAGATCCGCTCGGTGACCACCAATGTGCCGCCTCCGTCGTGGAGCGGCGAGAAGCTGGACATGAAGCCGGTCTACCGAGAACTGCCCTGGTGGTCGGTCACATCCCAGGACCGGGAGGTGCGTGACCGGTGAGCCGGCGCGAACGCAGGGCCGGGGCCGCCATGCGCGGCCTCGGCAAGATCACCGCCTCGGCGCTCGGCCCGTACCAGAGTGCCGTGATCCGGATCGGCTTCTCGGCGACCTGGCTGCTGTTCCTGCTGCGTGAACTCCCGCACCGCCACGAGCTGTACGGCCCGCAGGCGCCCTGGGGCTGGGACCTCGCGAACCGGCTGATCAGCGACAACCACGCCTTCACAGCACTGATGTGGACCGACGGACGGGCCTGGTTCGAGGGCGTCTACGTCCTGGCGGTCGTCTCCAGCGCGCTGCTGCTGCTCGGCTGGCGCACCCGCACCATGTCCGTGCTGTTCATGGTCGGTGTGCTCTCGCTGCTCAACCGCAGCGTCTTTGTGGGCGACGGCGGCGACAACGTCATCCACCTGATGGCGATGTACCTGGTCCTCACGCGCTGCGGGCAGGTGTGGTCCCTGGATGCCAGGCGGGCCGCTCGGGCGGCACGCGCGCGTGCGGCGGGCGGCGCCGGGCCGGGGCCGGACCGGGTCGGCCCCGTGCTGTGGTGGGTGATGGGGCTCGCCCTGTCCGCAGTGACGTTCCTGGGGCTGCTCGGCTGGGGCTGGGCGCTGATCTTCTGGACCATGTGGGCGGGCCACGGTCTGTGGTGGCTGACCGGCCGCCGCGCGCCCGACGGGGAACCGCGCGTGCTGCTCGACGTCATCGCCAACCTGCTGCACAACTCCGCTCTGCTGATCGTCATGGCCGAGGCCTGCCTGATCTATGCGACGGCCGGCTGGTACAAGATCCAGGGCAGCCGCTGGCAGGACGGCACCGCGGTGTACTACCCGCTGCACCTCGACTACTTCTCGCCCTGGCCCGCCCTCTCCGAACTGCTGACCGCCAGCGGCATCATGGTCATGCTGATCACCTACGGCACGGTCATCGTCCAGGTCGCCTTCCCCTTCACGCTCTTCAACCGCCGCGTGAAGAACGTCCTGCTGGCCGTGATGATCACCGAGCATGCCGTGATCGCCGTACTGCTCGGGCTGCCGTTCTTCTCGCTCGCCATGATCGCGGCCGATGCCGTGTTCCTGCCGACGTCGTTCCTGCGCAGGATCGGTGGCTGGGCGGCACGCGCGCGTGGTGGCCTGCTGGACCGCAGGAGAGGTGTGCCCGTGCAGCGCAAGGAGGACGAGGTGCGCGAGCCGGAGTCGGCCGAGGGGGCACACGTAGGCTTCACGCCATGAGTGCGGATGCTGTGGACGATGCGGTACGTCGCTGGCGCGCGCTGAGCGAGACGGCCGTTCTGCTCGACGGCTTTCACGCGCTCAAGCACGCCCTGCGTTTCGACGCCCGCGTTCCGGCCATGCTCACCAGCGACAAGGCGGCCGTTCTGGCGCTCGCGGAGGAGCTCGCGCCCGATGTGCGCGAGCGGCTCGCGAGCCTCGCCGTCGAGGTGCAGGGCGAGGTTCTGCGGATGCTTGTCCCCCGGGCCCACCCCACCGGGATCGCCGCCCTGGCCGAACGCCCCGAACGGGCGGCCCGGCTCGCGGCACTGGAGCACCCGCACCGCCCGGCGCCCGTCGTGGTCCTCGACAACCCGCGCAACCTCGGCAACGCGGGCGCGGTCATCCGCCTCGCGGCGGGATTCGGGGCCACCGGAGTGGTCACCACGGGGTCCCTGGACCCCTGGCATCCCACGGTCGTACGGGGCGCGGCCGGGCTGCACTACGCGACAGCCGTGGAGCGGCTGGCCGTCGACGAACTGCCGAAGGGGCCGCTGTACGCGCTCGATCCCGAAGGCAAGGACATCCGGTCCGTCACCCTGCCCGACGACGCCCTGCTCGCCTTCGGCTCGGAGCGCTCCGGGCTCTCGGCCGAACTGCGCGAACGCGCCGACGAGTTGATCGCGCTGCCCATGCGGCCGCAGGTGTCCAGCTACAACCTGGCGACCAGCGTGGGCATGGCCCTCTTCCACTGGTCGGCCACCCCGGGCGGCACCGCGCGGGTGTGACACGTCGGCATTGCTCGGGTGTGACACGTCGGTGCCGCGCGAGTGTGACCCGTCGCGCCGCGCTGGTGCGCGGCGCCCCGCTGCGGCTCGGTCGCATGCGGCCGCGCGTGGCCCGGGCAGTGGCCGGTCCGGGCCACGCGCGCGTGCGCGTGCCTATGCCTCCCTGCGCACCTCCACCACGCGGAAGCGGTTGGAGACGAAGGCGCCGTCGCACAGTGCCGCGTTCGCCGCGGGGTTGCCGCCCGAGCCATGGAAGTCGGAGAAGGCGGCTGTCTGGTTCACATACACGCCGCCCGTGAGGTTGAGCGAGAGCTGGGCGCACTCCTCCAGGCAGACCTCTTCCATCGCGTGCTCGAACTCCTGCGACGACGTGTACGCGCCGACCGTCATCGCGCCCTTCTCCCGCACGGTGCGGCGCAGCAACTCCAGGGCGTCCGCGGCGGAGTCGACGGCGACCGCGAAGGAGACCGGGCCGAAACACTCACTCATATAGGCCGCTTCGGCATCCGGCTTGGCGCCGTCGAGCTTCACCATGACCGGTGTGCGCACCGTGGCGTCCGGGAAGTCCGGGTTGGTGATCTCCCGTGACGCCAGGGCGACTTCGCCGAGTCCGGCGGCCGCTTCGAGGCGGGCCTTCACATCCGGGTTGACCAGGGCGCCGAGGAGGGCATTGGCCCGGGCGTCGTCGCCGAGGAGGCCGCCGACCGCGCCCGCGAGGTCGCTCACCACCTCGTCGTACGACTTGGGGCCCTGGTCGGTGCCGATGCCGTCGCGGGGGATCAGAAGGTTCTGCGGGGTGGTGCACATCTGGCCGCTGTACAGGGACAGGGAGAAGGCGAGGTTGGACAGCATGCCCTTGTAGTCACCGGTGGACTCGATGACGACCGTGTTGACCCCGGCCTTCTCCGTGTAGACCTGGGCCTGGCGGGCGTGGGTCTCCAGCCAGTCGCCGAACGCGGTGGAGCCCGTGTAGTCGACGATCTTGATCTCGGGGCGTACGGCGAGGGACTTGGCCAGGCCTTCGCCGGGGCGCTCGGCGGCCAGCGCCACCAGATTCGGGTCGAAGCCCGCTTCGGCAAGGACCTCGCGTGCCACCTGCACCGTGAGGGCGAGCGGCAGCACCGCGCGCGGGTGCGGCTTGACCAGCACCGGATTTCCGGTGGCGAGGGAGGCGAACAGGCCCGGGTAGCCGTTCCACGTCGGGAAGGTGTTGCAGCCCACCAGGAGGGAGATACCGCGCGGGACCGGCGTGAACTGCTTGCGCAGGTTCAGCGGGTCGCGCTTGCCCTGCGGCTTGCTCCAGTCCGCCGCGTCAGGGGTGCGGACCTGCTCCACATACGCATACGCCACCGCCTCCATGCCGCGGTCCTGGGCGTGCGGGCCGCCCGCCTGGAACGCCATCATGAAGGCCTGGCCGCTGGTGTGCATGACCGCGTGCGCGAACTCATGGGTCCGCGCGCTGATCCGGGAAAGGATCTCCAGGCAGGTCACCGCGCGGGCCTCCGCCCCGGCGTCGCGCCAGGACGGGATCGCCGCGCGCATGGCGGGCAGCAGGCCCTCCGCGTCGGCGTGCGGGTACTCGACGCCCAACTCGATGCCGTAGGGCGACACTTCGCCGCCCGTCCAGCCGTCCGTGCCGGGCTGGCCGAGGTCCAGGCGGGTGCCGAGCAGGGCGTCGAAGGCGGCCTTGCCCGCGGCCGCGTCGAGCGAGCCCTGCTCGCCGTAGGCCTTGGGGTGCTCGGGGTGCGGGGACCAGTACGCCCGCGTGCGGATCGTTTCCAGTGCCTGGTCGAGCGTGGGCCGGTGCTTCTCGATGAGTTGTTGCGCGGTGAGTTCGGCGGCCATGGAGGACCAACTCCTCGTCGAGCTGGGCTGGGACAGGAGGACAGGGTTAGAGTAACCGAACGATCGGTCGGGACAAGAGGGGCCGATCGAAGCTGTGGACAACTCATGCGGGAGGATCGCGAGCATGACAGCACTCGACCGCACATGTCCCGTCGCCGTCGTCGGCACCGGCACCATGGGCCAGGGAATCGCCCAGGTCGCTCTGATCGCCGGTCACCCCGTGCGTCTCTACGACGCCCTGCCCGGCCGGGCCGAGCAGGCAGCAAGCGCGATCGCAGGGCGCCTCGACCGGCTCGTAGAGAAGGGCAGGCTGTCCGCCGAGGCGCGGGAGGCGGCACACGCCCGCCTCACCCCCGCCGCGTCCCTCGCCGACCTCGCCGGCTGCGGCCTGGTCGTAGAGGCGGTCCTCGAGCGACTGGACGTCAAGCAGGGACTGTTCCGCGAGCTGGAGGACATCGTCGGTGAGGACTGTCTGCTCGCCACCAACACGTCCTCCCTGTCCGTCACCGCCATCGCGGGCGGCCTGAAGCGGCCAGGACGCTTCGTCGGCCTGCACTTCTTCAACCCCGCACCGCTGCTTCCCCTCGTCGAGGTCGTCAGCGGCTTCGCCACCGACGAAGCGGCCGCCACGCGCGCGTACGAGACGGCCGGTGCCTGGGGCAAGCGTCCGGTCCGCTGCGCCGACACCCCGGGATTCATCGTCAACCGCGTGGCCCGCCCCTTCTACGCGGAGGCGCTGCGGATCCACGAGGAGCGGGCCGCCGATCCGGCCACCATCGACGCCGTGCTCCGCGCCTGCGGCGGCTTCAAGATGGGCCCCTTCGAGCTGACCGACCTGATCGGCCAGGACGTCAACGAAGCCGTGACGCGCTCCGTATGGGAGTCCTTCTTCCAGGACGCCAAGTTCACACCGTCCCTGGCGCAGCGCCGTCTGGTCGAGTCCGGGCGGCTCGGCCGTAAGTCGGGCCAGGGATGGTTCGACTACGCGGAGGGCGCGCAGCAGCACGGGCCGCGTCTGGAGGAGCCCGCAGCCGCCCCCGCGGAAGTGGGCATGCACGGTGACTTCGGCCCGGCAGAGATGCTGGAAGGCCTGTTCAAGGCGGCAGGGATCACGGTCCGGCGCGGGACGTCGGAGAGGCCGTTCCTCTCCCTCCCCGAAGGGGGCGTGCTCGTACCGGCGGGCGGCACCATGGCGGGCGGTCACGGAGACGCGGTCCAGTTCGACCTCGCCCTGGACTACGAGGCCGCCACCCTGATCGCGCTCGCACCGTCCAGGACGGCGGCCCCCGCCACGCTCCGCGCGGCCACCGGCCTGTTCCAGGCGGCAGGCAAGCAGGTCACGGTGATCGGCGACATCCCGGGCATGATCGTGGCCCGTACCGTCGCGATGCTCTTCGACTTCGCGCTCGACGCCCTGGACAAGGGTGTGGCGTCGGCACAGGACATCGACACGGCAATGCGCCTGGGCGTGAACTACCCGCTCGGTCCCCTGGAATGGGGTGAGCGCATCGGCCTGGAGCGGGTGCACGACCTGCTGTCCCTGATGCATGAAACGCAGCCCACGGGCCGCTACGCCCCCTCCGTAGGACTGCGTAGACGCGTCCAAGCACAGGAAGAGACGGTCACGCCATGACCACCGCCAAACGCGACACCTATACGCCGGAGACGCTTCTGGCGGTTGCCGTGCGGGTCTTCAACGAGCGCGGCTACGACGGCACTTCCATGGAGCATCTCTCCAAGGCGGCCGGAATCTCCAAGTCCTCCATCTACCACCACGTCGCGGGCAAGGAGGAGCTCCTGCGCCGCGCCGTCAGCCGCGCTCTCGACGGGCTGTTCGGCATCCTCGACGAGGAGCACGCGCGCGTGGGGCGTGCCGTGGACCGCCTGGAGCACGTCACGCGCCGCATGGTCGAGGTGCTGACCGGCGAACTGCCCTACGTCACGCTGCTGTTGCGCGTACGGGGCAACACGGCGACCGAGCAGTGGGCGATGGAGCGGCGCAGGGAGTTCGACCACCAGGTCGCCGAGCTGCTCAAGGCTGCGGTCGCGGAGGGCGATCTGCGGGCCGACGTCGAGGTCCGCCTCGCGACCCGGCTGCTCTTCGGCATGATCAACTCGATCGTCGAGTGGTACCGGCCGGAAAGCAGGGGAGCCGACGGCGGCGAGATCGCCGACGCGGTGGTGCGCCTCGCGTTCGCCGGGATGCGTACGGAGGACTGAGGGCCTGGGTCGCGGGCGCCGATGGAGGCCCGGGATTCCGGGATGCGGGCGCCGACGGAGGGCTGAGGGCTCGGGCCGAGGAGGCCGGCGCGGTTGCGCTTACGCCGGCCCAGGGGCTACAACTCCGGCTCCAGGTCCGTCTCTTCGAAGACCAGCAGTGTGCGGGTGCTCAGGACCTCCGGTATCGCCTGAAGGCGGGTCAGGACGAGTTCGCGCAGCGTGCGGTTGTCCGGGGTGTGCACGAGGAGCAGTACGTCGAAGTCGCCGCTGACCAGCGCCATGTGGGCCGCGCCCGGCAGTGCCCGCAGCTGCTCGCGCACCGTTCGCCAGGAGTTCTGCACGATCTTGAGCGTGATGTACGCGGAGGCGCCCTGCCCCGCCCGCTCGTGGTTGACCCGCGCGCCGAAACCGCGGATCACACCGTCCTCGATGAGCCGGTTGATCCGGGCGTACGCATTGGCCCGTGACACATGGACATGTTCGGCCACGGAGCGTATCGAGGCGCGGCCGTCGGTCTGCAGCATCCGCAGGATGTCGCGATCGATGGCGTCGAGAGGGCGCGGCGGCCCGGCTGTTGCCGGTGTGCTCGAAGGGTCTTCGGGGCCCTGGTCGGCCATTCGTTCAGGTGCCATGTCCCCCCGCCTCTCTACCATGGACGTAATGCATCCATCCCAGGCTGTGGAGAACCGTTTGTCCACAGCCTGGAGGTGCCTGTAGCCAAATTGTGCCGACGACCGAACAATCGGTAGGTGAGGCGCCTCGCAGATTCGCGCCGTCCTGGTAGCTCCACGAGGAGGTGCACGCGGTGAAGAACCACAGCACGGTCATGGAGCAGCGGGAGGCCTACAGGCCCACCCCGCCGCCCGCCTGGAAGCCCCGTACGGACCCCGCACCACTGCTGCCCGACGCCGAGCCGTACCGCGTGCTCGGCACCGCGGCCGCCGCCGGTGCCGACCCCGCGCTCCTCCTGGAGCTGTACGAACAGCTGGTGCGCGGCCGCCGCTACAACACGCAGGCGACGGCGCTCACCCGGCAGGGTCGGCTCGCGGTCTATCCCTCCAGCACCGGCCAGGAGGCCTGCGAGGTGGCCGCGGCGCTCGCCCTCGAGGAGCGCGACTGGCTCTTCCCGAGTTACCGGGACACGCTCGCCGCCGTGGCCCGTGGGCTCGACCCCGTGCAGGCACTCTCGCTGCTGCGCGGCGACTGGCACACCGGGTACGACCCGGCCGAACACCGCGTGGCACCTCTGTGCACCCCGCTCGCCACCCAGCTCCCGCATGCCGTGGGCCTGGCGCACGCCGCCCGCCTCAAGGGCGACGACGTGGTGGCGCTGGCCCTGGTGGGCGACGGCGGCACCAGCGAGGGCGACTTCCACGAGGCCCTGAACTTCGCCGCCGTATGGAAGGCGCCGGTCGTCTTTCTCGTGCAGAACAACGGCTTCGCGATCTCCGTGCCGCTCGCCAAGCAGACCGCGGCGCCGTCCCTGGCCCACAAGGCCGTGGGGTACGGCATGCCGGGCCGACTGGTCGACGGCAACGACGCGGTGGCGGTGCACGAGGTCCTCAGCGACGCCGTGCGGCACGCGCGCGAAGGGGGCGGCCCGACCCTCGTGGAGGCCGTCACGTACCGCATGGAGGCGCACACCAACGCCGACGACGCGACCCGCTACCGCGGCGACGCGGAAGTCGAGACCTGGCGCGGACACGACCCGATCGCCCTCCTGGAGCGGGAGTTGACCGGGCGCGGCCTCCTCGACGACGACCGTGTGCAGGCCGCGCGGGACGCCGCCGAGGACATGGCGGCCGATCTGCGCGAGCGGATGAACCAGGACCCCGTCCTGGACCCGATGGACCTCTTCACGCATGTGTACGCCGAGCAGACCGCGCAACTGCGGGAGCAGGCGGCCCAGTTGCGCGCCGAACTGGATGCGGAGGCCGAGTGATGACCACCGTGGTGGACAAGCCGGGCACGACCGGCGTGAAACCCGCCTCCATGGCGCAGGCACTGCAGCGCGCCTTGCGGGATGCGCTCGCCGAGGACCCGGCCGTCCATGTGATGGGAGAGGACGTCGGCGCACTCGGCGGTGTCTTCCGCATCACGGACGGGCTCACCAAGGAGTTCGGCGAGGACCGGTGCACGGACACACCGCTCGCGGAGGCGGGCATTCTGGGCACCGCGGTCGGCATGGCGATGTACGGCCTGCGGCCCGTGGTGGAGATGCAGTTCGACGCCTTCGCCTACCCCGCGTTCGAGCAGCTCATCTCGCACGTCTCGCGCATGCGCAACCGCACCAGGGGCGCGATGCCGATGCCGATCACCATCCGGGTGCCGTACGGCGGCGGCATCGGCGGAGTCGAGCACCACAGCGACTCCTCCGAGGCGTACTACATGGCGACGCCGGGCCTGCATGTCGTCACGCCCGCCACGGTCGCCGACGCGTACGGACTGCTGCGCGCGGCCATCGCGTCCGACGACCCCGTGGTGTTCCTGGAGCCCAAGCGCCTTTACTGGTCGAAGGATTCATGGAACCCGGACGAGCCGTCGTCCGTTGAACCCATAGGCCGGGCAGTGGTGCGGCGCGCGGGGCGGAGCGCGACCCTCATCACCTACGGCCCGTCCGTGCCGGTCTGCATGGAGGCCGCCGAGGCCGCGCGGGACGAGGGATGGGAGCTCGAAGTCGTCGATCTGCGCTCGCTCGTGCCGTTCGACGACGAGACGGTGTGCGACTCGGTGCGCAGGACCGGGCGCGCGGTCGTGGTGCACGAGTCGGGCGGATTCGCCGGGCCGGGCGCGGAGATCGCGGCGCGGATCACGGAGCGCTGCTTCCACCACCTGGAGGCGCCGGTGCTCCGGGTCGCCGGATTCGACATCCCGTACCCGCCGCCGATGCTCGAGCGGCACCATCTGCCGGGCGTCGACCGGATCCTGGACGCGGTGGCACGGCTGCAATGGGAGGCGGAGAGCTGATGGCGCAGGTCCTGGAGTTCACGCTGCCCGACCTCGGCGAGGGGCTCACGGAGGCGGAGATCATCCGCTGGCTGGTGGCCGTGGGCGATGTGGTGGCGGTCGACCAGCCGGTGGTCGAGGTGGAGACGGCCAAGGCGATGGTCGAAGTGCCCTGCCCCTACGCGGGCGTGGTGACGGCACGCTTCGGCGAGGAGGGCACGGAACTTCCCGTAGGGGCACCGCTTTTGACGGTGGCCGTCGGGGCGGAGGCCGGCTCGGGCAGCACTTCGGCGGAGGCTTCCGGGGCCGGGGCCCGGGGCGGTGCCGGGGGTGCGGCCGAGTCCGAAGCGGGCTCCGGCTCCGGATCCGGCTCGGGCAAGGAAGGCTCCGGCAACGTTCTTGTGGGGTACGGCACGGGCGCGGCCCCGGCGCGCAGGCGCAGGGTGCGGCCCCAGCCTCTGGGAGCTGGGTCTGGACCTGGATCTGGACCCGCACCTGGATCCGGGTCCGGGCGCGGGGCGGCGCGGCCCGGGCACGGGGCCGGAGCTCAGGAGCCGGACCGTACGCACCAGTCACAGTCCCCGCCGCACTCCCAGCCGCCGTCCCCGTCCTCCCCGTCGCTCTCCCCCTCGCCCTCCCCGTACGCGGGCCGTGAGCCTCAGGCCCGGATCCAGTACACGGATGTCCTGGGCGGCACGGGCGCCGTGGAGGCTTCGCGTGCCGGGGCCGTCGGCTCGGTGCCGCCCGCGCGGGAGGCCGAGGGCCCGGTTCCTGTCATCTCTCCCCTGGTACGCAGGCTGGCCCGTGAACATGGCCTCGATCTGTGGGAGTTGACGGGTTCAGGCGTCGATGGGCTGATCCTGCGGGCCGATGTCGAGTACGCCGTGCGTGCTGCCGAGCAGACCGCCCACAAGGAGCGGGAGGCCACCCCGGCGGCGGAGGCGGCCGGGCAGGTCCGTACGCCCCTTCGGGGAGTGCGCGGTGCCGTCGCGGACAAGCTCTCCCGCAGCCGCCGCGAGATACCCGACGCGACCTGCTGGGTGGACGCGGACGCCACGGAGCTGATGAACGCCCGGGCCGCGATGAACGCGGCCGCGGGAGCACACGGCAAGATCTCCCTCCTCGCGCTGCTGGCCCGTATCTGCACCGCCGCGCTGGCCCGCTATCCCGACCTCAACTCCAGGGTCGACCTGGAGGCCCGTGAGGTCGTACGCCTCGACGCGGTGCATCTCGGTTTCGCCGCCCAGACCGAGCGAGGCCTGGTCGTCCCCGTGGTGCGGGACGCGCACGCGCGGGACGCGGAGTCGCTCAGCGCCGAGTTCGCGCGCCTCACCGAGGAGGCCAGGGCGGGGGCCCTGACTCCGGCCGATCTGACCGGCGGCACGTTCACGCTCAACAACTACGGGGTGTTCGGGGTCGACGGCTCGACGCCGATCATCAACCACCCTGAGGCGGCCATGCTCGGCGTGGGCCGTATCGTCCCCAAACCCTGGGTGCATCAGGGCGAGTTGGCGGTAAGGCAGGTGGTGCAGCTCTCGCTCACCTTCGACCACCGCGTCTGCGACGGCGGCACGGCGGGCGGCTTCCTGCGGTACGTCGCGGACTGCGTGGAGCAGCCTGCGGTGCTGCTGCGGACGCTATAGGTCCGTGCGCCGTGTGCGTTCCGTAGGCCCGTGCGTCCCGTAGGTATGCGCACCCTGTGCGCCCTGTAGGCGCCCTATAGGTCCGTGCGCGTCCCGTAGGTCCGTGTGCCCTGCGGGGCCGGTGGGCCCTGGGGGTCCGCCGGGGATCGCGCGGATGAAGAAGCCGATGAAGAAGCCGATGAAGAATCAGCCCGCGGGGGCGGCGGGCACCCCGCTGTCCCCCCGGCCGCCCGCCGCCCCCATGACGAAAGTCCCGCCCCCGTCGGGGCGTTCGTGGGGGTGGCTTTGATCCTTCGGGGGCTCATACTCGGTGGGTGACCTCGTATGACGCCGTCGTGCTCGCCGGAGGCGCCGCCAAACGGCTCGGCGGCGCCGACAAGCCCGGCGTGCGCGTCGGTGGCCGGGCGCTGCTCGACCGGGTCCTCGCCGCCTGCTCAGGTGCCGCCTCGACGGTCGTCGTCGCGGACCGCAGGCCCACCCCGCGCCCTGTTCTCTGGGCGCGCGAGGACCCGCCCGGCGGTGGCCCGCTCGCCGCGCTCGGCGCCGGGCTGCACCGGACCACGGCGGACACCGTGCTCGTTCTCTCCGCCGATCTGCCCTTCCTGGGAGAGCGGACCGTGGGCCGGCTGCTCGCCGCTCTCGACGCCGAGGGAGCGGAAGGCGCCCTGTTCACGGACGCCGACGGGCGGGATCAGCCGCTCGTCGCCGCCTACCGCAGTGCCCCTCTGCGCCGTGAACTAGCCCGCATCGAAGCGGCACAGGGTGCCCTCACCGGCCTGCCGCTGCGGCGGCTCACCGCCGAGCTCACCCTCACCCGGATCACCGAACCGGGCGACTCCCTTGCCGCGTTCGACTGCGACACCTGGGAGGACATCGCCGAAGCCCGCGCACGCATCAGGGAGCATGAGCACGTGCTGGATGAATGGATTACCGCAGTCAAGGACGAACTGGGCATCGACCTGGAGGTCGACACCGGTGAGCTGCTGGACCTCGCGCGTGACGCCGCACATGGTGTGGCCAGGCCGGCGGCCCCGCTGACCACGTTCCTCGTGGGATATGCGGCGGCCCGGGCCGGAGGCGGCCCCGAAGCCGTGGCGGACGCGGCCCGCAAGGCCGCCGCGCTCGCCACCCGCTGGGCGGACGAGGACCGGCCCGACAGCTCCTCGGACGCCGGATGAGCGGCCCCGCCGGCCCCGTCGGGCTCGGCGACCTGGATGAGCTGGATGACCTGGACGAGGTGAGCAGCATGGCCGGATCGGACGACGCCCACGAGCTGGATGTCGACGAGGCCCTCGCCCTGGTCAGAGAGCCGGCCGAGCCAGTGGACCGACACCCGGACCGAGGCCACGCCGCCCCCGGCGCCCCTGCCCCCGCCGCCCCCTCCACCCCTACTCCCGCCGACAAGACGGCCAACAAGGCAGCCGACAAGACGGCCAACAAGGCAGCCGATAAGTCGGCCGACAAGGCAGCCGATAAGTCGGCCGACCAGGCGAATGCGCACCGTCACCGCGCCACCCCCTGGCCCGAGGCACGTGCCGTCGCCGCGCGCGCCGCCACAGCGCCCCGTACCCCCGTCTCCGTACCCCTCACCCAGGCCCTTGGCCGCGTACTGGCCGCGCCGCTCACCGCGCTCACCGACCTTCCGTCGTTCGACACCTCGGCGATGGACGGCTGGGCGGTGGCGGGTCCAGGACCCTGGACGGTCCGGGAGGACGGCGTCCTCGCAGGGCACGCCGGGGCGGATGCGCTCACCGACGGCGAGGCGGTACGGATCGCCACCGGCGCCCGGATTCCGCGTGAGGTCACGGCCGTCATCCGCAGCGAGCACGGGCTGACCGACGACAAGGGCAGGCTGCACGCCCAGCGCGAAGTCATGCACGGCCAGGACATCCGGCCGCGCGGCCAGGAGTGCCGCAGCGGCGATCAACTGCTGCCCGCCCAGAGCCCGGTGACGCCCGCCGTGCTCGGCCTCGCCGCGGCCGCGGGCTACGACGAGCTGCCCACCGTGGCGCGGCCACGTGCCGAAGTCCTCGTCCTGGGCGATGAATTGCTCACCGAGGGGCGCCCGCACGAAGGCCTGATCCGTGATGCCCTCGGCCCGATGCTGCCGCCGTGGCTGCGCGCCCTGGGCGCCGAGGTGATCGCGGTCCGCCGGCTCGGCGACGACGCGAAGGCGCTGCACAAGGCCCTCTCGACCTCCGAGGCCGAGCTGATCGTGACGACCGGAGGCACCGCGGCGGGCCCCGTCGACCATGTGCACCCCACCCTGCGAAGGCTCGGGGCGGACCTGCTCGTCGACGGGGTGAAGGTGCGACCCGGGCACCCGATGCTGCTCGCCCGCCTCGCCGCAGGCCGGCATCTGGTGGGGCTGCCCGGCAATCCGCTCGCCGCGGTGTCCGGGCTGCTCACGCTGGCCGAGCCCCTGCTGCGGGCACTGTCGGGACGGATCGCACCGGAGCCGTACTACGCCCCTGTCAGGGACGAGGTCCACGGCCATCCGCGCGACACCCGTCTCGTGCCCGTGATGCTGCGCGCGGACCCGGAAGGCACGGCCGTGCCGCTGCACTACAACGGCCCGGCCATGCTGCGCGGTATCGCCGCGTCCGACGGCCTCGCGGTGGTGCCGCCCGGCGGCGCCAAGCCCGGCCAGGAGCTGGAGATTCTCGATCTGCCCTGGGCGCTGTCGCCGTCCCCCGACGGTATGGGCGAAGGTCTCCCCGACGGTGCGGAAGGGTGTTTCACGTGAAACTGCCGGGCCATGACGCGATGGCGCGTCAGGCCGACGAGCATCTCGTCGGAGGCCGGATCAAGCTGCCGAAGCGAGTCGTGGAACGCCCGCTGCGGCAGGTCGCCAAGCGTCTCGCCATGGCCCTCACCGTCCTGGTCGGGACCGCCCTCATCGTGTACGCGGACAGCGAGGGGTACAACGACAACCACGACGGCGAGGTCAGCCTCCTCGACGCCTTCTACTACGCGACCGTCACCCTCTCCACCACCGGTTACGGCGATATCGTCCCGGTCAGCGACGCCGCCCGGCTCACCAATATCTTCGTCATTACGCCGCTGCGCGTGCTGTTCCTGATCATCCTCGTCGGCACCACCCTCGAGGTCCTCACCGAGCGCACCCGTGAGGAGTTCAGGCTGAACCGCTGGAGGTCCCAGTTGCGTGAACACACCGTTGTCGTCGGCTTCGGCACCAAGGGCCGTTCCGCGGTCCAGACGCTCTGCGCCACAGGGCTGAAGAAGGAACAGATCGTGGTCGTCGACCCCAGCGCCAAGGTCATCGAAGCCGCCACGGCCGATGGTTTCGTGGGCGTCGTGGGGGACGCGACGCGCAGCGATGTGCTGCTGCGCGCCGAGGCGCAGAAGGCCCGTCAGATCGTGATCTCCACCCAGCGCGACGACACCGCCGTGCTGGTCACGCTCACCGCCCGTCAGCTCAACCGCGGCGCGAAGATCGTCGCCGCGGTGCGCGAGGAGGAGAACGCCACGCTGCTGCGCCAGTCCGGCGCCGACGCGGTGATCACCAGCGCCAGCGCGGCGGGACGGCTGCTCGGCCTCTCTGTCCTCAGCCCCAGCGCGGGCACCGTGATGGAGGACCTCATCCAGCAGGGCAGCGGCCTCGACCTGGTTGAACGGCCGGTGATAAAGGCCGAGGTGGGGCGCACTCCGCGGGAGACCGACGACCTGGTGGTCAGCGTGGTGCGCGGGCACCGGCTGCTCGGCTACGACGACCCCGCCGTCGGCAAGCTGCAGTTGACGGACCGTCTGATCACGATCGTACGGGCGACTCCGGCCGCCCCGGCCACTCCGGACACCCGGCCCTTGCCGCGGAACCAGTGACACCTTGCCGCGGAGCCGGTGACCCCTTCGCCGCGGAACCAGTGACACCTTGCCGCGGAGCCGGTGACCCCTTCGCCGCGGAACCAGTGACACCTTGCCGCGGAGCCGGTGACACCTTGCCGCGGAGCCGGTGACACCTTCGCCGCGGAACCAGTGCCCCCTGCCGCGGAGCCGGTGACCCCTTCGCCGCGGAACCAGTGGGGGACGGGGGGACGGGGCGGTGGTTCCGGGCGGTCGGCGAGTAGCCTCGCGGCCATGCATGCGATCACGATCCCCGAACCCGGCGGCCCCGAGGCACTTGTCTGGGCCGAGGTCCCCGATCCCGTCCCCGGCGAGGGCGAGGTCCTGGTCGAGGTGGCGGCGAGCGCCGTCAACCGGGCCGACCTGCTGCAGCGCCAGGGCTTCTACAACCCGCCGCCCGGCTCGTCCCCGTACCCCGGTCTGGAGTGCTCGGGCCGGATCGTCGCGCTCGGCACCGGCGTCAGCGGATGGTCGGTCGGCGACGAGGTGTGCGCGCTGCTCGCGGGCGGTGGCTACGCGGAGAAGGTCGCCGTCCCCGCCGGGCAGCTGCTGCCCGTGCCCGACGGCCTCGACGTCGTCACGGCGGCCGCACTGCCCGAGGTGGCCTGCACCGTCTGGTCCAACGTCTTCATGATCGCCCATCTGCGGCCGGGCGAGACCCTGCTCGTGCACGGCGGCTCCAGCGGCATCGGCACCATGGCGATCCAGCTCGCGAAGGCCGTCGGCGCCAAGGTGGCCGTCACGGCCGGGGGCAAGCAGAAGCTGGAGCGCTGCGCCGAGCTCGGCGCGGACATCCTCATCGACTACCGCGAGCAGGACTTCGTCGAGGAGGTTCGCGCGGCCACGGACGGCGCGGGCGCGGACGTCATCCTCGACATCATCGGCGCCAAGTACCTGGACCGGAACATCAAGGCTCTCGCCGTGAACGGCCGTCTCGCGATCATCGGCCTCCAGGGCGGCGTCAAGGGCGAACTCAATCTGAGCACCCTGCTCAGCAAGCGCGCCGCGGTCACCGCGACCTCGCTGCGCGGGCGTCCGCTCGCCGAGAAGACGTCCATCGTCGCGGCGGTACGCGAGCACATCTGGCCGCTGATCGGCACGGGCCGCGTCAAGCCGGTGGTCGACCGGACCCTTCCGATGACCGAGGCGGGTGCCGCCCACCGGGTCCTGGAGGAGAGCGGGCACATCGGGAAGGTACTCCTGACCCGGTAACCGCGCCGCCGCGCTCGGTGAGGCCCGTAATCCCGTGGCGGGCGCCGAGATGCCGCCCGCAGCGCCCCGTGTGACGCTGACGGCATCGATCTTGGCGACCTCGGCACCGGGAGGGGGGTCACGCCTGTGACTCCACGGCTCCGTCCGCTGCGCACCGGCGGGCTGCCGCTGCTCCTGGCCGCCGTCCTGGCGGCCGGGGGCTTCGCGGCGGCCGCGCCGGCGGCCTATGCGGAGCCGTCACCGTCGTCATCTCCGTCGCCATCTCCGTCGTCATCCCCGTCGTCATGGCCGTTTTCGTCCCCGTCCACGGAGCCGGAGTACGAGGAGTCCACGGAGCCGGAGTACGAGGAGTCCACGGAGCCGGAGTACGACGAGTCCACGGAGCCCGCTACGCCGCGGGAGTCGCGGGCCGGCAGCCGCCCCGGCGAAGGGCGGGTGCGCCCCGGCCGGGTCGAGCCGCTGCAGCCGGTGGAACCGGAAGGCCCGCTGGAGGAGCCGCTGAAGCCGCAGGGGCCGCACGAGCCCCCGCAGCGTCCGACGCCGCCGCCTCCCGCGCCCACCTCGCCCGGGCCCCCGGTCGATGTCGCGGCGGACCCCGCCGAGCAGGCCGTCGCCGGGGCAGCGGACGGACCGGCCCTTCAGATCCTTCCCCTGGGCAGCGGGCTGCTCCTGATGGGCCTCGGCCTCGGCTTCATCGCCCTGCGCATCCGGCGCGGCTGACCCGCACCCGGCCCACCGGCGGCACACGGCGCCAAGGCGTACGGGCAGGGGCAAGCGCAGGAGTACGTGAAGGAGAAAAGGCCGACCAGGGTGGATCAGCGGCCCGCGGGGGCACCACCGTGGTGTGAAGCAGGTGTGCGAGAGAATGGCCGCATGGAAATGCCGAGGAACGACAGGTCGCAGGAAAACCCCCAAGTCCTGGTCGTGGGCCAGGACGGAATGGCCCTCGGTGGCGGAGGCGGCGGTGACGACGAGTCCCGTGAGATTCCCGTGACGGAGATGGTCGAGCAGCCGGCGAAGGTCATGCGCATCGGCAGCATGATCAAGCAGCTGCTCGAAGAGGTGCGGGCGGCACCTCTGGACGAGGCGAGCCGGGTACGGCTCAAGGAGATTCACGCGAGCTCCGTGAAGGAGCTCGAGGACGGGCTCGCCCCCGAACTCGTCGAGGAGCTGGAGCGCCTGTCGCTGCCCTTCACGGACGAGGGGACGCCGAGCGACGCCGAACTGCGGATCGCGCAGGCACAGTTGGTCGGCTGGCTGGAGGGCCTCTTCCACGGCATCCAGACCACGCTGTTCGCCCAGCAGATGGCGGCCCGGGCGCAGCTGGAGCAGATGCGCCGCGCGCTGCCTCCCGGCGTGGGCGGCCACGAGGACCTCGAAGAGCCGCAGGGCCCGGCGGCGGGCCGCTCCGGGGGCCCGTACCTCTAGGGCCGTACGAGAAGACGGCGTAAGAGAGCACGACGTACGAGAAAGGGCCTGGCCACACGGAATGTGTGGCCAGGCCCTTTCGTCGTCGGCTACCGCGCTGCGGCTACCGCGCCGCTCCGGCTGTCGCGCTGCGGCGCGGCTACAGCGCCGGGTCCCCGCTGGAGACCTCGAGTTCGATCGTCGGCGGGCTGTCCGGGTCGAAGTCCGTGTCGGGCTCGGGGTACTGCTTCATGACCGTGCCCTCGCCGTACGTGTTCTCGTCGACGGTCTTCGTGTCGTACTTCCAGCCGCCCTTCTGGATGCACTCCTTGACCGAGTCGATGTTGCGGTACTCGAAGCTCGGGAGGGTCTTCTTGTCCGGGTCGCTGAAGCTTTCCTTGGGGTCGGTGCACTCGGTGATGTCGATGGTCTTGGTCTTGTCCGGGCCCTTGTGGCCCTCGACCGCCGACGGGGTCTCCTTGGACTGCGGCGGGTCCTTCTCCTCGCCGTTCAGGGAGATCGCCAGGATCAGGCCGCCGATGGCGAGCAGGGACACCACGATCGCGCCGATGATCACCGGCTTGTTGCTCTTGCCGCCGCCGGGCGCGCCACCGCCGCCCGGGCCCGCCGGGGCGGCGTGCGGATTGAGGTTGTACGGCGGCGGGGTGCCCGGCCCCGGCTGGTGCTGCGGCTGCTGGTGCTGCTGCGGGGCGTACGCCGCGGGGGCCGGGGTCTGGTAGCCGCCCTGCTGCGGGTAGCCGTACCCCGGGGCCGGGGTGGTCTGGCCGTACGGACCCGGCTGGTACGGGGTCTGGACGCTGCCGGGTCCCGGCGCCGGGGCCGCCTGGTCGACCGGCGGGAAGACGGCGGAGCCGACGCCCGCGCCACTCGCGGTCTGCTGGCCCGGCACGATGCTCGGGGCGCCGGTGCCCTGCAGGGACTGGGCGACGCGCAGGCACTCGTCGCGCATCGCCTCGGCGGTGGGGAAGCGCTCGTTCGGGTTCTTCTTCAGGGCGCGGGCGACCAGGGCGTCCACGGCCGGGGGCAGCGAACGGTTGATGGAGGACGGGGCGACCGGCTCCTCCTGGACGTGCGCGTAGGCGATGGCGAGCGGGGAGTCGGCTTCGAACGGCAGCCGCCCGGTGACCAGCTGGAACAGCATGATGCCGACCGAGTAGAGGTCGGAGCGGGCGTCCACACCGCGGCCGAGTGCCTGCTCGGGCGAGAGGTACTGGGGGGTGCCGACGACCATGCCGGTCTGCGTCATCGACGTGACGCCGGACTGCATGGCGCGCGCGATGCCGAAGTCCATGACCTTGATGACATTGCGCTTGGTCACCATCACGTTGCCCGGCTTGATGTCGCGGTGGACCAGGCCCATTTCGTGGCTGATCTCCAGGGCCGCGAGCACATCGGCGGTGACCTTCAGGGCGCGGTCACCGGGCATCGCGCCGAACTGGGCGATATCCGCGTCCAGGACGGAGCCGAGGGGCTTGCCCTCGACGTACTCCATCACGATGTACGGCATCGTCGAGCCGTCGAGCTCGTCCTCGCCGGTGTCGAAGACCGAGACGATATTGGTGTGCGTGAGCTTGGCCACGGACTGGGCCTCGCGGCGGAAGCGCTCGCGGAAGGACTGCTCACGGCCCAGCTCGGTGTGGAGGGTCTTGATGGCGACCTGCCGGTCGAGCACCGCGTCGTACGCCAGGTGCACCGAGGCCATGCCGCCTTCGCCGAGGAGGTCCCGCAGCTGGTAGCGGCCGCCGGCCAGGGCGCGCCCCGCGTACCGGCCGCCGTGTGCGCCGTCCTGGCTCATGTTTCTGCGTCCCCCATCGGCGCCGTGTATGCGCTTGAATGCGTGAAGATCCCTCGGTATCGCGCCCAGTCTGCCCGAGGGCAGTGACACGTCAAGCCGGGTGCCCGTTCCGTGACCGTACGCGCAAGAACCGTCTCGCAAGCGTTACCGGCCCCGGTCGCGGACCCTCCGGATAACCACCCGATTTGCCCGTCACCGCGGGTAACAGGTTTGATGGCCGGTCCATCTCAAACCAGCGTGCTGCGCCGAGGCTGTAGCGTGGCCCGACGAAGACCGTACGAAGAGACCGCGTACTACGCCCTCTGTGGCACGTGCAGGCGGACAAATACGGCCACGCGACCAGTTACGACAGGAAACGACGGCGAGGACTGATGGACCAGCAGCGCGCTCAGGGCCCGTCCGACCCCGAGGCGACTGGCGGCGGTATGTCAGACGCGCCTGAGTTGTGGGGTAATGGCGGGCTTGTCGGGGACGGCCGATATCGGCTGACCCACAGACTCGGCCGGGGCGGTATGGCCGAAGTCTTCGCCGCGGAGGACGTCCGTCTGGGACGGACGGTCGCGGTGAAGCTGCTCCGCTCCGACCTCGCGGAAGACCCCGTGTCCAAGGCCCGCTTCACGCGTGAGGCCCAGTCGGTCGCGGGCCTCAACCACCATGCCGTGGTGGCGGTCTACGACTCCGGCGAGGACCAGATCGGCGCCAACACGATCCCGTACATCGTGATGGAGATCGTCGAGGGCCGGACCATCCGCGACCTGCTGCTCAACGCCGAGGCCCCGGGCCCGGAGCAGGCGCTGATCATTGTCTCGGGCGTCCTTGAAGCGCTTGCCTACTCGCACCAGCACGGCATCGTGCACCGCGACATCAAGCCCGCGAACGTGATCATCACGCACGCCGGCGCGGTGAAGGTGATGGACTTCGGCATCGCCCGCGCGCTGCACGGCGCCTCCAACACCATGACGCAGACCGGCATGGTCATGGGCACCCCGCAGTACCTCTCGCCCGAGCAGGCGCTCGGCAAGGCCGTCGACCACCGCTCGGACCTGTACGCGACGGGCTGTCTGCTCTACGAACTGCTCGCGCTGCGCCCGCCGTTCACCGGTGAGACCCCGCTGTCGGTGGTCTACCAGCACGTCCAGGACATGCCGGTGCCGCCGTCGGAGATGTCGGACGCCGTGCCGCCGGAGCTGGACGGCCTGGTCATGCGCTCCCTCGCCAAGGACCCGGACGACCGGTTCCAGAGCGCCGAGGAGATGCGCGGCCTCGTCCAGTACGGCCTGCAGATGCTGCAGGAGCAGGGCAGCCACACGGGTACGTGGAGCACCGGGCCCGTCGCCATGCACGAGGGCGGCAACACCCCGGCGATGGGCGTCGCGGGCACGACGGCCATGCAGCACCCCGGTGACTCCGGCACGGCGCAGATCCAGCAGCCGATGCTGCGGCCGATCGGCGACGACGACGGCGGCTTCGACGGCGGCAGCCGGGACGGTGGCGGCCGTCGCGGCGGCGGTGGCGGCCGCGGCAAGATGTGGCTCTTCGCGGTGCTCGCGATCGTGGCCGTCGCGGTGGGTGTGGCCCTGGCGCTGAACGCCGCGGGCGGCAAGAAGGAGTCGCCGGACACGGACAAGTCGTCCACGCCCAGCCAGTCGCAGTCGGAGAAGGAGTCCAAGGAGCCGTCGGACGAGCCGTCGACGGACGAGGAGACGGAGCCGGGCGGCACGGGCGGCAACTCGGAGTACACCCCGTCCCCGTCGCGGTCCTCCTACTCGCCGAGCCCGTCGCCCAGCACGTCGGACCCGACGACCGACCCGACGACGGACCCGACGACGCAGGAGCCGACGGACCCGGCCACGACCCCGGAGGAGCCGTCGGACCCGGCGACGACGCCGGTGGAGCCGACTCCCGAAGAGTCGTAGGAACACCAGCACCACATGCCTGAGGCCCGCTCACCACGACGGTGAGCGGGCCTCAGGCATGTGGTGCTGGTGGCCGCTTGGCGGCATGCCCCTGGGAGCGGGCCTCAGGGCATGCGTACGCCCCTTGGAGCGGGCCTCAGAGCATGTGTGTGGGCTGCAGCTGCCGGGCGTGCCCGTTGTCCATGCAGTGGACGCGGACGAACTGGGGCTCGATGCGCAGATAGACCGGGTCGAAGAGGTCGCCGTCGACGAAGTGCGGGGCGGGGCCGAAGAGTTCGAGCTCGGCGTTGGTCGGCTCGACCTTCTCGCAAGTGCCGACGAACTGGACGGACCAGAGGCCGTCGGCGCCGTCCTTGTTGAAGTTGTCCGCGCCATACGCGACCACGCTGCCCTGGCAGGCCTGGTGGTAGCCGAAGCCCCGGTGCATCCGCAGTACGACGCGGCCGTCCACCACGATGTGGCGGGCCGCCGCCAGAAACGGCAGGGCCCGCATACTCGTCGCCACGCGCCCGTAATTGACCTGGCCGAGCAGTTCGATGGCGCGGAGTTCTTCGGTGGACATAGCTCCACCTTCGGCCACGGCCGCCCCGGCGGAAAGGGGCTGCGGCCCTCGACCGCCGGGGACATAAGTCCTGAGTAAATTCTGAATAAGCCACCGCGAGAAACGGTAAAAGGCCAGTTCAGAGGTGGTGCATGAGCAGTTCGGGACCTCTGGCCACCGAAAGGAGTCAGTGCTTTTCCGCCTGCATGCGCGCCACATAGGCAGCTGCCTGGGAACGCCGCTCCATGCCCAGCTTGGACAGCAGGCTGGAGACATAATTCTTGATGGTCTTCTCGGCCAGATGGAGCCGCTCGCCGATCGCCCGGTTGGTCAGGCCCTCGCCGATCAGATCCAGGATCTTGCGTTCCTGCTCGGTGAGGTTGGCCAGGCGGTCGTCGCCCTTGGCGTTGTTGCCGTCGCGCAGGCGCTCCAGGACGCGGGCCGTGGCGACCGGGTCGAGCAGGGACTTGCCGGCGGCCACATCACGCACCGCGGTCAGCAGTTCCTTGCCCCGGATGGCCTTGAGGACATAACCGGAGGCACCTGCCATGATCGCATCGAAAAGTGCCTCGTCGTCAGCGAACGAGGTCAGCATCAAGCACTTGATGTCCTCGTTCTGCGAACGGATCTCGCGGCAGACCTCGACGCCGCTGCCGTCCGGGAGCCGGACGTCGAGCACGGCCACATCAGGGCGGGTGGCGGGGATCCTGACCAGGGCGTCTGCGGCCGTACCGGCCTCGCCGACCACCTCGATGTCGTCCTCGACGGACAACAGCTCATGGACTCCGCGACGGACGACCTCATGGTCGTCGAGCAGAAATACGTGGATTTTTCCATCTTCGCGCACGCAGCCAGTGTCACACACCAACTCTTCCAATGCTCCGGGTGGCCGGGATAACCTCCCGGTGTTCCGGCCCCCTGCAAGGCGCTGACCAGTGGCGTTACAGGAGTTGTTCCCCGCTTTCTCGCATTTACTTGGAAATCCAAGCAAAATCGCAGGTCAAGTGGGGTTTCGCAGATATGCGAAGCACTGGGTAACGTGCTTTGTGCAGGGCGCTCGCCGGGGCACCTGTCACGCCTGTTTCCCGACAGATACCCAGCGGCGCACCCACCCCGTGCGCGGGTACGGATACAGGCGAGCCGCACTGGTTCCCGGCCGATCCCGGGATCCGGACCGACGGAGGAGCACACGTGACCGTGGAGAGCACCGCCGCGCGCAAGCCTCGCCGCAGCAGCGGCGGCAAGCGCGCAGCCGCCAAGAAGTCGCCGGAGACGGCGGACGCGAAGACGGCGGCGGCACAGAGCGCATCGCACGACACCGAACTCGTTCAGCTGCTCACGCCCGAGGGGAAGCGGGTCGAGCACCCGGATTTCTCCATCGACCTGAGCCCCGAAGAGCTGCGCGGCCTGTACCGCGACATGGTCCTGACCCGGCGTTTCGACGCCGAGGCGACCTCGCTGCAGCGCCAGGGTGAGCTGGGCCTGTGGGCCTCGCTGCTCGGCCAGGAGGCCGCGCAGATCGGCTCCGGCCGGGCGACCCGCGAGGACGACTACGTCTTTCCGACCTACCGCGAGCACGGCGTCGCCTGGTGCCGCGGGGTGGACCCGGTGAATCTGCTCGGGATGTTCCGTGGGGTCAACCACGGCGGATGGGACCCGAACAGCAACAACTTCCACCTGTACACGATCGTCATCGGCTCGCAGACGCTGCACGCCACCGGCTACGCGATGGGCGTCGCCAAGGACGGCGCGGACTCCGCGGTCATCGCGTACTTCGGCGACGGCGCCTCGAGTCAGGGCGACGTGGCAGAGTCGTTCACGTTTTCGGCCGTGTACAACGCCCCGGTCGTGTTCTTCTGCCAGAACAACCAGTGGGCGATCTCCGAGCCCACCGAGAAGCAGACCCGGGTGCCGCTCTACCAGCGCGCCCGCGGCTATGGCTTCCCCGGTATCCGGGTCGACGGCAATGACGTCCTGGCCTGTCTGGCGGTGACCCGGTCGGCGCTCGAGCGGGCCCGTCGCGGTGAGGGGCCGACG
Source organism: Streptomyces monticola (assembly GCF_042665355.1). Lineage (NCBI taxonomy): Bacteria > Bacillati > Actinomycetota > Actinomycetes > Kitasatosporales > Streptomycetaceae > Streptomyces > Streptomyces monticola. Next base: position 185,410 of record NZ_JBHTCF010000006.1, on the reverse strand, counting down.
CTGGTCGAGGCGTTCACGTACCGCATGGGCGCGCACACCACGTCCGACGACCCCACCAAGTACCGCCAGGACGAGGAGCGGGAGGCCTGGGAGGCCAAGGACCCGATCCTGCGCCTGCGGACCTACCTGGAGTCCGAGAAGCTGGCGGACGCGGACTTCTTCGCCTCTCTGGAGGAGGAGAGCGAGGTGCTCGGCAAGCATGTGCGCGAGACGGTGCGCGCCATGCCGGACCCCGAGCCGATGGCGATCTTCGACAATGTGTACGCGGACGGAAGCGCGCTGGTCGACGAGGAACGCGCGCAGTTCGCCGCGTACCAGGCGTCCTTCGCAGAGGAGGGCAACTAGCCATGGCTGTCCAGAAGTTGCCGATCGCCAAGGCGATCAATGAATCCCTGCGCAAGGCCATGGAGGCCGACCCCAAGGTCCTGATCATGGGTGAGGACGTCGGCAAGCTCGGCGGTGTCTTCCGGGTCACGGACGGGCTGCTCAAGGACTTCGGCGACGACCGGGTCATCGACACCCCGCTCGCCGAGTCCGGCATCGTGGGCACGGCCATCGGCCTCGCGCTGCGCGGCTACCGGCCGGTCGTGGAGATCCAGTTCGACGGTTTCGTCTTCCCCGCGTACGACCAGATCGTCACGCAGCTCGCCAAGATGCACGCCCGTGCGCTCGGCAAGATCAAGCTGCCGGTCGTCATCCGGATCCCGTACGGCGGCGGCATCGGCGCGGTGGAGCACCACTCCGAGTCGCCCGAGGCGCTGTTCGCGCATGTGTCGGGGCTCAAGGTCGTCTCGCCGTCCACGTCTTCGGACGCGTACTGGATGATGCAGCAGGCCATCCAGAGCGATGACCCGGTGATCTTCTTCGAGCCGAAGCGGCGCTACTGGGACAAGGGCGAGGTCACGCTGTCCAATAGCGTCTCCGCCGCGGGGGAGTCCATCCCCGGACCGCTGCACGCCGCGCGTACGGTGCGTGACGGCTCGGATCTGACGCTGGTGGCGTACGGGCCGATGGTGAAGGTCTGCCTGGAGGCGGCCGCCGCGGCGCAGGAGGAGGGCAAGTCCCTCGAAGTGGTCGATCTGCGGTCGATGTCGCCCATCGACTTCGACACGGTGCAGGCCTCGGTCGAGCGCACCGGACGCCTGGTCGTCGTGCACGAGGCGCCGGTGTTCTACGGCTCGGGCGCGGAGATCGCCGCGCGGATCACCGAGCGGTGCTTCTACCACCTGGAGGCGCCCGTGCTGCGGGTCGGCGGGTTCCACGCGCCGTATCCGCCGGCACGGCTCGAGGAGGAGTATCTGCCGGGCCTTGACCGGGTACTCGACGCCGTCGACCGTTCGCTGGCGTACTGAGGGGAGCTGAACCATGGTTAACGAGTTCAAGTTGCCCGACGTGGGCGAAGGCCTGACCGAGGCCGAGATCCTCAAGTGGTACGTGCAGCCCGGTGACACCGTCACCGACGGGCAGGTCGTCTGCGAGGTGGAGACGGCCAAGGCGGCCGTGGAGCTGCCGATTCCGTTCGACGGGGTCGTGCGGGAGCTGCGCTTCGCCGAGGGCACGACGGTGGACGTGGGCCAGGTGATCATCACCATCGGTGGTGAGGGAGAGGCTGCGCCCGCGCCCGCGGCTGCGAAGACGGCAGCCGAGTCCGAGCCCGCGGCCGAAGCCGAGGCTGCCGAGCCTCAGGGGCGGCAGCCTGTGCTGGTGGGGTACGGCGTGGCCGAGAGCTCTACCAAGCGGCGCCCCCGCAGGACCGATTCCGCTCCGGCCGCAGCCGGGAACGGGGCGGCTCCCGTGGCTCCCGCGGCGCCCGTGGCTCCGGCCGCGCCCGCCGCTCCGGCCGCGCCCGAGCCGGCCCAGGCGTCCACAGCGGTCAGCAACGGGGTCTCCGTACCCCGCCCCCTCGCCAAGCCCCCCGTCCGCAAGCTCGCCAAGGACATGGGGGTCGACCTCACCACCGTCACCCCCTCCGGGCCCGACGGGATCATCACCCGGGAGGATGTGCACGCCGCGGTGGCGCCCGCGCCGGCGGCACCCGCGGCCGAGGCGCCCGCTCCGGCCGCCGCGCCCGTGGTGAGCTCCGACGCGCGCGAGACGCGTATCCCCGTCAAGGGTGTCCGTAAGGCGACCGCGCAGGCCATGGTCGGGTCCGCCTTCACCGCGCCGCATGTCACGGAGTTCGTGACCGTCGACGTGACGCGCACGATGAAGCTGGTCGAGGAGCTCAAGCAGGATAAGGAGATGCAGGGGCTGCGGGTGAACCCGCTGCTCCTCGTCGCCAAGGCGCTGCTCGTCGCGATCAAGCGGAACCCGGACGTCAACGCGGCCTGGGACGAGGCGAACCAGGAGATCGTCCAGAAGCACTATGTGAACCTGGGCATCGCCGCCGCCACGCCCCGCGGTCTGATCGTGCCGAACATCAAGGACGCGCACGCCAAGACGCTGCCCCAACTGGCCGAGGCGCTCGGCGAGTTGGTGGCCACCGCCCGGGAGGGCAAGACCTCTCCCGGTGCCATGCAGGGCGGCACGGTCACCATCACCAACGTCGGTGTCTTCGGCATCGACACCGGTACGCCGATCCTCAACCCCGGTGAGTCCGCGATCCTCGCCATGGGTGCGATCAAGTGGCAGCCGTGGGTGCACAAGGGCAAGGTCAAGCCGCGCCAGGTCACGACGCTCGCGCTCTCCTTCGACCACCGGCTCGTCGACGGCGAGCTCGGCTCGAAGGTGCTCGCCGATGTGGCGGCGATCCTGGAGCACCCCAAGCGCCTGATCACCTGGGCGTAGCGATCCGGATTCCCGGGTCCGGGTCCTGAGCCCGGGTGCGCCGCGCAGGCGCATCCGGGCTCACGCCTGTCCGCCATCTGCCCGCAGTTCCGTAGCCGTAGCCGTAGCCCGTAGCCCGTAGCCCCGCAGCTCCGTAGCTCCATAGCCCCTGTACGAAAGCTCCTGCCGTGCACGTCATCTGGTTGCTCCTCGCCGTCTTCTCCGGAGCGCTCATATCCCTGCAGGCCCGTATCAACGGCGGGCTCTCCGGGAAGCTCGGGGACGGGACGGCCGCCGCGGTCCTGTCCTTCGGTTCCGGGCTTCTCGTGCTCTCCGTGGGGCTTCTGCTTGTGCGCGGGGCGCGGCACGGTGTGGGGCGGGTGCTGCGTGACGTACGGGAACGGCGCCTGAAGTGGTGGCAGCTGCTGGGCGGCTGCGGTGGCGCCACGTTCGTGCTCGCGCAGGGCCTGACCGTGGAGGCGCTCGGTGTCGCGCTGTTCACGGTGGCCGTGGTCGCGGGGCAGGTGAGCGGCGGGCTCTTCGTGGACGCGAAGGGGCTCGGGCCCGCGGGTCCGCAGCGGCCCACCGTGCGGCGGGCCGTGGGCGCCGTCCTCGTGCTGCTCGCGGTCGGCCTGTCGATGGCGGACCGTCTGGGCGCCGGATTCCCTTATCTGATGCTGCTGTTGCCGCTGGTCGCCGGCGTGTGTGTGAGCTGGCAGCAGGCCGTGAACGGGCATGTGCGGCTGTCGTCAGGGTCCGCGTACACCGGCACGTTCTTCAACTTCCTGACCGGTACGGCGGTGCTCGGTCTGGTCTTCGTGGGGCACGCGGTCGCCGTCGGGATCCCCTCGGGGCTGCCGCGCGAGCCGTATCTCTACCTCGGCGGTCTGGTCGGCATCGTGTTCATCTCGGTCGCCGTGGCCGCCGTGCAGAAGCTCGGGGTGCTGCTGCTCGGGCTGTGCACGATCACCGGCCAGTTGATCGGCTCGATCGCCCTCGACGTGCTCTGGCCGCACGGCGACGCCGAGGTCACCGCGGTGACGGTGGCCGGGGCCGCGCTCGCCCTGGCCGCCGTCGTGCTCGCGGCGGTCTCCGGCTCCCGGGGCCGCGGGAGCCGGGTGCGCGCCGTCAGTCCTGCTGTGCGCCGGAGGGCAGCGAACGAAGACGCATCGTCTTCGCGGAGTTCGACTTGAAGCCGTAGTCGAGGAGCTTCGCGGCGTCCGGGTAGCGGTTCGCGTCGTTCAGGATCACGCCGACCAGGGTCTTGTCGCCACGGGTCGCGGCGAACACCAGGCAGGGTCCCGCGGCGGTGCCGGTACCGGTCTTGATGCCGATGGCGCCGTTGTAGGAGCCGAGCAGTTTGTTGGTGTTGTACCAGGTGTAGGTGCGGGTGCCGCCGTTGCTCGCGGTCGCCTTCTGCTTGGTCTCCTTGGCCTTCACGACCGTGCGGAAGGTGGAGTTCTTGACCGAGTGCGCGGCGAGCTTGGTCAGGTCCTTGGGCGTCGTGTAGTTGTCGCCCGCCTTCGATATGCCGTCGAAGGAGTCGAACTTGGTGTTCTTCATGCCGAGCGACGCGGCCTTCTTGTTCATCTTCGAGATGAACGAGGCGGCCCTGGCCTTCACCGTCGAGCCGCTGCCGAAGGCGTCCGCGAGGGCGTACGCGGCGTCGCAGCCGGAGGGCAGCAGGGTCGCGTAGAGCAGCTGGCGCACGGTGAGCTTGTCGCCGGTGCGCAGATCGGCGGTGCTCGCGCCCTTGGCAGCGACGTAGTCGCGGTAGGTCTGCTTGACGGTGAGCTTGCGGTCGAGGTTCAGGCCTGCGGAGTCGAGGACCACGGCCACCGTCATGACCTTGGTGGTCGAGGCCATCTGGCGCTTGGTGTCGGCGGCCTTGCCGAACAGCTGCTTTCCGCTCTTCGCGTCCGCGAGATAGGCGCCCTTGGCGCTCACGGACGGGGCGGTGGCGGCCTGCGCGGGCGCGGCCGCGAGCGGGGTGGCGACCAGGGCGGCGCCGGTGGTCAGAACGACGGCGGCGGTGCGCCGTGCGCCGAGGGTGCTACGTATCAAGGTCGGTGCTCCGAACTCACGAAAGCCTCAAATCGGAACCCTGGAAAGGGGGTTCCCGATGCAAGACGCACGAGCGGTACGGATGGATGCACGGGAGCCGTCCCGTATCGCGGACGCCGTTTCCTGATGCACCTCTGTTGTATCTAAGCTGTGCGCATGCCTGTCCCAGCCGCCTCGGCCGCCCCTGCCGCCCCGCCCAGACAGCCACCCGCCGCCGAACGCGTCTACCAGCACATCAAGCAGGCCGTCCTGGAACGGCGTTACGAGGGCGGCACGCTGCTCACCGAGGGCGAGCTGGCCACGGATGTGGGGGTCTCGCGCACCCCCGTACGCGAAGCCCTGCTCAAGCTGGAAGTGGAAGGGCTGATCAAGCTCTATCCGAAGAAGGGCGCCCTCGTCCTCTCCGTCTCGGCGCAGGAGATCGCGGATGTCGTCGAGACCCGGCTGCTCGTCGAGGAGCACGCCGCCCGCAAGGCGGTGCCCGCGTCCGCCCGTCTGATCGGACGCCTGGAGGAACTCCTCGCCGAACAGCGGGCGCACGCCGAGGCCGGGGACTTCGCGGCCGCGGCCGTCACCGACCGCTGCTTCCACGCCGAGATCGTCCGCAGCGGCGGCAACGAGATCCTCTCCCGCCTCTACGACCAGCTGCGCGACCGGCAGCTGCGGATGGGCGTCGCCGTGATGCACTCGCACCCGGACCGCATCGCCAAGACCCTCGCCGAGCACGCCGAGATCCTGGAGGCGCTCCGGGCCGGTGACGCCGACGCGGCCGTCGCCGTCGTGCACCGGCACGTCGGCTGGTTCTCCCACCTGGCCCGGGGCGAACAGCGATGAGCTCTTCCGGCACGGCCGTCCGTCTGCCCGGCGATCCACCCGGCGGCCGCCGCGCGGTCGCCGTCTGGTCGATCGGCGTCGCCGTCTACTTCGTCGCCGTCATCTTCCGCACCTCGCTCGGCGTCGCGGGCCTGGACGCCGCCGACCGCTTCGACGTCAACGCCTCGGCCCTGTCGACCTTCTCGATCCTGCAGCTCCTGGTGTACGCGGGCATGCAGATACCCGTGGGCCTGATGGTGGACCGGCTCGGCACCAAGCGGGTCCTGACGATCGGCGTCGTCCTGTTCACCGTCGGCCAGCTGGGCTTCGCGCTCTCCCCGTCGTACGGCATGGCCCTCGCCTCCCGCGCGCTGCTCGGCTGCGGTGACGCGATGACCTTCATCAGCGTGCTGCGGCTCGGCAACCGCTGGTTCCCGGCCCGCCGCGGCCCGCTCGTCGCACAGCTCGCGGGCCTGATCGGCATGGGCGGCAACCTGGTCTCGACGCTGGTGCTCTCCCGGCTTCTGCACGGCGTCGGCTGGACCGCCGCGTTCGTCGGCAGCTCGCTCGCCGGGGTCGTCGTCCTCGTACTCCTGCTGCTGTTCCTCAAGGACCACCCCGAGGGCCATGAGCCGCAGCCGGTGCGCACGACATCCATCGGCCCTGCCTTCGTGCGCGGGCAGATAGCCGACGCCTGGCGGGAACCCGGCACCCGGCTCGGCCTGTGGGTGCACTTCACCACACAGTTCCCGATGATGGTGTTCACGCTGCTGTGGGGGATGCCGTTCCTGGTCGAGGCGCAGGGCCTGTCCCGGGCTGCGGCCGGTGAACTGCTCACCCTGACCGTCCTGTCGAGCATGACCATCGGCCTCGTCTACGGCCAGATCATCGCCCGCCATCACACCGCCCGTACCCCCCTGGTCATCGGCACCGTCTCGGCGACCGCCCTGATGTGGGCCCTGACCCTGGGCTATCCCGGGGGCAGCGCGCCGACCGGGCTCCTGGTCGCTCTCTGTCTGGTGCTCGGCACCTGTGGCCCCGCCTCGATGATCGGCTTCGACTTCGCGCGTCCGGCCAATCCGCCGGAGCGCCAGGGCACCGCATCGGGCATCGTCAACATGGGCGGCTTCGTGGCCTCGATGACCACGCTGCTCGCGGTGGGCGTGCTCCTGGACGCGACCGGCCAGAACTACCGGATCGCGTTCTGCTCGATCTTCGTCCTGGAGGCCGTGGGCATCAGCCAGATCCTGCGCCTGCGCCGGCGGGCGGTGCGCCTGGAGAGCGAGCGCCTGGTGGCCAGCAGGGTGGAGGCGGTCCACGTACCGGCGTGACGGGGCTGCGGGGGCGCCCCGGACGTCCGGCCGCGGCGGAGTGTCCGGCCGCTACGGCGTGATCGTGAAGTTCTCCAGGATCGCCTCGGCGAGGTCCTGGTCGCCGTCCGCCTTGATCTGGTCGCGCACCGCGCTCAGCTTGAGGCGGCCGCAGCCCAGCTTGTAGAAGGTCTCCCAGTCCAGGGCGAGCGTCACGGCCGGGCCGAGGGAGGGCGAGCTGTCGACGGTGCCCCTGCCGTCGGCGTCGATCCGGACGGTGCGCAGGAAGTCGACCGGGCCGTCCACGTCGAAGACCACGGCCGAGTTCGCCGGGGCGCCGGCCCGCTTGGCGACCACCACGGGCAGGGTGGAGAGCAGCGTGTCCCGGGTGACGAAGGCGCCGGGAGAGTCCAGGTTCCCGGGCTTCCTGAGGGTGGTCCGCAGATCCTGCTCGTGCACCCACACGTCGAAGGCCCGCTTGCGGGTGGCCTCTTCGAGCGTCTCCTCGTTACCGAGGGGGCCGCGCACCTTGGTCTGGGGGTCCCGCGATTCGTTCCGCAGCTGCCGCGAGCGCCGGATGATCGTGTACTCCAGCTCGGAGGTCATCTCGGGGGCGGTGTGATGGCGCCGCACATCGACCTGCACCTCCATGTACCGCTGCAGCTCGGTCTGTACGTGGTAGAGGTCCCGGGGCAGTGTGTGGATGGGCCGCGGGTCACCGAGCATCTCGCAGTCGAGGCCTATGACATGGGAGACGATGTCCCGCACCGACCAGCCAGGGCACGGGGTCGCCCAGTTCCACTCACCCTCGGCGAGCGGTGTCACCAGCTCGGATATCGCTTCTACGGAGTGGGTCCAGGCATCGGCGTAGGTCTGAAGGCTGGAATGGACGGTCACGGGACCCCTCGGGCGGTTCGGCTGTACGGGCTGGCGGATCTTGTGGTGGCTCAGCGGACTGCGTGGGAGGCTCGGACCCTTAAGTTACGCTGCCGCAGGGGCCGCTTGCAGTGGTTTCGTGTGACGATCGTAGGCGGTAACCGCGGCTCGAATACCAGGACGGTGGTAGTGTGCGCGCCTCGCTCATCCAGATCGATGTAGACCCCGACGAATCGGTCAATTCCCGCCGCCAGAGGGCGGGTTCACTGGTTCGGGAGCAGGCCGGGTCGGATCTGGTGGTGCTGCCCGAGCTGTGGCCGGTGGGCGCGTTCGCGTACCAGTCCTTCGAAGCGGAGGCCGAGCCCCTGCGCGGCCCGACCTTCGAGGCGATGGCGAAGGCCGCGAGCGACGCGGGCGTCTGGCTGCACGCGGGCTCGATCGTGGAGCGCGACGGCGGCACCCTCTACAACACGACCCTGCTCTTCTCCCCCGACGGCGAACTCGCCCGCTCCTACCGGAAGATCCACCGCTTCGGCTTCGACAAGGGCGAGGCCGTGATGATGGGCGCCGGCGAAGAGCTCGCGACGGTCGCGCTCCCGGACACCACGCTCGGCCTCGCCACCTGCTACGACCTGCGCTTCCCGGAGCTGTTCCGGTCCCTGGCCGACCTGGGCGCCGAGACCCTGGTCGTCTCGGCCGGCTGGCCCGAGCGCCGCCGCTCCCACTGGACCCTGCTCGCCCAGGCCCGCGCGGTGGAGAACCAGGCGTACGTCCTGGCCTGCGCCACGGCCGGCACGCACGCCGGGGTCGAGCAGTGCGGCCACAGCATCGTGGTGGACCCCTGGGGCGAGGTCCTCGCGGAGGCCGGCGCGGGCGAGGAGATCCTCGTCGTCGACTTCGACCCGGCGAAGGTCGGGGTCACGCGCGAGCAGTTCCCGGCTCTCAAGGACCGCGTGCTCGGCCTGGCGCCGCCGCGCTGAGCGCTCCGCGGGCGGTCGGGTATGTCACCTGCGGGTGCGTCGTGGCTGGTCGCGCAGTTCCCCGCGCCCCTTTGGGGCGCAAACCTCAAGCCGCTTGGGCTGTCCCGTCACTCGCTTGGGCTTCGCCGATCGCGGCATGTCATTGCCGGTGTTCTGATGATCGAAAACCTGATCACTGTACGCAGTCATGCGTATACGTGGCGTCATCATCGGACTCTTGTGGCAGGGCGTGGTGCGCCCGAGGAGGCACCCCTATGACGGACATCGGATACCGGCGTGGCCGCCGGGCGGGCAGTATGCGAGCCCGCCTGACCGCGCCCCTAGGACTCGCCACGGTGGTGGCGCTCGGCCTGTCCCTCGCCGCGCCGCAGCAGGCCGCGGCGGACGAGATCGCGGCCGAGTCGTTCACCGGCGCCACGGTTGACGGGGACAAGTGGTACGGCGGCGCCTATGTGGAGAAAGACCCCACCGGCTTCGCCTGCCTGACGGCCGCCACCGGTGAGACCGGGCCCATGAAGAAGTGCCGTGAGCCGGTCGGCGACCCCGCAGGAAAGGGCGCGCTCCGGCTGACGAACAGCGACAAGCAGCAGAACGGCTACGCGATCTCCAAGCGGCCCCTGCCCGCCCGCGCGGGCATGAAGTTCAGCATGGACTTCGCCATGTACAAGCCGAACGACGATGCCGGCCTGGCGGACGGCATCTCCCTGATGCTGCTCGACGGCTCCAAGCCCATGCCCAAGAAGTCCGGCAAGAACGGCGCCGGCCTGGGCTATGTCGACATCGAGGGCGGCTACCTCGGCGTCGGCCTCGATGTGTTCGGCAACTACACCAGCGAGGGCTTCGACGCCGCGGGCGGACTGCCGCAGCGCACCCCCAACTCGATCACCGTCCGTGGCGCCAAGGAGGTCAAGAACCCGCTGGTGGCCACGTACAAGTCGAACCGGCTCCTCGCGCCCAACTCGGCCGACACCCGTGAACAGGCCCGCCGCACCGCGATCATCGAGCTGTCCAGCGAAGGCGTCATGCGGGTCTCCATCGACTTCCACGACGGCCGGCCGGTCAAGGATGTGATCGAGCCGGTCGATCTCGACGAGATCAAGGGCCAGCCGAAGGTGCCGGACTCGCTCCGTATCGGCATCGCGGCCTCCACCGGTGACTCGACCGCCATCCACGAGGTGTGGAACGGCAAGATCGAGAGCCTGCAGCCGAGCCTGTCCACCAAGGTCGTCCCGGACGGCCCGGTGAACGCGGGCAAGCCCGCCGTGTTCGACATGACCACCACCAACGACAAGCTGTCGGGCCCGACCGACGGCGAGGTCACCAGCACGCAGACCTTCCCCGAGGGCGTGAAGCCGACGAAGGCGGAGGGCGACGGCTGGAAGTGTGTGATCGAGGGCCAGAAGGTCACCTGCAAGCGGCCGGGCACCGGAAAGGACGCGCTGAAGCCGGGTGACTCCTATCCCCCGGTCAAGGTGACCACCGAGGTCGCGGGCGACGCCAAGGGTGACAAGGCCGTCACTTCGCAGGCCACGACCCCGGGTGCGACCCCGGGCAAGCCGGACTCCAGCGGCTTCACCGTCACCCCGGCCAAGGGCCCGGACCTGACGGTCAAGACCAAGCCGACCGGTGACGTGGTGGGCGGCAAGCCCGCGGGCTACACCATCGACGTGGCCAACAAGCCCGAGGCGGGCCCGACCAACGGCGAGGTCAAGGTCGAGCGCACCTTCCCCGAGGGCATCAAGCCGATCTCGGCGGCCGGTGACGGCTGGAAGTGCGCGATCGCCGGGCAGAAGGTGACCTGCACCAGGCCCGGCGCCGGTGGCGATGTGCTCAACCCGGGCAAGGCGTATCCGACGATCAACATCGGCACCCAGGTCGACGACGGTGTGAAGGGCGACCTCGAGGGCACCACCCAGGTCGGTACGCCCGAGCAGCAGACCACGGGTCCGGTGAAGGACACCACCACGGTCAAGCCGGCCGCGGCCAAGGACCCGAACCTGACGGTCACCACCAAGCCGAAGGGCGACGTGGTGGCGGGCAAGCCGGCCGAGTTCACCATCGACACCAGCAACGCCAAGGACGCCGGTCCCACCAAGGGCCGCACCGTGGTGACCCGCACCTTCCCCGAGGGTGTGACACCGACCAAGGCGGCGGGTGACGGCTGGACCTGCGAGATCGGCGGCCAGACGGTCAGCTGTATGCGCGACGACGTGCTGAAGCCGGGCGCGAAGTTCCCGCCGATCAACGTTTCGACGGACGTCGCCGACGAGGCCAAGGGCCAGCTGGAAGGGGTCACGGACTTCTCCACGAAGGGCGACCCGAACAGCGGGAACAAGGTGTTCGACACGTTCGTGGTGAAGCAGGACGCCTCGGACAACGTGGACTGCGGCAGCTGGGTCGAGGACAAGTCCGGCACGCGCGCCGCGCAGTGCGAGTGAAGCAGTGAGTCAGTGAGCCAGTGCCTCAGTGAGTCACTGATGCACTGGGGCACTGAGGCAGGAGTCACAGCCACCGGCTGTGACAGAGGCCCCCGGGAGCAGCCGCTCCCGGGGGCCTCTCCCTATTTCCTCGTGGCGCGCCGCCGGTGAGGCGTCAGCGGTTCCTGGCGTCGACCACGTCCACGACGTAGGCCGTCGGCTTGTTCTTCGGTGCGGCCAGGGCGCCCTTGGTGTGGGTGAAGCCGGGGCGCTGGCCCGCGGGTACCGTGATGAGCAGCCGGCTGCCGACGGGCTTGCCGAGCAGGGACGGGTACCAGCCGGGCAGCATCGCCTCGTCCTTCATGACGAAGCCGTTCGGGCCGCTGCGCCGGTACGTCGAGTTGAACGGGTCCTTCTTGCCCCACTCGAGGCCCGTGTACTGCAGCACCACCGACTGGCCGGCCTTGACCCGTGGCCCCTTGCCCGCCACCAGGGTGCGGTCGGCCAGCTTCTTCGGTGCCGGGCCCCAGCCGGAGAGCACCGGCTCCTGGCCGGGTGCGACGGTGACGCCGGGGAAGCCGTCGCCCGCGGGGGTGGAACTCGCGCCCGCCGCCTGCTGCTTGGGGTCGTAGCCCCCGATCACGTCGAAGACGAGCACCATGTGGTCGCTCGGCTTCACCTGCGCGGGTGCCATCCCGTGCGGGCCGAAGCCGTGGGTCGCCGGGGAGACCAGCATGACGCGGCTGCCCGCCTTGCGGTTCAGGAGTGCCTGGTCCCAGGTGCGCGAGACATGCTGTCCGTCGAGTACGGCGGTGGTGGGCTGCTCCAGGCGGTAGGTGTCCATCAGCTCCCTGCCGGACTCCCAGATACGCATGTCGACGTCCGTGACGACGACCTGGCCCTTGCGGGTGAGCGCGCCGTCGCCGTCCTTGAGGACCTTCATACGGGCCTCCTTCGGCGGCGGGTAGGACGGCATGGCCACATCGGGACGGCTGCCGAACTCGCCGGTCACCTTGGGGACGTTCTGCGGTTCGGGCCCGGAACAGCTGAGGGTCGCGGCAAGGGCCAGGGCCGTCAGAGCCGCGAGGGCGGGCATACGGGCGCAGCGGCGGAAGGTTGCGGCCACCGGGAGCCTCCTTTGGGGTGGGGGGATTTGCCCCAGCCTTGCCCGGCCGCTCGCGGCGCCGCGGCACCGCACGCGAAAAGCCGGGTGCCGTACGCCCGTTCGGCGTACGGCACCCGGCTCGTGCTGCTTGTTCTTGTTGTTCTTGCTGCTTGTGCTCCGGTGCTCCGGTGCTCCGGTGCTCCGGTGGATTCAGACGGTCACCAGCAGGAGCCCGTCCTCGAGCCGTCGAACGCGTCCCGCATGCCGGGCGCCGAGACGGCCGGCGGAGCGAACGGGGCGCAGCGGCGCGAGACCGGCTGCGTCGGCCGCTGGGCCGCGCGGTCGTTGACGGCCTTGTCGGTGTCGCTGACCTCGCCCTCCTTGGGTACGGGCGCGAACTTGTCGGTGATCTTCGGGTCGCGGATCACCGCGGCGTGCCCCACCGTCACATCGGCGACGTCGGTGCCGAGGACGGAGGCGTGGATGGCGTTGACGTAGCCGCTGGTGGCCTGCGGGCTGTACTTGTACGAGCCGTTCTTGCCCTTGGTGGGCCGGCCCTGCTCGTCCGTGGTGACCTGCTCGTTGGTGGTCGCCAGGGCGAGCGGGGCCTTGGTGTAGTCCTGCGGGATGCGGACGCCGAGGTTCACGGCCCAGATCGGCGGGATCTCGATCAGCCGGACGCCGCCCACGGAGACATAGCCGCGGGCCGCGCCGCCGGTGAACTCCACCGTCTTCTTGGGGCGTGAGTACGCGGAGACCGTGATGCCCTCCACGTGCACACCGATCGGCGAGAGCTGCGTACCGCCCGACGGGTTCTCGATGTAGGGCACGCCGACGTCGACGGCCGCGCCGCCCGCGTCCGCGTAGACCTCGCCGCGCGCCGGGACATCGCGGCCGCCGGAGGTGGTCGCCGGGTGCGAGTGCCCCATGGCGCGTGAGTAGAGCGCGGAGACCTTGCCGATGCCGAGCCCGTGCGGGGCCAGGTTGATCAGGTCCTTGCCGCCCGCGTGCTGCTTGGGGGCCTTGGGGGTGGTCGGGTAGTGGGACTCGAACATCTTCGCGTCGACGATCTTGCCGAGACCCTTCACGCCGACGACCCAGGAGTCCGCCTGGACGCAGTCCTTGGTGTCGACGACCGTGCCCCAGTCGTCGGATCCCGGGGGAACAAACGCCTGCGCGGGGAGTGCGGCGGCCGCCACCGCGGTCAGGGCGACACCCGTTGTCAGCAGGGCGCGCGGCCCTGAAGTTCGCCATGAGGCCATGGCCGACCCTCTCTTTCCTTTTTCCATGCGGGGCAGTGACCGAAGAGAGATGGCCACTGATAGTAAGAGCCTCACTACTGAGAGCGATGTGTGCATGTCGGGGCGGCCATCCGGGGGCCGCCCCGGTGTGGGGACGTGTGTCTGCCCGGTCAGGGAGCGGACTTCTGGGGCGCTCCGCGATGGATGACGGCGGCGTGGCCGATGGTCACGTCCATGGCCTCGGGTGCGAGCAGCGTCAGATGGGCGGTGTTCACATAGCCGCTGGTGGCCTGCGGGTCGCGGGCGTAGCCGCCGTTCGGGCCGACGCTCGGGTGGCCCTGCTCGTCGGTGGTGATCTGCTCGTTGAGGGTGGCGAGAAGCTGCGCGGGGCGCGCCTTGTCCGCGGGGATCCGCAGACCCCGGTTGGGCGCCAACGGGCCGTCGAAGCGGGCGAGTTCACGTCCGAACGACAGCAGCTTGCCGCCCTTCGCCGAGGTGCTGAATTGGGGCGGGCGGCCCGCGCGTCCGGTCGCCGTGGCCTCGGCGTCACGCAGTTCGAGGCGCAGCGGAGCCTTGTCGGCGGGCATCGGCTCGGGTCCGGTGATGTACGGCAGGCCGAGCGTGAGGCCGCCGATCCGCGACCGGGCGGTGACCGTGCCGTTCGCCGCCGAGGTCGTGGAGGTCAGGTTCTGTACGGTGCCGAAGTCCTTGCCGTGGGCCTTGAGGGGCTCGGCCTCGGGCAGCAGGCCCTTGACCGCGGTGGGCGCCTTCGGTCCGGCCGGCAGATGGGCCTCGGCGAGGCGTACGTCGCCCTTGCCGCGGCCGAGGGTGCGCAGGGCCCAGGCGTTGGCCTGCGTGGTGTCGGAGGTGTCGGCGATGGTGCCCCAGTTGATGGCGGGCAGCGGCTCCGGCGGCGGTGCGGACTTGAACCACGACTTGAAAATGTCGAACCAGGGGTCGACCGCCCCGTGGACGAGTGCGGCGATACCGGACTGCTCGGCCTTGACCGGCTCCCAGTCGGTGGCGGTGTCGCTGCCGGTGTCCGTGCCGGGCTCTTCGGGCTTGGTGGGCGCCGGTTTGTTGCCCTCGCCCTGGGGCTGGCCGTCGTCGTTGACCTCGATGCCGGCGGGCGGCGGGAACGGCGGCGGTTTGGCGACGGCGCCCGCGTCCGGGGTCAGGCCGAGGAGCGTGGCGGCCGCGAGTGCGGTCACGGTGAGCGGTGCGGTGGTACGGAGACGGGCGGACGGCACGGGAACCCCCAGGTCTGGGTCGTGGTGATGGCGGGGCGACGCCGTCGGCCGCCGCACACCCACGGGGTGTACGGCGGCCGACGAGGCGCGAGGTCAGTTCGTGGTGGCCGGGGCCTGGCCGGTGAGAAGTTCCTTCTTCTTCTCGATCGCGCCCTCGATGAAGTCCTTCTTCTTGTCCAGGGCGTCCTTGATCGGGTCCTTGAGATGGTCGATCAGCGGCAGCGGCTTGGGGGCCGTGGGCTTGGGCTTGAGCATGTCGGTCTTGGCCGGGTCACGGATGACGGCGGCGTGGCCGATGGTGACGTCCGCGACGTCCGGGCCGAGCACGGAGGCGTGGATGGCGTTGACGTAGCCGCTGGTGGCCCGCGGGTCGTACTTGTACGAGCCGTCCTTGCCCTTGGTGGCGACGCCCTTGTTGTCGGTGGTGACCTGCTCGTTGGTCATGGCGAGCACCGGCGAGGGCTTGTCGCCGGCGCCGGCGACCTTCACACCGACGTTGACCGCCCAGATCGGCGGGATGTCGATGATGCGCTGGCCGGCCACCGAGATGTAGCCGCTGGCCGCGCCGCCCTGGAACTCCACGGACTTGCCCGGCAGGGACCGCGCGTGCACATCGATCGCGTCCACGTGCACACCGATGCCGGACAGCTGCGTGCCCTCGGGCGTGGTCGGCGCGATGTAGGGGACGCCGATGTCGACGGAGCCGCCGCCCGCGTTGGCGTAGGAGCTGCCCGGGTACGGGAGGGTCTGCTTGCCCTGCGACTTGGCGCGCGGCTGCTCGTTGGTGAGGGCCCGCGCGTAGAGGGCGGAGACCTTGCCGAGGCCGACGCCGCCGGGCGCCAGGTTGACCAGGTCGTTGCCGCCCTCGAACTTGCGGGGCGCCTTCGGGGTGGTGGGGGAGGCTGCCTCGAACATCCGGGCGTTCACGATCCGCCCGATGCCGGTGACGCCGACGATCCAGGAGTTGGCCTGGACGCCGTCCTTGGTCTTGACGACCGTGCCCCAGTCGTACGTCGGCTCCGGCTCGTCGGCCGACGAGGTGCCTGCGGCGGTGAACGCCACTGTCATTGCGAGTCCGGCCGCGGTCGCGGCGCGCAGACCCGTGGTGTGCCATGCAGCCATGCCACCCGGTTCCTTCCTTAACGGACGAAGGTCGATAATTCGACCACTGTCCGTAAGCGGAACATCGCTCTCGGTGAACCGCATGCGAAGGGTAACCATCCGGGTCAGCGGCCATCACCCGGCCGCCGCCCCACCTGCTCCGACCAGCCGTTCAGTCCCCGTCGCCGCCCTCGCGCTCCCGCTCCGCGAGCCGGATCACACAGACCGCGACGGCGATGAGGAGCGCCGGGTCGGCGTCCTCGCGTACGACATTGACGCCATAGGTGTCACGGACGGTCAGCCAGCGCCGGGAGATCTCCGCGAGCAGTTCGCCGTCGTACTCGACCGCGAACTCCCGGTCGAGGATCTTGCCGCTGATGTCGAGCTCGGTGCCGTCGACCAGGGCGACCCGGTAGTGGTTGCGCAGCAGCGAGAGCCGTTTGCGCTTGATGGTGGCGAGGGGTTCGTCGCCGCGCTCGATGGTCATGGTGTCGCGCAGGGCGAGCACCTTCTTGCGGATGTCGATGAGCACATTGCCCTGCGGGTCCTTCAGCTCGAAGGTCTCGCGCAGACGCATCGCCTTGCCGTCGACGAAGAAGGCCTTGCGGCCCTGGTCGTCCTCGATCCAGTAGTCGTCGCCGATGCCGAAGATCCGGTCGCGTACCAGGTATTTCATGGGGGAATGCGTACCCGGCCCGTGCGGTTGGATAGGGATATGGCTTCACGTGCACGCGTTCGGGCCCCCGAGCTCATCGGCAGGGGCGGCTGGCTCAACACAGGCGACCAGCAGTACACCCTCGCTGACCTGCGGGGACGCATCGTCATCCTGGATTTCTGGACCTTCTGCTGCATCAACTGTCTGCATGTCCTCGATGAGCTGCGCGAGCTGGAGCAGAAACACGGCGACACCGTCGTGATCATCGGCGTGCACTCGCCGAAGTTCGTGCACGAGGCCGAGCACCAGGCCGTCGTCGACGCCGTCGAGCGCTACGAAGTGCACCACCCCGTCCTCGACGACCCCGACCTCGCCACCTGGAAGCAGTACGCGGTCCGCGCCTGGCCCACCCTCGTCGTGATCGACCCCGAGGGCTATGTCGTCGCCCAGCACGCGGGCGAAGGCCATGCCCACGCCATCGAGAAGCTGGTCGAGGAGCTGGAGGCCGAGCACACGGCGAAGGGCACGCTGCGCCGCGGCGACGGCCCGTACGTACCGCCGGAGCCCGTCGCCACCGATCTGCGCTTCCCCGGCAAGGCGCTGCTCCTGCCGTCGGGGAACCTCCTGGTCTCCGACTCGACCCGGCACCAGCTCGTGGAGCTGGCGGCGGACGGCGAGACGGTGGTGCGGCGGATCGGCAGCGGTGAACGCGGCTTCGGCCCGGACACGTTCAGCGAACCGCAGGGCCTCGCGCTGCTCCCCGACGGGAAAGTCGTCGTCGCCGACACGGTGAACCACGCGCTGCGCGCCTACGACCCGGAGACCGGCACGGTCGAGACGGTCGCCGGCACGGGCAGGCAGTGGTGGCAGGGCTCGCCCACCTCGGGCCCCGCGCTCGAGGTGGATCTCTCCTCGCCGTGGGACGTCGCCGTCTTCGACGGGCTCGTCTGGATCGCCATGGCGGGCGTGCACCAGCTGTGGACGTACGACCCCGAGGACGGCACCGTCCGGGTCGCGGCGGGCACGACGAACGAGGGTCTCGTCGACGGCCCGGCCCAGGAGGCCTGGTTCGCCCAGCCCTCCGGGCTCGCCGCCACCGACGACCGGCTTTGGATCGCCGACTCCGAGACATCGGCGCTGCGCTGGATCGACAGGGACCGCACCGTCCGCACGGCCGTCGGCACCGGCCTGTTCGACTTCGGCCACCGTGACGGGGCAGCCGAACAGGCCCTGCTGCAGCACCCGTTGGGTGTCACCGCGCTGCCGGACGGCTCCGTCGCGATCAGCGACACGTACAACCACGCGCTGCGCCGTTACGACCCGGCGAGCGGTGAAGTGACCACCCTCGCCACGGACTTGCGCGAGCCGAGCGACGCGGTCGTGGTGGGCGAGGACGTCGTGGTGGTGGAGTCCGCCCGGCACCGCCTCACCCGCCTTCGCCTGCCCGACGAGGCGGTACGGGTGGAGTCCGTCGCGCACCGCACGCAGCGCGCCGCCACCGAAGTCGCCCCCGGAAAGCTGCAGTTGGATGTGGTGTTCCAGGCGCCGACGGGCCAGAAGCTGGACACCCGCTACGGCCCTTCGACCCGGCTCCTTGTCTCCTCGACCCCGCCGGAGCTGCTGCTCGAAGGTGACGGGGCCGGTACGGATCTCGCCCGCCCGCTGACGCTCAACCCCGCGGTCACGGAAGGGGTGCTGCATGTCTCGGCGATGGCGGCGTCCTGCGACGACACTGCGTCCGATAGCGGCTCCGCCGCGGGGTCGAACGAATACCCCGCCTGCCATGTCCACCAGCAGGACTGGGGCGTGCCGGTCCGCCTCACGGAAGGGGCGGCGGACCGGCTGCCGCTGGTGCTGGCCGGGATGGACGGCTGAGGCCGCCCCCTCCGGGGCGGCCGGTTGCCGCGGCCGTTCGCCGCGGTCAGTGCCGTGCTGAGTAGCCGTGCCGGGTAGCCGTGGTCAGTAGCCGCGGGTGTCGTCACGCTCGGCGACGGTCGGGGCGACCGGTGGCACGACGGTGCGCCTGCGGCGCGCGATGGAGCTGAAGGTCGCCACGCCGATCAGACCGACCAGCATGAGGATCAGCCCGACCACGTCCAGGTTGACCCCGCTCATCTCCCAGTCGGTGGCGAACGTGAGGATGGCCCCTGCGGCGATCAGCAGGATGCATCCGCCCAGGCCCATGGATCTCGCCTCCTTGAGTGGCTGTCGCGACGGCGAGTACCCGCCGCCGCAGCAGCCATGCAGGAACGCGGAGTCCGCCCCTTCGGCGCCCCTTCGGCCGGACCTTCCGGTCACCCCTCCAGGAACGCCGCGAGCGCGTTCGCGAGGAGGTACGGGTCGTCCGCGCCGCACAGTTCGCGGGCGCTGTGCATCGACAGGATGGCCACACCGATGTCGACGGTCTTGATGCCGTGCCGGGCCGCGGTGATCGGGCCGATGGTGGTGCCGCACGGCATCGCGTTGTTGGAAACGAAGGACTGCAGCGGCACGCCGGCCTTCTCGCAGGCGGCGGCGAAGACCGCACGGCCCGAACCGTCCGTCGCGTAGCGGTTGTTGACGTTCACCTTGAGGATCGGGCCGCCGCCCGCGCGCGGGTGGTGCGTCGGGTCGTGCCGCTCCGCGTAGTTGGGGTGCACGGCGTGCCCGGTGTCGGAGGAGAGACAGACAGTCCCGGCGAAGGCGCGCGCCTTGTCCTCGTACGAGCCGCCGCGCGCGAACACCGAACGCTCCAGGACCGAGCCGAGCAGCGGGCCGTCGGCGCCGGTGTCGGACTGCGAGCCGTTCTCCTCGTGGTCGAAGGCGGCGAGCACCGGGATGTACGGGAGGCCCTCGCCCGCGACCGCCGCGAGCGCGGCCGTACCGGCGTGCACGGAAAGAAGGTTGTCCATCCGCGGGCCGGCCAGGAGCTCCTGGTCGCGGCCCAGATAGGCGGGCGGCTCGATGGAGTGGGTCATCAGGTCCCAGCCGGTGACCTCGCCGGCGGCCAGCGAGCTCTCCTCCTCAAGGAACCGGATCAGATCGCCCTCGCGCGCCTGGCCGAGGCCCCAGATCGGCTGCAGATGGCGCTGCTTGTCGAGCTTGAGGCCTTCGGTGCTGACGCTGCGGTCCAGATGGATCGCCAGCTGCGGTACGCGAAGCAGCGCGCGGTCGATGTTCACCAGGCGCGTGGAGCCGTCCCGCAGGGTCAGCCGGCCGGCCAGACCCAGGTCGCGGTCGAGCCAGGAGTTGAGCAGCGGCCCGCCGTAGATCTCCACGGCCACCTGCCGCCAGCCGTGCGCGCCGGTGTCGGGCAGCGGCTTGACCCGCAGATTCGGGGAGTCGGTGTGGGCGCCCACGATCCGGAACGGGGTGTGCGGGGCGGCGCCTTCGGGGACGTACCAGGCGACGATCGCGCCCCCGCGAAGCACGTACTTGCCGCCGCTCGACCCGTCCCAGGCGTCGGTCTCCTCGACCTGCCGGAAGCCGGCCTTCTCCAGGCGCTCGGCCGCGCTCGCCACCGCGTGATACGGCGAGGGGCTGGCGGTCAGGAAGGACATCAGGTCGTCGGTGTGTCCGCGGTCGAAGCGGGCGGCGGGGTTGTTCATGACTTCACCTTAACGACGGGCGCGGGCCCTCTCCCGGTGAGGAGAGGGCCCGCTACTGAGGGGTTGGAGAGAAGTCCGGTCGGGGACCTCCCGCCGCGTCCTAGAACGCGGCCTCGTCCAGCTCCATCAGGTCCAGGTCGATGCCCTCGGCGAGCTTGCGCGCACCGGTGACACCGGGCAGGACGTTCGCGGCGAAGAACTTCGCGGCCGCGATCTTGCCGGTGTAGAACGGCACGTCCTTGGAGGAGGCGCCGGCCAGCTTCTCCTGGGCCACGGCGGCGCCGCGCAGCAGGAGGTAGCCGACGACCACGTCACCGGAGGCCATCAGCAGGCGGGTGGTGTTCAGGCCCACCTTGTAGATGGACTTGACGTCCTTCTCGGTCTCGGCGAGGTCGGTCAGCATGAGGCCGACGATCGCCTCCAGCTCCACGGCCGCCTTGGCGAGCTGCTCGCGGGCGGTGGCGAGCTCGTCGCCGCCGGTGCCGACGGCGAGGAACTTCTTGATCTCCTCGGCGAGGCCGTTGAGCGCGGCGCCCTGGTTGCGGACGATCTTCCGGAAGAAGAAGTCCTGGCCCTGGATGGCCGTGGTGCCCTCGTAGAGGGTGTCGATCTTGGCGTCCCGGATGTACTGCTCGATCGGGTACTCCTGCAGGAAGCCGGAGCCGCCGAAGGTCTGCAGGGACTGGGCGAGCTGCTCGTAGCCCTTCTCCGAGCCGTAGCCCTTCACGATCGGCAGGAGCAGGTCGTTGAGGGCCTCGAGCTGGGACGCGTCCTCGCCGGCCGCTTCCTTGAGCGCGATCTCGTCCTGGATGGACGCGGTGTGCAGGACCAGGGCGCGCATGCCCTCCGCGTACGCCTTCTGCGTCATGAGCGAGCGGCGCACGTCCGGGTGGTGGGTGATCGTCACCTTCGGCGCGGTCTTGTCCATGAACTGCGCGAGGTCGGGGCCCTGGACGCGCTCCTTGGCGTACTCGAGGGCGTTGAGGTAGCCCGTCGAGAGCGTGGAGATCGCCTTCGTGCCGACCATCATGCGAGCGAACTCGATGATCCGGAACATCTGGCGGATGCCGTCGTGCTTGTCGCCGATCAGCCAGCCGACGGCCGGGTGGTCGGCCTGGTCGCCGAAGGTCATCTCGCAGGTGTTGGAGGCCTTGAGGCCCATCTTGTGCTCGACGTTGGTGGCGTAGACGCCGTTGCGCTCGCCCAGCTCGCCGGTCTCGAAGTCGAAGTGGAACTTCGGCACGAGGAAGAGGGACAGGCCCTTGGTGCCGGGGCCGTGGCCCTCGGGGCGCGCGAGCACGTAGTGAAGGATGTTCTCCTCCATGTCGTGCTCACCGGACGTGATGAAGCGCTTGACGCCCGTGATGTGCCAGGAGCCGTCCGCCTGCTGCACGGCCTTGGTGCGGCCCGCGCCCACGTCCGAACCGGCGTCGGGCTCGGTGAGGACCATGGTGGAGCCCCAGGTCTTCTCCACGGCGATCTCGGCGATCTTCTTCTGGACCTCGTTGCCCTCCTCGAAGAGGATGCGCGCGAACGCGGGGCCGGAGGAGTACATCCAGATCGCCGGGTTGGCACCCAGGATCAGCTCGGCGTACGACCAGATCAGGGACGGCGGAGCGGTGGTGCCGCCGATCTCCTCGGGCAGGCCGAGACGCCAGTACTCCGAGTCCATGAAGGCCTTGTAGCTCTTCTTGAAGGACGCGGGGACCGGGGCCGTGTTGGTCTCCGGGTCGAAGACCGGCGGGTTGCGGTCGGCGTCGGCGAAGGATTCGGCCAGCTCGTTCTCGGAGAGACGGGTCAGCTCGGACAGGACGCTCTTGGCGGTGTCGACGTCCATCTCCGCGAACGGGCCGGTGCCGTACAGCTTGTCGCGCCCGAGTACCTCGAAGAGGTTGAACTCGATGTCGCGGAGATTCGACTTGTAGTGCCCCATGGCGACGGCTCCGTAAGCAGGAAAAGGATAAGTACCAGCAAGTAGCTACGATGATGCTACCCGTCGGTAATAAGAAGCAACCCCTAACCGGGCAACTGTGACGAGGCTCTAATCACGCCCTGGGGTTCCACTGGACGCCTGGCTGCCGGACGCCGGAGCGCCGGCCGGACCGCCCGGCGCCGCACCGTACTGCGAGCGGAGCTCGGAGAGAACGCCGAAGGCGGCGGCGGTGAGCGGCACCGCGAGCAGCATCCCGAGGATGCCCGCCACCGAGGCGCCCGCGGTGATCGCGAGGAGCACCACTGCCGGATGCATCTGCACGGTGCGGCTCTGGATCATCGGCTGCAGCACATGCCCTTCGAGCACCTGCACCGCGAGGACCACGCCGAGCGCCCAGAGCGCGATCACGAACCCGCGGTCGGCGAGGGCCACGAGCACGGCGACCGCACCCGAGATAAACGCTCCGAGATACGGGATGTAGGCGCCGACGAAGACGAGCGCGCCGAGGCCCACCGCGCCCGGCACCTGCAGGATCAGCAGGCCCACGGTGATGGAGACGGCGTCGATCAGGGCGATCAGCGTGGTGCCGCGCATAAAGCCCTCGATCGCCCTGAACGCCCGCCGCGCCATGGTCTCCAGGGCGGCCCCCCGGTTCCGCGGGGCGAGCGAGTGCAGGGCGGCCATGGCCCGGTCGGAGTCGCGCAGGAAGAAGAAGACCAGGAGCAACGCGAGCACCGCCATCGCGATCATCCCGCCGACCACGCTGACCCCGCTGATCAGCCCGGAGGCCGCGGTGCCGCCGAACTTGGAGAGCATGTCCTTGGAGTTCTTGGCGAGGTCGTCGAGCGAGGTGCCCGCGGCGCCGAGGTGGTCGGCGAGCGACTGTGCCGCCTCGCGCAGCGAGGAGATGATCTGGTCCCCGGTCTCGATCAGCGCGCTCACCACGATGTAGGCCGCGCCGCCGACGACGATCAGTACGGCCGCGCAGGTCAGACCCGCCGCGAGGGACTTGTTCACCTTCATGGTGAGCAGCCGCCGGTACAGCGGGCCGAGGAGTGCGGTGCCGAGGAGGGCGAGAAGGACGGGGATGACGGCGGTCTTCAGGGCGATGCAGAGCCAGATGCCCAGGCCGGCGACGGCGGCGATGAGCAGGATGACGGCGCACCAGGCCGCTGCTCGGCGGGCGGGTTCGGGGAGCAAGGTCTGCACGTCTGCAGGTGATCACGGGTGGGGGTGTCCGGCACGTCCGTGGGTTCCGGGCGGGTGAGTTCCCCCTCCGGACGGGCCGGGTGCGCCGGCCCGTCCGGACAGAGCGGGTCACATGCCGTGCACGGCCGGGACGGTGCCCAGGCGGCCCTTCTGGAAGTCCTCGAAGGCCTCCTGGAGCTCGGCCTGGGTGTTCATGACGAACGGGCCGTAGTGGGCCATCGGCTCACGGATCGGGCGGCCGCCGAGGAGGACGACCTCCAGGTCGGGGGTGTGGGCGTCCTGCTTCTCGTCCGCGCGGACGGTGAGCGAGCCCCCGTTGCCGAAGACCGCGGTCTGGCCCATGTGGACGGGCCGCCGCTCGGCACCGACCGAACCGCGTCCGGCCAGGACGTACGCCAGGCCGTTGAAGTCCGGCCGCCACGGCAGCGTCACGGAGGCACCGGGGCGGACCGTGGCGTGGATCATCGTGATCGGGGTGTGGGTGATCCCGGGGCCTTCGTGGCCGTCCAGCTCACCGGCGATGACGCGCAGGAGCGTGCCGCCGTCGGGGGAGGCGAGCAGCTGGACCTGGCCGCCGCGGATGTCCTGGTAGCGCGGGTCCATCATCTTGTCGGCCGCGGGCAGGTTGACCCACAGCTGCAGTCCGTGGAACAGGCCGCCGGACATGACGAGCTGCTCCGGCGGCGCCTCGATGTGCAGCAGGCCCGAGCCGGCCGTCATCCACTGGGTGTCGCCGTTCTGGATGGTGCCGCCGCCACCGTTGGAGTCCTGGTGGATGAACGTGCCGTCGATCAGGTACGTGACCGTCTCGAAGCCGCGGTGGGGGTGCCAGGGGGTGCCCTTGGGCTCTCCCGGCGCGTACTCCACCTCGCCCATCTGGTCCATCATGATGAACGGGTCGAGGTACTTGTAGTTGATGCCCGCGAACGCGCGGCGCACCGGGAAGCCCTCGCCCTCGAAGCCGGACGGCGCGGTCGTCACGGCGAGCACCGGGCGCGCGACGGCGTCGGCGGGTGCGGTCACCCGGGGCAGGGTCAGCGGGTTCTCAACGGTCACTGCAGGCATGGTCGGTACCTCCTTGTGGTCCGAGAGTAGTTGAATCTCGAACTTTCTGCCACCTCAAACGAACGGCGCCCGGGAGCCATTCCTCCCGGGCGCCGCCCAGTGACCATCCGCCTACCTGGAACCGGCTACCGCTTACGGCCCGGTGCACCGCCCACGGTCAGCTCGCCGGGGGCCGAGCAGCTGCCCCTGCAGGTCAGCTCCACGGAGTTGTCCGGCGGTTCCACGACCGGCTCGTTGCCCGCGACCCGCGGGGCGACCACGCCGCTGAAGCTGTACGTCACCTCGCCGCCGGCCACGACATCGGCGGTGGTGTCGAGATCGCCGACCCCGCGCCCGTCGGAGCAGGAGCTCGGTGCCTTCGCCGCGCAGGTCCAGGTGAAGTCCTTCAGCCACTCGGGCAGCTTGTCCCTGACCCGGGCGCCGATCGCGTCGGACGGTCCCGCGTTCTGCACGGTGACGTTCAGGGTCAGCCGGTCACCCGCGTGGTACTTCTCCGGCTGGTGCGACTGCGTCACGGACAGGGCCGTGTGCGGCCGCGCCTTGACGGCGGCCTCGTCGCTGCAGACCGGGTCGCAGTTGCCGTCGACGGTGCCGTGCGGCGGCTGCACCGTGGCGTGCCCGACGAGCTCCCGCATCGTCGAGGACGGCACCTCGCCGGTCTGTACGTAGCTGACCTTGCCGCCCGGCGGCAGCGTCACCTGCTGCGCGATCGGCCCGGTGCCGGACTCGGGCCCGCAGGCGCCGCCCTCGGACGCCTTGCACTTCCAGGTGAAGTCCCTCAGCTCGGGCGGGAGTTGGGCGGTGACGCGGGCGCCCTTGGCGATCCCGGGTCCGTCGTTGGTGACGGTGACGGAGTACGAGATCTTCTCGCCGGGGACGTACGGCTCGGGCTGCGCGGTCTCCACGATGCGCAACGCGACCTCGTTGAGCACCTCGATCGGCGTCTGTACGGAGTTGTCCTTCGGGTTGAGGTCGGCGTCGGGGCTGCCCTCCTCGCCGCCGCGCACCACGGCGTCCGTGGGCAGCTCGCCGACGACGTCGGGGCCCGCGGTCACCTGGAGCACCACGGGCGGCGCGAGCTGGCCCGGGTTGATCACATCGGGCCGTTGGCAGAGCACCTTCTGGCCCTGCACCTCGCAGGCCCAGCCGGGAGCGTCGGTGACCTTGGGGGTCAGTCCGGGCGGCAGCGTCTTGGTCAGCGTGACCATGCCCTGGCTGGGGGCGGCGAGCTTGCGGTTGCCGACCTGCAGGGCGAGTTCCCCGGTGCCGCCGGGGCGGAACTCACCGCGCAGCTGCTCGGTGACGTAGAGATCCGGGTCGAGGGTCGTGACCTTGACGTCGGAGACCTCGTGGAAGTTGGTGGAGTGCCCGGTGGAGGCGGCGAAGCCCAGCTTCAGGGTGTCGGGGATCCTGGGCTGGCCCTTGACCTTGGACAGGTCGAGCGGGCCGAGGACGCGCTTCATGCCGCGGCCGTCGTGGAAGTCGATGGACACGGCGAGTTCGAGCGCCGTGGACAGCTCGACCTTGACGCTGCGGCGGGCCTTGGCGCGGCTCTTCGCGCCGTCCACGGCGAGCGGCCGCTTCAGGCGGTAGTGCTGGATGTAAGCGTTCTTGGTGGCCTGCGCCCCGCGTACGGAGATCGAGTTGGGCAGCCGTCCGGGACCGCCCTTGGCCTTGGCCTGTCCGGCGTGCGTGAAGTTGCCGAACTGGTCGAGGCCCACACCGAGGTAGCCGCCCTCGATGCCCGAGTAGCCGAGCGCACCGCCGTAGCGCCCGGCGTCCTTGGGGCTGGCCTTGCCGTCGAGCAGGAAGAAGCTGATGCCGTCGGCGCCGTACGGGGTGGATCTGCCGTACTGGTACTGGTCGAAGGTGGCCGAGATGCCGGCCCGCGACGGGATCGCCTGGTCGAGCACGGCGAAGCCGCTCTGCCGGCGGGCGTTGCTGGTGAGCCGGAGGGCGCCGCGGCCCTCGGGATCCTTGGACGCCCGCTTGGGACAGGCCTTGAGCGGAGCCTCGGTGCCGCGCGCGGCGGTCAGACAGGCCCAGCCGTCCGGGTCGGTGGGTCCGGTGGCGCGGCTGTACCAGTCCGCGGCGTCGACGGACGAGCCGCTGAACGGTTCGTCGACCAGAGTTTCGGCGTATGCCGCGGGCGCGGGGAGGGTGAGCGCGGCGGCGGTAAGGGCGAGCAGGGCCAGGGCCCGCGCCAATCTATGACTACGCATAGTCGCAGTCAGTCACAGAGAGTGCAGCGCCGCTACTGGGGGTGACCAATATGGGCACGTCCGGCGCTGTTCGTCCCCTGCGGCGTGGCTGACGTAATCGCCCTCCGGGCTCGTCCTCAATCGCCGGACGGGCTCAAATTGGGCTCCCGAACCCCTACCCGTACATCCGCCGCATCGCGAAGTCGACCATCTGCTCGACCGCCTTCGCGTCGAAGACCATCCGGTGCTCGCCCTCCATGTCGAGGACGAAGCCGTACCCCGTGGGCAGCAGGTCGATGACCTCGGCGCCGGTGATGACGAAGTACTTGGACTCCTTGCCCGCGTACCGGCGCAGCTCCTTCAGGGTGGTGAACATGGGGATCACCGGCTGCTGGGTGTTGTGCAGGGCCAGGAAGCCCGGGTTGTCGCCGCGCGGGCAGTAGACCTTCGACGTGGCGAAGATCTGCTGGAAGTCCTCCGCGGACATCGAGCCGGTGGTGAAGGCGCGCACGGCGTCCGCGAGCGAGGGCGGGGACGGCTCGGGGTACAGCGGGGCCTGCTGGCCGTAACCGCCGAGGCCGCCCGGCGTCTGCTGGGCCTGTGGCCCGGGCGGGGCGTATCCCTGCTGTCCGCCCGCGTTCTGCTCGTAGCCGTACATGCCGTCGAGAGTACTGCGTGCGGCGGTCGGGAAACTCACAGAGTCATGGACTCGTACAGCTCGAACCAGATGCATTTGCCGTCGCCGCGCGGGTCCACGCCCCAGGCGTCGGCGAGCAGTTCCATCAGCACCAACCCCCGTCCGGATGAGGCCAGTTCACCGGGGCGGCGCTTGTGCGGGAGCTCGTCGCTGCCGTCCGATACCTCGACCCGCAGCCGGCGTCCGCCCGGCTCGCCGTGGGCCTCGGCGACGAGCAGGGCGTCGCCGTCGGTGTGCACCAGGACGTTGGTGACCATCTCGGAGACCATCAGGACCGCCGAGTCGACCTGCTCGGGGTCGGCCCAGTCGTGCAGCAGCTCGCGCAGCTGCTGCCGGGCGCCGGCGATCCGCTCCGGCTCGGCCTGCGCGACGGTCAGCATGGTGCGCCGCACCGGGGTCGTGGCCGTGCCCGTCGCGCCGTCGCAGCCGCAGGACTGGTCCTGGCGGCAGAGCAGCACCACCGCGATGTCGTCCTCGCGGCGGTCGGCGAGCGGCCCGGTGGAGTAGTGGGACGTGGGGCCGTGGACGGCCTGGACCAGTTCGTCCGCGAGCTGTTCCAGGCCGTCGCCGCGGTACTGCTCCAGGATTCCGCGCAGCCGGGCCCAGCCGGTGTCCAGGTCGTGGCCGCCGGTCTCGATCAGGCCGTCGGTGCACAGCAGCATCGTCTCGCCGGGCTCCAGGACGATACGGGTGGTCGGGTAGTCCGCGTCGGGGTCGACGCCGAGCGGCAGACCGCCCGCCGTGGAGCGCATCACGACGGTGCCGTCGCGCAGCCGGACGGCGGGGTCGGGATGGCCGGCGCGGGCGATCTCCAGGACGCCGGTGGCCGGGTCGGCCTCCACGTACAGGCAGGTCGCGAAGCGCGGGTCGGCGGTGTCGGCCGCCTTCTCGGTGGCGTGGCCGCCGGTGGACCCGTAGGTGATGTTGTCGGTGATGCCGGACAGGAAGCGGGTGGCGCGGGAGAGCACGGCGTCGGGGCGGTGCCCTTCGGACGCGTACGCCCGCAGCGCGATCCGCAGTTGTCCCATCAGGCCGGCCGCGCGGACGTCGTGGCCCTGGACGTCACCGATGACGAGGGCGATCCGGCCGCCGCCGCCCTCGGGGCGCGAGGGGCCGCCGGGCAGCGGGATCATGTCGTACCAGTCGCCGCCGACCTGCAGTCCGCCGCCGGTCGGCACATAGCGTGCGGCCAGTGTCATGCCGGGTATGTCGGGGCCGAGCGTCGGCAGCATCGAGCGCTGCAGGCCCTCGGTCAGCTCCCGCTCCGACTCGGCGATCCCGGCCCGTGACAGGGCCTGCGCGAGCATCCGCGCCACCGTGGTCAGGACGGAGCGCTCGTCCGGCGTGAACTGCACGGGATAGCGGAAGGCCGCCATCCAGGCGCCCATCGTGCGGCCCGCGACGGTCAGCGGCAGAAAGGCCCAGGACTCCCGGTTGAAGTGGGCGGCGAGCGGCCAGGTGGTGGGGTAGCGGCGGCGGTACTCGGCGGGGGACGAGAGATAGACGGCCCGGCCGTTGCGTACGACATCGGCCGCCGGATAGTCGGTGTTCACGGACATGTCCGTGAAGGGGTTCTCGTCGCCCGCGTTGTGGCCGTGGTGCCCGATGATCGTCAGGCTTTCGCCCCTGACCCCGAACACGGCGAGCCCGTCCGGCTCGAAACCCGGCATGGACAGGCCGGCCGCGACCCGCAGCACCTCGGCCGTCGAGCGGGCCTCGGCGAGTGCGCGGCCCGCGTCGAGCAGGAACGCCTCGCGGGAGCGGCGCCAGTCGCCGGTGATGGGGGTGCGGGCGGCCGAGCCGGGAGCCGGTTCGCCGACCTCCTGCAGGATGCCGATCAGCTCGTAGTCACCGTCGTGGATCAGCGGCTTGGACCGGCTGCGTACGGTGCGGATCACCTGGCCCTTGTCGTCCATGATCCGGAGCCGGGCCTCGGCGAGGGTGCCCTCGGCGACGGCGAGGTTCACGACGCCGTCGATCTCGTTCCAGTCCACGGGGTGGAAGCGGGAGCGCACGGCCGCCTCCGTGAGGGTCACCTGCTCGGCGGGCAGGCCGAGCAGCCGGGCCGCCTCGGCGTCGAGGGTGACGAGCCCTGTGGCGTTGTCCCAGCGCCACAGGCCGGTGGCGATGACCTGGAGGATCTCGCCCACGGGGGGCAGGATTCCCCCGTCGTCAGTGCGCATTGCCCCACTTTAAGAAGAGTCGCGGAGACCCCGCCACCGAGAGCGATCATGACGTGGATACGCCAATCGGTGGGGCCGGGTCCGGGCGGTAACCTGGATCGCGTTGATTCCCGCCTGTCTCGCGACGAACGACGCGAAGAATTGGATGAAAGATGCACCGGTACAGGTCCCACACCTGCGGCGAGCTCCGCGCCACCGATGTCGGCAGCGATGTCCGGCTGAGCGGCTGGCTGCACAACCGACGCGACCTCGGCGGCATCCTCTTCATCGATCTGCGTGACCACTACGGCCTGGTCCAGCTGGTCGCCCGCCCGGACACCCCCGGCTTCGAGGCCCTCGACAAGCTCTCCAAGGAGACCGTCGTCCGGATCGACGGCAAGGTGATCTCCCGCGGCGCCGAGAACGTCAACCCGGAGCTCGCCACCGGCGAGATCGAGGTCGAGGTCGGCGAGGTCGAGGTCCTGGGCGCCGCCCAGCAGCTGCCGTTCCAGATCAACCAGGACGACGGCGTGGGCGAGGAGCGCCGCCTGGAGTACCGCTTCCTCGACCTGCGCCGTGAGCGCATGCACCGCAACATCATGCTGCGCTCGGCCGTCGTCGCCGCGATCCGCTCGAAGATGGTGGCGCTCGGCTTCAACGAGATGGCGACCCCGATCCTCACCGCCACCTCCCCCGAGGGCGCCCGCGACTTCGTCGTGCCCTCGCGTCTGAACCCCGGGAAGTTCTACGCACTCCCCCAGGCCCCGCAGCAGTTCAAGCAGCTGTTCATGGTCTCGGGCTTCGACCGCTACTTCCAGATCGCACCCTGCTTCCGCGACGAGGACGCCCGCGCCGACCGCTCGCCCGGCGAGTTCTACCAGCTCGACGTCGAGATGAGCTTCGTCGAGCAGGAGGACGTCTTCCAGCCGATCGAGAAGCTGATGACCGAGCTCTTCACCGAGTTCGGCGGCGGCCGCGAGGTCACGTCCCCCTTCCCGCGCATCCCGTTCCGCGAGTCGATGCTCAAGTACGGCAACGACAAGCCGGACCTGCGCGCCCAGCTCGAACTCGTCGACATCACCGACATCTTCGAGGACTCGGACTTCAAGGCCTTCGCGGGCAAGCATGTGCGCGCGCTGCCGGTCCCGGACACCGCCTCGCAGTCCCGGAAGTTCTTCGACGGCCTCGGTGAGTACGCCGTCGAGCAGGGCGCCAAGGGCCTCGCCTGGGTGCGCGTCGCCGAGGACGGCACGCTGAGCGGCCCGATCGCGAAGTTCCTGACCGAGGCGAACGTCGCCGAGCTCACCAAGCGCCTCGGCCTGGAGGCCGGTCACGCGGTGTTCTTCGGCGCGGGCGAGTTCGACGAGGTCTCCAAGATCATGGGCGCGGTCCGGGTCGAGGCCGCCAAGCGCGCCGGGCACTTCGAGGAGAACGTCTTCCGGTTCTGCTGGATCGTGGACTTCCCGATGTACGAGAAGGACGAGGACACCGGGAAGATCGACTTCTCCCACAACCCCTTCTCGATGCCCCAGGGCGGCATGAAGGACCTGGAGGAGAAGGACCCGCTCGACATCCTGGCCTGGCAGTACGACATCGTCTGCAACGGCATCGAGCTGTCCTCCGGCGCGATCCGGAACCACGAGCCGGAGATCATGCTCAAGGCCTTCGAGATCGCGGGCTATGACCGCGACACCGTGGAGCACGAGTTCGCGGGCATGCTGCGCGCGTTCCGCTTCGGCGCCCCGCCGCACGGCGGCATCGCGCCCGGCGTGGACCGGATCGTCATGCTCCTCGCGGACGAGCCGAACATCCGCGAGACGATCTCGTTCCCGCTGAACCAGAACGCGCAGGACCTGATGATGGGCGCCCCCACGGAGCTGGACGAGTCCCGCCTCAAGGAGCTCAACATCGCGCTGCGGAAGCCGGTTGCCTCCGGCAAGGGGGAGGGCGAGAAGTAGGCGGTACGTCTAGCGGTACGGCTGCGTGAAGGGCCCGGAACTTTCCGTTCCGGGCCCTTCGTGTCGTGTGCCAGCCGCGGGTGCGTTGTGGCTGATCGCGCAGTTCCCCGCGCCCCTTTGAGGGGCGCGATCGCTCAGCGGCCCCTCGCGGAGCTGTAGGCGCTGAGCACCACGAGCGCGATGGCCGAGGCCGCAGCCGTGACGATGAGCCAGGAGCCGACGCGCCGCCTGCGGCCCGGCTTCGGGGCCTTCGGGGTGCGCTCCCGAGTCCGCGTACGCGTGCGTGGCTGCGGTGTCGGCGGCTCCGCGGCCGAGGTGATGTCGGCGAGCAACCGGCG
Source organism: Streptomyces monticola (assembly GCF_042665355.1). Taxonomy (NCBI): domain Bacteria; kingdom Bacillati; phylum Actinomycetota; class Actinomycetes; order Kitasatosporales; family Streptomycetaceae; genus Streptomyces; species Streptomyces monticola. The sequence goes on along the minus strand of NZ_JBHTCF010000006.1, from coordinate 153,682 downwards.
GCAGACCGCGGCCAGTTCCTGAGTGCCACTGGCCAGCGGTACGACCGCCTCGGTACGGGCGGGCGCGGTGGTGCCGCCGTCCAGGATGCGGCCCGCGCGGATCAGGACCTCGCCCCGCGTGCCGGAGGCCCCGAGGCTGATCCAGCGGTGCACGTGGTCGCCCCGTATGACCATGCCGCCGTTGCGTTCGCGGTAGATGGTGTGGCGCTGCCACAGAACTGCGGCCAGCTCCTTGGCAGTTGAGTACAGCTGTGTGCTCAAGGTCCCCCCCTTGTGCCCCTCGGCGAGTCAAGCGCCGCACTTTACCAAGGGGCGAAGGGGCCTGCTCCGCCTACTCCTCCGAGCCGCCGAAGCGCTCCTTGTACGCCTCCAGGTCCTCGTCCGTCAGCTTGGCGAACAGGACCGGAGGGACCGTGAACGGGGTACCGGAAGGCAGGAAGTCGAGGGCGCGGGCCTCGTCCGGGCCGATCCAGGTCGCCGTGTCGTCGGACAGCTGGAAGGCGCCGCGCATGGCCGACGCCGACGACGGGATGAACGGCTCGGAGACCACCGCGTACAGGTGGATCAGGTTCATCGCCGTACGCAGCGTCAGGGCCGCCGCCTCAGGGTCCTGCTTGATCTCCAGCCAGGGCGCCTTCTCCTCCAGATAGGAGTTGCCCGCGGACCACAGGGCGCGCAGCGCGGCCGCGGCCTTGCGGAACTGGAGGGCGTCCATCTGCGCCTCGTACTCGGCGAGCAGCGTCGCGATCTCCTCGCCGAGCCGCGTCTCCGCCTCGCCGGCCGCGGCGCCCGCCGGGACCTCCTCGCCGAAGCGCTTCTTGGAGAAGGACAGGACACGGTTGACGAAGTTGCCCAGGGTGTCGGCCAGGTCCTTGTTGACCGTGGCCGTGAAGTGCTCCCAGGTGAACGAGGAGTCGTCGGACTCGGGGGCGTTGGCGATCAGGAAGTAGCGCCAGTAGTCGGCGGGCAGGATCTCCAGGGCCTGGTCGGTGAAGACACCGCGCTTCTGGGACGTGGAGAACTTACCGCCGTAGTACGTCAGCCAGTTGAAGGCCTTGACGTAGTCGACCTTCTTCCAGGGCTCGCGTACGCCGAGCTCCGTGGCCGGGAACATCACCGTGTGGAACGGGACGTTGTCCTTCGCCATGAACTCGGTGTAGCGGACGTCGGTGGCGCCGTCGGGCTCGTACCACCAGGACTTCCAGTCCCGGACCTCGCCGTCGGGGGCGGCGTCCGCCCACTCCTTCGTCGCGCCGATGTACTCGATCGGGGCGTCGAACCAGACGTAGAACACCTTGCCCTCGGCGGCCAGTTCGGGCCAGGTGTCCGCCGGGACCGGGACACCCCAGTCCAGGTCACGCGTGATCGCGCGGTCGTGCAGGCCCTCGGTCAGCCACTTGCGGGCGATGGAGGAGGCGAGCTGCGGCCACTCCTCCTCGTGGGCGGCCACCCAGGCCTCGACCTCCTGCTGCAGCTTCGACTGGAGCAGGAAGAGGTGCTTGGTCTCGCGCACCTCCAGGTCCGTGGAGCCGGAGATGGCGCTGCGCGGGTCGATCAGGTCCGTCGGGTCCAGGACGCGGGTGCAGTTCTCGCACTGGTCGCCGCGCGCCTTGTCGTAGCCGCAGTGCGGGCAGGTGCCCTCGACGTACCGGTCCGGCAGGAAGCGGCCGTCGGCCGGGGAGTAGACCTGGCGGATGGCGCGCTCTTCGATGAAGCCGTTCTCGTGCAGCTTGCGCGCGAAGTGCTGGGTGATCTCGACGTTCTGCGGGCTGGAGCTGCGGCCGAAGTAGTCGAAGGCCAGCGCGAAGCCGTCGTAGACCGCCTTCTGCGCGTCGTGCGCCTGGGCGCAGAACTCGGCCACCGGCAGGCCCCGCTCCTTGGCGGCCAGCTCGGCGGGGGTGCCGTGCTCGTCCGTCGCGCAGATGTACAGGACGTCATGGCCGCGCTGGCGGAGGTACCTGGCGTACACATCCGCCGGGAGCATGGACCCCACCATGTTGCCCAGGTGCTTGATTCCGTTGATGTACGGAAGGGCGCTGGTGATGAGGTGTCGAGCCATCGCGGGCTGCTCCCAGGTTGCTACGTGGAGTGACGCTTACTGCTTGGCGGTACGCGTCTACGGAACCCAGAAATCGTAGCCGACCCCGGAGCCCCGTCCGCCCTGGGTTTTTCCGGGCGGACGGGCCTCGCCGGGGCGTCAGGAGTGGCGGGGCGTCAGGGGCGTCAGGGGCGCCAGGTGGTGAGCAGGCCCTCGTACAGCTCGGCGTCGGTGAGCTCCTTGGGCACCGGGCCCGCGTGGAAGAACGCCGTGTTCTTCGACTCCTCGTCCGCGTCGAGCTTGCGGAGATAGTCGAAGGCCTTCGCGTCGTGCTCGCCGAACGCGACGAACTGGAAGAAGAGGTTCGCCGGTGCCCCGGTGAGGGCCTTGGTCGCGGCGGTCTTCACTTCCGGGGCGCCGTCGGTCTGGAAGATCACGAGGGCGGGGGCCGTGGGGTCGGCGGACTCCTTGTGCAGCTTGACGACCTCGTCGACGGCCACGTGGTAGTTCGTGCGGCCCATGCGGCCGCAGGAGGCGTGCAGCTCGTCGACGCGGCCTTCGTACTCGGTGAGCGTGAGGGTGCCGGTGCCGTCGATCTCCGTGGAGAAGCAGACGACGTTCACGGTGGCGTTCTCGTCCAGGTGGGCGGCGAGGGCGAGGGCCTGTTCGCCGAGGTTCTGGGCGCTGCCGTCCTTGAAGTACGGACGCATGGACCCTGAGCGGTCGAGGACGAGGTAGACGGCGGCCCTGGTGCCCGTCAGGCCCCTCTTCTTGAGCTCGGCTCCCGCGGCCTTGTAGGCGGCGGCCAGTTCCGGGGCCCGGGCCTTCAGCCTGGCCGGCGAGTAGGCGGGCTTCCCTGCGGGGGCTTGTGCGTGTGCTTGTGCTTGTACGTCGGGCTCGGGCGCTGGTACGTCGGCCTCCGGGCCGGGGGTTTGAGCGTCGGCCTCCGGCTCGGGGGTTTGTACGTCAGCCTCCGGCTCGGGGGTTTGTACGTCAGCCTCAGGCTCGGGCGCTGGTACGTCGGCCTCCGGCTCGGGGGTTTGTACGTCGGCCTCAGGCTCGGGGGTTTGTGCGTCGGCCTCCGGGCCGGGGGTTTGTGCGTCGGCCTCCGGGCCGGGGGTTTGTGCGTCGGCCTCCGGCTCGTCGTGGTGCAACCGGCCTTCGGCCGGGTTGTCGTCCCCACCCGCAGCCACCTGTGCGGATTCGTTGTCGTCCGCGGGTTTCACCTGTGGGGCTTCTTCGCCGTCGGCGGCTGCCGGGGTCTCCGGCTGTGGGGCTTCCTCGGCCTCGGCGGCCGTGGCCGCCGGTTCCTTCGCGTTCGCGTCACGTTCCGTTGCCGGTGCGGGGACCGTGCCCAGGGTCGGGTTGTCGAAGGCCGCCGCCACCAGGTCGTCGACGACCGCGGGCTCCGGTTCCTGCGCGGGCGCGGGCACGGTGGCCTCAGGCGCGGGCGCGGGCGCGGGCGCGGGCGTAGACGTAGGCGCGGGCGCCGGTTCGGTGGACGGTGCCGGCACCGTCGGCTGAGGTTCGGCCACGGGCGCCGTTTCCCGGGACCGCCGTCCGAACGCATTCCGCAAGCGATCCAGAATGCCCATGTGCGCAACCCTTCGCGTGAGTTGATTCCGTAACCCCTGGCCAGGGCGGACACGTAAGGTTAGCCGCCGCGCGGAGCGATCTTGCGGAGGGTCGCCGACCCGTCACCGCCACAGCTCAACTTCCCGTCGTGTGCCGGGGGTTCACCTTCCGTTCACTCCGCTGCCGCCGCCCTGCTGGCCTGCGCGCCTAACGTCACGGCCGAATTCATACGTCAGCATGTCGGCGCGGCGTGCGCCGAAGTCAGTCCCAATGGAGGGAAACGTGCGCAAACTGCTGCCACTGCTCAACTCTGGCTCGCACCCGGGCGGCCGCTCGGCCCTCACCTGCCGTTTCCGCTGCGGTGACGCCTGCTTCCACGAGGTGCCCAACACCAGCGACAACGAATACGCCGGCGATGTCATAGCCGGTGCGCTCAGCCGCCGCTCGATGATGCGGGCCGCCGCCGTCGTGACGGTGGCGGGCGCCGCGGGTGCGGCGACCGTGACCGGTGGTGGCCAGGGCGGGGGCGCGCGGGCCGTTGCCGCCGACGGCGGCGCCGGGACCGGGACCGCCGCGGGCAAGTCGAAGTCCGCCCGCGGACTGCGGTTCGGTGCCGTAGCGCCCAACACCGCCGACCAGGTCACCGTCCCCGAGGGCTATGGCCAGAATGTGGTGATCCGCTGGGGCGAGCCCATTCTGCGCGGGGCCCCGGCCTTCGACCCGGACAACCAGACCGCCAAGGCGCAGGCGGGGCAGTTCGGGTACAACAACGACTTCCTGTCGCTGCTGCCCCTCGGGCACGGCCGGCAGCTGCTCGTGGCGAATCACGAGTACACGGACGAGGTCCTGATGTTCAAGGGGTACGACCCCGAGAACCCGACCCGTGAACAGGTGGAGATCTCCTGGGCCGCCCACGGCCTCGGCGTCGTCGTGGTCGAGGAGAACCGCAGGACCGGCGCGCTGACCGCCGTCACCCGGCACCAGCTCAACCGCCGTATCACCGCGACCACCGAGTTCCGCCTGCAGGGCCCGGCCGCCGGCTCCGACCTGGTGAAGACCTCCGCCGACCCGAGCGGCACCAAGGTGCTCGGCACCCTCAACAACTGCTCGGGCGGCACCACCCCGTGGGGCACCACGCTGCACGGCGAGGAGAACTTCAACCAGTACTTCGCCAACGCGAGCCGGACCACCGACAAGCGCTACGGCCTCGGCACCGGTGCCTCCGAGCGCAAGTGGGAGCGGTTCGACAAGCGCTTCGACGTCGCGCAGGAGCCCAACGAGCCGCACCGCTTCGGCTATGTCGTCGAACTCGACCCGTACGACCCGGAGTCGACGCCGGTCAAGCACACCGCGATCGGCCGCTTCAAGCACGAGGGCGCCACGATCCGGCTCACCGACGACGGCCGCCCCGTGGTCTACAGCGGTGACGACGAGCGCTTCGACTACTTCTACAAGTTCGTGAGCAGCAAGCGGATGCGGCGCGGCAACTCGCGCGCGGCCCGCGAGCACAATATGACGCTGCTCGACGAGGGCACGCTGTACGTCGCCAAGCTCACCGGTGACTCCCCGGCCGAGCAGATCGACGGCTCGGGAAAGCACCCGGAGGACGGGCAGTTCGACGGCAGCGGCGAGTGGATCCCGCTCGCCACGGCCACCGCCGACGGCGCCGAGTCGCATGTCGAGGGGATGTCCGCGGAAGAGGTGTTCGTCTTCACCCGGCTCGCCGGTGACAAGGCGGGCGCCACCAAGATGGACCGCCCCGAGGACATCGAGGCCTCGCCGCGCACCGGCAAGGTCTATGTCGCGCTCACCAACAACACCGACCGCGGCAAGTCGGGCAAGGCGGGCGCGGACGAGGCCAACCCGCGCAACGCCAACAAGCACGGGCAGATCCTGGAGCTGACCGAGCGCCGTGGCGCCGCCGACGCGAAGAAGTTCGGCTGGCTGCTCTTCCTCGTCGCGGGCGACCCGCAGGACCCGGCCACGTACTTCGGCGGCTTCCCCAAGGACCAGGTCTCGCCGATCTCCTGCCCGGACAATGTCACCTTCGACCCGCACGGCAACCTGTGGATCTCCACTGACGGCGCCCAACTCGGCTCGCACGACGGCCTGTTCGGCGCGGCCGTGCAGGGCGGGCGGCGCGGTGAGCTGAAGCAGTTCCTGACGGTGCCGATCGGCGCGGAGACCTGCGGTCCCGTGGTGCAGGACCGCCGGGTGCTCGTCGCCGTTCAGCACCCGGGCGAGGTGGACGGCGCCTCGGTCGAGAAGCCCGCGTCGGCGTGGCCCGACGGCCCCGGCAAGCTGGTGCGCCCGTCGGTCGTCTCGGTATGGCGCAAGGACGGCCGCGACATCGGCGTCTAGGCATAAGAAAGTGGGGCACCCCCCTGCCGTCGGGGTGCCCCACTTTCAGCTTGCGGTCAGGAGATTCAGTTCTCCCGGCGGCCGCGGCGCAGCATCGCGAAGCCGAGGCCCGCGGCACCGGCCGCCGCCATGCCGCCGCCGGCGGCGAGCATCGCGGTGTTGTCCTCGGGAGCGGTCTCGGCGCCGGCCTTGACGCCGCCCTTCGGGACGACCTTGCCCTTCTGGAAGTCCTTGCCGCCCTTGTTCTCGTTCTTCTTCTTGCCGCCCTCGGTCCAGCCCTTCATGGTGCCGTCGGGGTTGAGCACGAAGTGGGCGCCGTTGTGCTGGCCGTACGCGGGCTTGTTGCCGCGCTGCTGCAGCGTGTCCCACTTGATGTACTTGCCGGAGGCCGGGTCCTTGGCCCACATCTCGGCGTCGTAGCCGCCCTTGACCTTGTAGACCTTGGCGTCGAAGCCGGAGCCGCCGAGGTTCTTGTACTCGCGGACGAAGGTGCGCTGGTTGTCGTTGTTGTTGTCGTCGCCCTTGCCGGACTTGGTGATCTTGCCGTCGATCGTCAGCGTGAAGGTGTAACCGGCGATCTTGGTGCTGGCCGTCTTGCCGTTGGCGGCGAGGTTGCCGTCGTGCATCTTGGCCTTCTGGATGTAGGCCTTGGCCGAGCGGGCGGAGGCGTTGACCTGCACCTCGGCCTTCCAGCCGTCACCGAGGTCGGTCCAGCCCTTGTTGACCCAGCCGCCGGGGACCGGCTTGTCGTTGCCGTCCTTGTCCTTCACGCCGGAGACCTTGCCGTCGGCGGAGAGGGTGAAGGTGTAGCCCGTGACCTTGGAGGAGCCCTGGCCGATCTTGGCCTGGAGGCCGCCGCCCTTGTAGAGCTCGGCGTCGTAGCCCTTGCCCGCCGTCTTGAAGATCTTGGCGGACCAGCCGTCGAGCAGGTTGACGGTGTTCACCAGCTGGCGGCCCTGCGGCTCGCTGGTGCGCTGCTTCTCCTGCTCCTTCTCCTTGTTCTGGTCCTTGTTCTGGTTTTGCGACTGGGTCGGGGACGGAGTCGGGACCGGGGAGTCGGCGAAGGCGGTGGCGACCGGCATGGCGGCTATTCCGGCGACGACGCCGGCGGCGATGACGGAGGTGCGGAGGGTACGGCGGGTGGCGCGCATGGTTCGGCTCTTCCTCGTAGCTCTTACTGATGGCTAAGTCGTGTGGGTCGCGCCCCCTGCGGCGGCGACACCAATGAAGCTACGGAGGTCATGTTTGGGTAATGCGTAGGCAATGTAACGAAAACCGGCTATAAGCGGCACACCTTTGTAAAGGTGGAAAACCGGATGAATAGGGGACTAAAGGCCTGGTCAGGGTGGGTCAGGCGGCCCTGCCGCCACCTGCGGCGGGAACCGTATTCGCGCCGTCCGCGCGCCCGCGCTGCAGCCAGTCCCGGTAGCCCGTGGCCTCCCGGGCCGCCTCCCAGTAGGCCGCCTCCAGATCCGCGTAGACCTCGTCGAGCTCCGCCTCCGTGCGTGCGGCGAGCAGCAGCCGTACGCCCAGGGGGTCCCCTTCGAGCGGCCTGATCGCCATATCGGGGCGGGCCCGTGAGGTGGGCTGGCAGACCGTGACCACTTCGCCGGTGGCGACCAGGGTGGCCGCCGTGAGGTAATCCCCGTGCAGGACCCGGGGGTTGAGGCCGGCCGCGCGCAGCACCCGGAGCAGTCCCTCGCGTTCACCGTCGACCGTCGGATCCACCATCCACTGCTCGCCCGCGAGTTCACCGAGCCGCACCACGGGCCGTGCCGCCGCCGGGTGGTCCACGGCGAGCGAGACGAACTGCGGCTCGCGCCGCACCAGGACCCGGTGCCTGAGTCCCTGCGGAAGCCGCAGCGGGCAGCCCTCCACCTCGTGCACGAAGGTGACGTCCAGCTGGCCTTCGGCGAGCAGCCGGAGCAGGGCGTTCGCCGAGACGTCCATATGCAGGGAGATCTCCGCCCGCGTCCGCCGTACCCGCAGCCGGCGCAGCCAGCCGGGGAGCGCGCGGCTCGCCGTGGAGCCGATCCGCAGGTCGGGGCGGTCCCCCGCCTTGGCGGCCGCGGCCCGTGCCTCGGTCACGAGCTCCCGCATCTCGGCGACCAGCGGCCGGGCCCGGCTGAGCAGCACCCGGCCGAGCGGGGTGGGGCGGCAGCCGGTGCGCTCGCGGGCGAAGAGCCGGCCGCCGAGCGACTCCTCGATCCGGCGCAGCTGGGTGGTCAACGAGGGCTGGCTCATGCCGAGTTGGCGTGCGGCCTTGTGCAGGCTGCCGGTGTCGGCGATGGCACACACGGCACGGAGGTGTCGCACCTCGAGCTCCATGCCGTGAGCGTATGGCGGTCACGGGCGTCACACCAGACGTCCAAATCCCCTCAGAAGAGGTGGAGTTGGGGAAGCAGTCGGGCAATTCCGGTCGGTCGGCGGGGTGATAGCCCGGTGCTATCGCCGATTGCCATCATCCCCACGGGCCTCCTGCTCCCCGACACTCACGGGTGACCGCTCGCCCCACACGAGCCGGTCGACGCTCACCTCCCCCACGAGTAGGAGCCCCCCATGCGACTGTCCAAGTCGGCGCTCTCTGCCGCCATCGGCCTCGGTCTCGCCACCGCGACGCTCGGCGTTTCGCCCGCGTCCGCCGTGCCGGACGCGCCCACGTCCGCCGCCACGCCCGCGTACATCTCGTACGAGAAGTCCGGCGAGAACGCCGCCGCCAACAAGGCCTTCTTCGAAGCCGTGCAGAAGTCGGTGGCGAAGAAGCTCGCCGCGAACCCGGGCGCCCAGGCCGTCACCGTCACCTACAGCGCGGCCGGCGCCCCCACCTTCAAGGCCCAGATAGACCGCAGCACCCAGATCTGGAACAGCTCCGTGCAGAACGTACAGCTGCAGGAGGGCTCGAACCCGGACTTCGACTACCGCGAGGGCAATGACCCGCGCGGCTCGTACGCGTCCACGGACGGGCACGGCAAGGGCTATATCTTCATCGACTACACCCAGGCCCAGGAGTACGACTCCACCCGGATCACCGCGCACGAGACCGGCCATGTGCTCGGCCTCCCCGACCACTACGAAGGGCCGTGCAGCGAGCTGATGTCGGGCGGCGGCCCCGGCCCTTCCTGCACCAACCCGAACCCGGACGCCAACGAGAAGGCCAAGGTCGAGCAGCTGTGGCAGAACGGGCTCGTGAAAGGGCTCGGCAAGGCGGCCTGATCGGGCGGTCGTGACGCAGGAGAGGTCACGCAGCGGGTAGGCGCAGCACCGTACGCGCACCGCCGTCCGGTGCGCCGCCGAACTCCAGGGTGATACCGAGGACTTGGGCCTGACCGGCAGCGATGGTCAGGCCCAGGCCATGCCCCTTGCCGCGCCCCGGCTCGCCCGTACGGAACCGCTGCGGCCCCTGTTCGATCAGGTCACGTGGATAGCCCTTGCCGTGGTCGCGGACCTCGATCACCGGCCCGTCCACGGTCACCTCGACCGGCGGGCGGCCGTGGCGGTGGGCGTTGGTGAGGAGGTTGGCGAGGATGCGGTCGAGGCGGCGGCGGTCCGTCTCCACGACCGCGTCCCGCTCCACCCGGACCTCCGCGGCGAGGCCCGTGGCGGCCACCGCCCGCCGTACCAGCGCGCCGAGTTCGTACGGAGCGAGCTCCGCGGTCTCCGCGCCCGCGTCGAGCCGGGAGATCTCGAGCAGGTCCTCGGTCAGGGAACGCAGCGCCTGCAGCCGGTCGTTGATCATCTCCTTGGGGCGTCCGTCGGGCAGCAGCCCGGCCGCCGCGACCATGCCGGTCAGCGGGGTCCGCAGCTCGTGCGCGACATCCGCCGTGAACCGTTTCTCCGTCTCCAGGCGTGACTGCAGCGAGGCGGCCATGGAGTCGAGTGCCCCGGCCACGTCCCGTACCTCGTCATGGCCCGCGCGCCCGCCGCGCCCCGCCTTCATACCGACCCGGGCGTCCAGATCGCCCTCCGAGATCCGCCGCGCGACCTGCGCCGTGGTGCTGAGGCGGCGGCTGATCCGGGTGGCGAGGAAGATCCCGGCGAGGGTGACAACACCGGCGGCGAGCAGCGCGGAGCCGAGGATGGCGGTGTCGATGCTGGAGAGGCGGTCGCGGGTGTTGCGGTAGGAGGACCAGACGGCGAGCGGCTTGCCGTCGGCGGGGACCGCGGCCCACATGACGGGCTGGCCCTTGCGCATGCCGACGATGCTGCCCCGCTCCCCCTTGGCCACCAACTCCCGCAGCTTGTCGGGGAGTTCGGGCGGGTCGAGCTCGGTGTTGCTGTTGCTGGTCGAGGTGCCGTACTCGTAGTTGGCGATGGCCGTCTCCAGGTCCGCGTGGATCTCCTTGCGGACCTCGCCGACGGTCTGCCGGGCCACCACGTTGTGCACCAGGACGCCCAGGACGGCGGCGACCGCGCAGGACACCGCGGTGATGGTCAGGGCGATCTTCCAGCGCAGACTCATGAGCCCGCCTTGGGGCAGGGGCCGTCACCGGAGCTGAGGGAGCGGCACTCATCGAGCGTCAGGCTCCACAGGGCCATGGTTCCGTTCTTCTCTTCCCATACGTAGTCGGAGACGCTCACGTACTGCGAGTTGCTGGTGGGCTCACGGATGGCGAGGTGCCCGGCGGCCACCTCGACGCCCTCCAGGACACCGCGGCGGGCCAGGATCCGGGTGACGGTCCGCTCCTTGGCCGTGTAGACGCGCAGTTCGCTGGTGCGTCCGTCGATGTCCACGGCGGTGATCAGCTCGCCCTTGCCGTCACCGGTCAGATCGTGGTGCACGGGCTCGCGCACCGGGCAGTCGTCGCCGGAGCAGGCGGCCATCAGCTTCACGGCGCGTGCGTCGACAAGCCGCCCCGAGCCGCGGTCCTGCGCGCCCGAGGTGGCGATATCGGCCTTCACCACCGCCAGCGCATCGGCCTTGCGCATATCGCCCGAGGCCACCTCGGGCACCCCGGGCACGGCCGCAGGCCGGCCGGGACGCTGCTCGGGGGCCGCGGGGGCCGGGGTGCTGTCCTGCCAGAGCCTGAGGGGCGCGGTCACATCCTCCAGGGGCCCGTCACTGTGCAGCCCCTCCGCGTCGGCACACCCGCTGAGGGCGCCGAGGAGGAGCCCCGCGCAGAGGACGGCGGCGCGCCGGGAGGCCTTGACCATGGGTCCATCGTGGCGAGCGCGCCCGCGGGGCACTCGGTGGCTGGGCCGTACGGGCCAATGGGACGTACGGGCCCACGGGACGGCGGGATGCGGACGGACCGCGGACGGACCGCGGATAGATCACGGACGGATCGCGGACGGATCGCGGGCGTATTGACGGGGCGTCGCGGCGGGCCTTGGATGCAGGGGGCACGGACTTCATGACCGGCACGGACTTCGGGTGCGCCGGACGGCGCGGGGAGCGGTTCGTATGGATGCAGCGGGCACGGACGCAGCGGGCACGGACGCGGGGAACGCGGCGGCGGACGCCATGGACGGGTCCGGCGGGGACAGGTCCGGCGGGGACGGGTCCGGCGGGGACGGGTCCGGCGGGGACGGGCTCGGCGGGGACGGGCTCGCCCTGGCGGCGGCCGTCCGCAAGGGCGAGGTCAGTCCCGTCGAACTGGTCGAGCGCGGCCTTCGCCTGATCGAGGCGTACGACGACAGGCTCGGCGCCTTCGTCACGGTCACCGCCGAGCCGGCACTCGCCGAGGCGCGGGCCGCCGAGCGGCGGATCGCCGCGGACGGGCCCGAGGGCCTGCCGCCGTTCTTCGGCGTACCGACCGCCGTCAAGGACCTGACGCCGACGGCCGGCATCCGCACGACCTTCGGTTCACGGGTGTACGCGGACCACGTACCCGACGCCGACGCGCACAGCGTCATCCGGCTCAAGGCGGCCGGGGCGATCAGCCTGGGCAAGACGAACACCCCGGAGTTCGGTCTCACGGCCTTCACCGAGAACACGGTCCGCGGCTCCGCCCGCACCCCCTGGGACACCACGCGCTCCGCGGGCGGTTCGAGCGGGGGCGCGGCCGCCGCGGTGGCCGCGGGCATCGTGCCGTTCGCGCACGGCAGTGACGGCGGCGGCTCGATCCGTATCCCGGCGAGCGCCTGCGGCATCTTCGGCCTCAAGCCGTCCCGCGGCCGGATCAGCCCGGCGCCCGACGCCAACGTGGCGGGCCTCGCCGTGGAGGGGCCGCTGACCCGGACGGTACGGGACGCGGCGGCGCTGCTCGACGCGCTCGCGGGCCCGGCGCCGGGCGACTCGTACTGGGCACCGCCGCTGCCGCCGGGAGAGACCTTCCTGCCGTACACCGAGCGCGACCCGGGGCGCCTGCGCATCGCGCGCTTCGCCGACCTCGGCCCGGACGGCGGCAGCGCCGACCCGGACTGCCTGGCCGCGTACGAGGAGGCGACGCGGCTCCTGGTCTCGCTCGGCCACGAGGTCGAGGAACTCCCGAACCCCTTCACACAGGGCCTGAGCCGGCTGTTCTTCGCCACCTGGGCGGTGCAGTCGCTGCGGATGCCGGTACGGGAGCAGGACGAGCACCTGCTGCTCCCGGTGACCCGGTGGTGGCGGGCGCGCGGCCGGGAGATCGAGGGGGAGCGGTTCTACGCGGCGCTCGCCGGGCTGCAGACGCTGACCCGGTCGGTGGTCACGGCCCTTCAGCCGTACGACGCCGTCCTCACCCCGACCCTCGGACTGCCGCCGCAGCCACCGGAGTTCTTCGCGGCGGCCACGGAGGACGAGGTGCTGGGGCTGCTGCGCCGCCAGACCCTGTTCACCCCGTACACGGGCGGCTGGAACGCCACAGGCCAGCCCGCGGCGTCGCTGCCCCTGTACTGGAACGCGGCGGGCCTGCCCATCGGCGTGACCCTCGCGGGCCGCCCGGCGGGCGAGGCGCAACTGCTGTCCTTGTGCGCACAGTTGGAGGCGGCGAGGCCGTGGTCCCACCGCAGGCCTGCGGTGTTCGGGCTGCGGTAGGCCTGCGGCTCAGCGGATCGGTAGTGCCCCGAAGGGGCGCGGGGCTGTGTCGATATGCGGCTCCGCCGCGCGGGCGCGACCAGCCACGACGCACCTGCAGATGGCACACCGGCCGCCCCGCCAGGGGCCATGTCTTACGGTCCACTCGCCGGCGCGGCCAGCGCCCGCGCCGCCAGAACCTCCTGGCGCAGTGGCGTGAGAACGCTGTCCCCGTCCGCCGGAGGCAACGGCTCCGCGCCCGCCCGCGCGCCCACCCGCACCTTCGACTCCCGCAGATCCTCGGCCAGTTGCTCCAGTTCGAGCGCGAGTTCCTTGGACTCGGACGGCTCCGGCCGCGGCGCTCCGTGGCGGATCCGGACGCGGGCCGCGGTGGTCGCGTCCACGACCCGTTCCAGGGCCACGACAAGCGGCCACCACGCGGCGGCGCGCGGGCCGACCGGCGGCGGTTCGGTGAGGGCGCGCTGGAACTCCGTACGGACGACGGACAGATCGCGGTAGAGGCGGCGGCGCATCCGGGCGCGGGCCGCCGGGTCGGGGACGCCGGGCGTCGCCGGGTCGAGGAAGGCGCACTCGACATAGCGGGCGGTGTCGGCGACGGCGTCCGCGAGCCGGTCGCCGATCCGGGTGCCCCAGCTCTCCGGCCACAGCAGATAGCCCGCGACCAGGGCGATACCGCAGCCGATGAGGGAATCGTACAGACGCGGGGCGAGCAGCGCCGCGCCCTGGTGGTTCAGGACGTCCGAAAGGAGCAGGATCACCGGGGTGATCGCGGCCGTCTGATAGCCGTAACCCCGGGGTGTCAGAGCCGGGATGAGGGGCGCGAGGACGAAAAGCACGGGCACGTCCCACCAGCCGCGCGGCACCTGCGAGAGGACCGCCGCCGCGAGCACCAGGCCCGCGGCGGTGCCGAGCGCGCGCAGCACCGCCCGGGAGAACACCGAGCCGAAGTCGGGCTTCATCACGAAGGTGATGGTCAGCGCCACCCAGTACGAGCGCGGCACCTCGATCAGGGACACCAGGGCCTGCGCGATGCCGATGCACAGGGCGAGCCGCAGGCCGTAGCGCCAGGACGCGGCGGAGAGCAGGACGTTGCGGGCGGCGCGGCGGGCGCGTTCGCGCAGTGCGGCGGGGCGGCCGAGACGGTCGTCGACATTGCCCGGGTCGGTGTCGGCGAGGATCTCGGCGGCGTACCGGACCGAGGAGTCCACGGCCTGGGCGGCGTGCCCCCGCGGCCCCTCGGGCAGGCGCAGATCCACGGGCCCGGTGGCGCCGCGCTCCACGGCGGCCGCCAACGCCCGTACCGCCGCGGGCACTTCGGCGGGCAGCGGCCGGCCGTGCTGGTGCGCGGCGGGGGCCGCTTCGACGACCGGGATGAGGGCGTTGAGCTGGGCGAGGAGGCGGACGAGATCGCGGTTGCGGCCGTGGTCGCGGGCGCGCCGGGCGAGCACGAGGTCGTAGGCCTGGTTGAGGGAGTGCGTGACGTCCTGCCGGGCGGCGGCGTACGCGTCCGAGTCGGCGCCCGCTCTTTCTAGCAGGTCCGCCACCGTGCGGTACGTCCCGGCGACGGCGGCCCGCTCCGGCACCCCCGAGCGCAGCGGCCAGGCGAGCAGCGCGAGTACGAGTACGAGGAGGCCGCCGCCGGTCATGAGCAGCGGCGCGAGCCACCAGTCACCCGGCATCGGAAGGCCCGCGCCCACCACGGAGTTGAGCAGCAGCAGAAGCCCCGACACCGAGGCGACGGCCCCGATCGTGGAGATCATCCCGGAGACCAGGGCGATGGCGGTGACGACGGCGACGGCCAGCCACCCGTGCCCGTACACGAGCGTGCCGAGGGTGACGCCGACGGCGCCGAAGCACTGCGGCACGGCGATGTTGTAGACCCGCATGCGGTACGAGGTCGCCGTGTCGCCGATGACCCCGGACAGGGCGCCCATCGCGGCGATCGCGCCGTAGGCCGGGTACCCGGCGGCGAGACCGAGGGCGAGCGGCAGCGCCATGCCGACCGCCGCCCGCGCGACGGCGGGCCAGGGGACCGGCGCGGCCTGGGGTTTCAGCGAGCCGAGGCTCCGGACCAGCCACTCGGGCGGGGCGAGACGGGCGGCGGGGGACTCTCGGGGCATACGTCCATTATGTTCGCGTCGTCCGGGCGCGGAGCCTGCTCGGGTCGGGCGCGGGGTTCGTGGTGTGGGCCTTGCCCGGGTGGTGCGGGTCGGGCGCGGGTGGTGTGGGCCTTGCCCGGGTGGTGCGGGTCGGGCGCGGGGTTCGTGGTGTGGGCCTTGCCCGGGTGGTGCGGGTCGGGCGCGGGTGGTGTGGGTGCCCGGACGGGGCCGGGATCTTCCCCCGCCGCGCTCAACGGCTCCCGTACAGCGTGAGGTCCACCACCAGTGACCGGTGGTCCGTGCCCGCCAGATCGAGGAAGCGCGCGTCGTGCGCCGCGAAGTCCCGGCTGACCAGGACGTGGTCGATCTGCGCGCCGAGCGGCGGCGCCGTCACGCTCGGCCAGGTCGGGGTCCGCGAGCCGCCCGCGAGCCGGGTGCTGTCCCGCAGCCCGGTGTCGAGGATGCGGCGGAACGCGGCGTGGTCCTGGCTGGCGTTGAAGTCCCCGGCCAGCACGGTGGGCGTGCCCGCGCCCTGCGCGGCGTAGTCCCGCAGCGCGCCCAGCTCGGACCGCCACAGGTCGACCCCGCCGGGCACGGGCGGCATCGGGTGCGCGAGCTGCAGCCGTACGTCGTGCCCTTCGACCTCGGCGACCGCCCCCGGCATGCCGAGTGTCCCGGCGACCCCCGCGGCCGGCCTCAGCGGATACCGGCTGAGGACCGCGGAGCCCTCGGCACCTGTGGCCTCGACGAGGCTGCGGTGCGGAAAGCGGTCCCCGAGCCGCTCCTTGAGCGCGGTGGAGCACGGCAGATCGCATTCCTGCACGAACACCAGGTCGGGCTTCTCGCGGTGCACGGCGGCGATCAACTCATCGGTGGCGCCGCCGAATTCGACGTTGGACGTGAGGACGCGCAGCTGGGCCACCGGCGCTCCGGCGGGGCTCGCGGCGGCTCCGTACGGCTGCAGGAACCAGCCCGTCACGGCCAGGACGAGCACGCCCCAGGCCATGCCGGTGCGCCAGCGCGCGAGGGCGGCGAGGCCGAGGGCCACGGCTGCGGGCACGAGCAGCCAGGGCAGGAACGCGAGCAGCTGGGGGACCGGGGTGACGGCGTCGGCGTCCAGGGCGCGGCACAGCAGGACGACGGTGAGCCCGGCGAGGGTGACCGCGGCCGCCCAGAGCGCGGGCAGGCGCCAGGGCCGCGCGCGCGGCGGGGTGTTACGCGGCGCCCGGACCATGCTCCTCGCGGTACCCGTGTCCGACTCCGGCTCCGACTCCGAATTCGGCTCCGACTCCGGCTCCGACTCCGAATTCGGCTCCGTGTCCGCCTGTGTCTCCGCCTGTGTGTCCGTCTCCGACTCCAAGGGTGCGCCCGCGCCTTTCATCGCTCCGGCCTTCGGTCTGCCGGTCTCCACTCCTCCGGGACGATCGCCCGTTCTCCGGGACGATCGCCCGTTCTCCGGGACGATCGCCCGTTCTCCGGGACGATCGCCCGCTCCGACGTTCTCAACGCGCAGAGTGCCCCGAATTCTCCCTCAGAGACGGGGATTTCAGGCGCAGGGTTGCGCCGCCACCGCCGCGAGCGTCCGCAGCGCCTCCCGCAGCACGTCGTGGGAGGGCGAGGCGAGGCCCACGCGGACCGTGTCCGGCGTGGTGTGGGAACCGGCGGCGAAGGCGGCGCCCGGGGTGATGGCGATGCCATGGGCGGCCGCTGCGGCGGTGAAGGTCTCGCCGCGCCACGGTGCGGGCAGCCGCCACCAGGCGTAGTAGGCGTGCGGATCGGTGCGTATGTCATGGCCGTTGAGGCCGTTGAGGCCGTCGGGACCGTCATGGCAGCCGAGGCCGTCGGGACCGTCATGGCAGCCGAGGCCGTCGGCACCGTCATGGCCACCGAGGCAGTCCCGGACGATCCGGTGCCGGGCCGCCGCGTCCGCCCGCTTGGCGGTGGCGAGCCGGTCCACGGTGCCGTCCGTGATCCAGCGCGTGGCGGCCTCCAGGGCGAACCGGGACGCGGTGGTGCCGGCGGAGCGCAGGGCCGCGGCCGTGCGCTCGACGTCGGGGGCGGGGACGGCGAGCAGGCCCACGGACAGGCCGGGCGCCACGCGCTTGGAAAGGCCGTCGACGACATGGGTGCGCTCGGGGGCGTGGGCGGCGAGCGGCGCGGGCGCGCCGGGGTGCAGGAAGGACCAGATCCGGTCCTCGATCACGGGCAGATCCAACTCCCGTGCCACGGCGGCGAGTTCAGCACGCCGTCGCTCGGGCATCGTCACGCAGGTCGGATTGTGCAGGGTCGGCTGTACGTACAGGGCGCTCAGCGGCGCACTGCGGTGCGCGGCCGCCACCGCGCCGGGCCGGAGCCCTTCGGCGTCCATGGCGAGCGGCACCAGGGTCACGCCGAGGCGGGCCGCGATCTCCTTCACCACCGGATACGTCAGCGCCTCGACGCCGACCCGGCCCCCGGGGCGGGCGAGCGCGGTGAGGGCCGCGGCCACGGCCTGCCGGGCGTTGCCCGCGAAAAGGAGCTGCTCGGGCTCGGGGTGCCACGGCCCGGACGCGAGCAGCCGTGCGGCGGCGGTCCTGGCCTGCGAGGTGCCCGCCGCGGCGGCGACCTGGGTGGCGGCGGCGAACACATCGGGCCGGAGCAGCGGTTCGAGACTCGCGCTCAGAAGCTCCGACTGGCCGGGTGCGGACGGGTAGTTGAGCTCCAGATTGATCTCGGCCGGTCCTGTCCGCTCGGTCAGGGCGCGCCCCGTCGGCTCCGGCACGGCCCTGACGAAGGTGCCGCGCCCCACCTCGCCGACGACGAGCCCACGGCTCACCAGCTCGCCGTAGACCCGGCTGGCCGTGGACGGGGCGATACGGCGGCGCCGGGCGAAGAGCCGCTGCGGGGGCAGCCGGTCGCCGGGCTTGAGCCGCCCGCCGGCGATATCGGCGGCGATCGCGTCCGCGATCCGCCGGTAGTCGTCGAAGCCGCGCATGCCGTCCGCCCCTGTTCGCCGTGTACGTGTCCCACCGTGCTCCCCGTACCCCCGGGTACCCCCGTACCCCCGGGTACCCCCGTACCCCCACCCCCGTACCCTCACATTGCTCCGAGAACAAAGCAATGCATTGCACCGATCCAATACCCCCTCCTACGCTCCTGACCATGGCAAACGCACTGCTTCCCCACGGGATCACCCTCGCCTACGACGACCTCGGCGCAGCCACCGCGCCTCCCGTCGTCCTGGTCCACGGCCACCCCTTCGACCGCACGATGTGGGCGCCCCAACTGGCCGATCTGGCAACGGACTTCCGGGTGATCGCCGCAGATCTGCGCGGCTACGGCGGCTCGACGGTGGTGCCCGGCACCACGGAACTCTCCGTCTTCGCCCGTGACATCGAAGCGCTCCTGGACCACCTGGGCATCGAGAGGTTCATACTCGGCGGCCTCTCCATGGGCGGCCAGATCGTCATGGAGTGCGCCCGGCTCTTCGGGGAGCGGATCGGCGGCCTCGTCCTCGCGGACACGTTCCCGGCGGCGGAGACGGAGGCGGGCAAGGAGTGGCGGCGCGAGCTCGCCGGGCGGCTCGTACGCGAGGGCATGCGGGGATACGCCGACGAGGTGCTGTACAAAATGGTCGCCCCGCACGCCGATGCCGAGGTGGCGGCGCACGTCCACCGCATGATGACCGCAACCGACCCCGAGGGCGCGGCGGCCGCCCTGCGCGGCCGCGCCGAACGCCCCGACTACCGCGAACTCCTCACCCGCGTCACGGTTCCGGCCCTGGTGGTGGTCGGAGCCCAGGACACATACACGCCGGTGGCGGACGCGGAGGCGATGCACGCCGCGCTGCGGGATTCCACCCTGTGCGTGATCGAGGGCGCGGCGCACCTGCCGAACCTGGAACGCCCGGAGGAGTTCAACAAGGCGCTGCGGGGGTTCCTGTCCGCGGTTCTCTGATCAGCGATCGGTGATCGGCGGGCCGCCGTGGAGTGAGGGCACGGACCCGATCCGGGAGGAGACCGCGCGAGCGTCATGGAAGAGCATCGGTCCACCATCCTGACCCAGGACGAATTCGAGGAACTGGCTCGCCAGGCCATATGACTGAACGAGGCGCTGCGGCTGGAGTTCGGCAACGGGAAAATGGGGGTCAAGGCTGTGCCGGACGGGGACCGTGGGCGGATCATCGCGTGGCTGTCGCGGCTGTGTATCCAGGCCAACTCGGGCTGGTGGCTCTACCCGGAGCAGGGGCTGCGGGTAGAGGAGTACCGCAGGGGCAACGCCCGCCCGGACGGCACCCTTGTCCCCATCGACGCTTTCGTCGGCCAAGGTGAATGGGCCAGCCCCGACGGCGTCCTGATGGTGGTCGAGGTCACCTCCCGGGACCCCGACACCAATCAGCGTGACCGCGTCGAGAAGCCCCGCGCCTACGCCGAGACCGGCATCCCCGTCTACCTGCTGATCGACCGCGACACTTGCGAGGTCAAGGTCCACTCGCAGCCCGACGGCCCGCGCTACGAGACGGTCACGACCGTCCCCTTCGGCAAGACGCTCACCCTGCCGGACCCCGTGGGCGTCGAGCTGAACACCGAGCCCCTCAAGGACTGGGCGAACTGAGGATGTGGGGGCGGTCCCGCGTTCAGGCGCGCCGCCGTCCCCACCGGCTCCACCACCCGAACCGTCCGCCCGCCCAGGCCGCGAGGGCCACGAGGAGGCCGACCGCCAGGATCACCCAGGCCGCTGTGCGCAGGGAGGACGTCAGGGCGTCGTAGACCGCGGCCACGGCGGGGCGTGAGACGTCCGGGGGAAGGTCGTCGAGGGTGAGGCTGCGGCCGATGGCGAGGGCGGCGCCGAGTGCGGCGGCGCCCGCGGCCATGCCGAGCGCGGTGGCGGTGACGGCGCGGCGGCGGCGTACGGCCAGGGCGATACCGGCGACCGCGCACAGGGCGGCGGCGACCGGCAGCCAGATGCCCGCGACCTGCAGCATGTGGAACCCCTTCCGCAGATTGCCGAGGTCCTGGGCGTTCATCACCGTGACCTCGGTGTGCTCGACCGGGATCCGGCGCCCGAACGGCACGCCGTCGTCCGTGAGTTGCTGCTTCACCTGCTCGGTGATGGGGGCCAGATCGATGGTGACGGTGTCGCTGTCGCCGTTGTTCAGGGCCTCCTGCACCGCGTCGTGGGCGGCCCGGTTCGCGGCCTCCCAGGCGGTCTTGAAGGCCTTGGTCTCTGTGAAGGACTGCACCGCGTCGTTCACGAAGGTCTCGACGGTGCCCTGCAGCGGGCCCACATCGATCTGCTTCATGATCTCTTTGGTCACCGCGTCGGCCACGGCCCCCTGCACCGCGGGGTCGGAGGCGAGGGGCGCCATCGTGGCCACGTAGTTGTCGGTGTCGCCGATCTCGTACTTCGCCCAGGTGGAGAGCGCCCCCAGCGGGGTCAGCAGACAGGCGAGCACGAGCAGCGCCGCCGACACGACGGCGCGCGCTCTGCCCGCACCGGCCGCACCGGCCGCACCGGCCGCACCGGCCGCACTGGCTGTTCCGGTCGTTCCGGTCGTTCCGGCTGTTCCCCGAGATGTCCGCACCCGTCCAGGCAAGTGCCGCACCTCCGCCACCGCGACCGGGGCTGCTGCGCACGAGTGGCCGGGCAACACGGGTGGAGCACCCGGTCTCCTTGAGGGGCGCACGCGCGGGGGCCGGAGCGCCTGATGCGCGCTCCGGCCCCCGACCCCCGTGCCCCCGTAGTCAGTGGTCGTCGTACGGCTACTTGCGGTTGTAGAGCCGCATCGTGACCGGTCCGAAGACCGCGATCAGGACGACCGCCCAGCCGATCGACCAGGCGAGCGCCGAGCCCGGCCACTCGCCCTGCATGAAGCCCCGCACCGCCGAAGCGACATGCGTGATCGGGTTGTTGTTGACGAACGCCTGCAGCCAGCCCGGCATCGTCGAGGTCTCCACGAAGATGTCACTGAGGAAGGTCAGCGGGAAGATCACCATCATCGAGACACCCATCACCGACTTCTCGGTGCGCAGCATCAGACCGAACATGGTCCAGATCCACGAGAAGGCGAACGAGAAGCCGACGAGCAGGGCGACGCCCGCCACGACGCCGAGCACCCCGCCGTCCGGACGGAAGCCGAGGATCAGGCCCACCGTCAGGATCACGAGCGAGCCGAGGACGTAGCGCAGCATGTCGCCGAGCAGATAGCCGACCATCACCGCGGGCCGCCAGATCGGCAGCGTACGGAAGCGGTCGAAGACGCCCTTGTCGATATCGGTGTTGACCGCCACGCCCGTGTACATCGTGATCATCACGATCGACATCACGAGGATGCCCGGCAGCAGGTACTGGATGTACTCCTCGGGCGAGCCCGCGAGCGCACCGCCGAAGAGGTACGTGTACATCAGCACCATCATGATCGGGAAGGCGGTGACATCGAAGAGCTGCTCGGGGACGTGCTTGATCTTCAGCATGGCCCGCCACCCGAAGGTGACCGAGGCCGAAAGCGCACTGGGCCGCGGTGGCCTCTCCTTCGAGATGAGAAGTTCGGCGAGCGACTCGGTGGAGACCGGGGCGAGCTCTTCGGTGCTGGTCGTGGTGGTGGTCGCGGTGCTCATGCTGCCGCCTCCTCGGGCGCGGTCGTGCTGTCGGTCAGGGCGAGGAAGACCTCGTCGAGGCTGGGCTGGCCGAGGGAGAAGGTGTCCACGGTGATGCCGGCGCGGGCCAGCTCGGCGAGCGCGCGGGACGCCTTCTCGGATGCCCCGCGGCCATTGCTCGCGGCGTCGCCCACGCGCGCGGTCAGCGCCAACGGGTCCGCCTCCAGCTGTACTTGCGCGTCAAGCGTGAGCCGCAGGATCTGCTCGGCCTCGACCCGCTGCGCGGCCTCACGGAGCCGCAGATGCACCGCGCCCGCGCCGACCGACGCCTTCAGCTCGCCCTTCGTGCCCTCGGCGATCACCCGGCCCTTGTCGATGACCGCGATCCGGGACGCCAACTGGTCTGCCTCGTCCAGGTATTGAGTGGTCAGCAGGACCGTCGTGCCCTGGGCGACGACGGCGCGCACGATGTCCCACACCTGATTGCGGCTGCGCGGGTCGAGACCCGTGGTCGGCTCGTCGAGGAAGAGCAGATCGGGGGTGTTGAGGATGGACGCGGCGATGTCGATACGGCGCCGCATACCGCCCGAGTAGTTCTTCACCTGCCGCCCGGCCGCATCGGTCAGCCCGAAGGCCTCGAGGAGCTGCTCGGAGCGGTCGGCCGACGCCTTCTTCGAGTGGCCCATCAGGCGGCCGAGCAGAATCAGGTTCTCGGTGCCCGTCAAGTCCTCGTCCACGGAGGCGTACTGGCCGGTGAGGCTGACCCGGCTGCGCACCGCGTCCGCCTCGCGCACGACGTCGCGGCCGAAGACATGGGCCTGGCCGCCGTCGGGCCGCAGCAGAGTGGCGAGCATCTTCACTGTGGTGGTCTTGCCTGCGCCGTTGGGGCCGAGGACGCCGTAGACCGTGCCCGTGGGAACGGACAGGTCGACGCCGTCGACAGCGCGGTTCTCGCCGAAGGTCTTCACCAGACCCGCGGTTTCGATGGCCAGGCCGGTCGTCTGGTCGCTCATGTCGTCCGGTCCCTTCTTGTGCGTTGTGTACGTGTTGTGCGTTGCGTACGTGGTGTTGTACGGATGATCAGGAGGTGTACGGGCGTACGGCGCGGGCCTCGCGGAGTGCGAGCCCCCACCAGACGAGCTGGTCGAGCATCGTGGTGACCGCCCGGTTCTCGGGGTCCTGCGGAAGTTCGTCGACGAGGTTCAGACCGACGCCGTCGCGCAAACTCATCGCCCGCAACTCCGTGAACACGGTGCGCAGTTGCTCGACCGCGTAGAGTCCATGGCTGCCGTAGCCGTAGCTCACGAAGGCGACCGGCTTGGCGTGCCACTCGTCGTAGCCCAGGTCGATGGCCTGCTTGAGGGCGGCGGGGAAGCTGCGGTTGTACTCGGGCGTGACGATCACGAACGCGTCCGCGCGGTCGAAGTGCCGGGTCAGGCGCAGCGTCGCCGGGGTCGGTGACGCGGGGTGACGGACGGGCAGATCGGGGTGGTCGACCAGGTCGAGCACATCGAGTTCCAGATCGTCCCGCTTGCCCGCACGCTCCAGGAACCAGTGCGCGACGGTGTCGCCGACGCGGCCCTCGCGGACCGAGCCGATGATCACGGCCACTTTGAGCGGGTCCTGCGCCATTGCCGTCCCACCTCCCTCCCCGTGCCCCGTGCTGAGCGCTGTTGTGCCGTCACCTTCAGGGCGCGAGAGCCTGCCGCGCGGCCGCCAGATCGAATCTGGCGGCTCCGGCGGCCCGGCGGCCCGGCGGCGCCGCGCGCGAAGGCCGTGGCGGGTGTTTCCTGGAAGAGGGGAAGGGGGGTTCCTCCCCGCGAGGGGACGGGGCCGAGGAGGCCGATCATGCTCAAGTCCCGGGCCTTGCGTACCTTTGCCGCCTGCCTGCTCGCCGGCGGCGGACTGACCGTCTCGGCGGCGGGCACAGCGTCCGCGAACAACGACGGCGGTCCCATCTGGGGCCGGGTCGTCTCGCACGGCGAGATCAATCTGCGGGCCGACCCCAACACCGGTGCCGCGATCGTCGGTTCACTGCCGCCGGGCAGTCAGGACCGGATCGAGTGCGCGACCTTCGGCAGCCATGTCAACGGCAATCCGTACTGGTACTGGCTGGGCGGCGCCCGCGGCTGGGCCAGCGGCGCCTTTATGAAGCCGGAACGGCAGGCGCCGATGTGCGGCAACAACAACCAGGGAGACCAGCACAACAACCAGAACCACAACCAGTGGCAGCACACCAAGGACCAGTGCTGGTGCAAGCCCCAGGACCCGTGCCGCCACCAGCACTGAGGGTTCGAGTTGCCGGTCGCCGCCGCACGTTGTGCCCTGGTAGGGGCAGGGGGTGACAGAGAGGACGAGCTCATGGCTCACGCCGCACCCACATTCCGGGCCGGGGCCGCCGCACGGTCGACGGCCGCTGTGGCCCCGCTGCTCGCCGTCGTCTACGGCGTCTGGGCCGCGGGCATCCACCGGGCCGCGGGCCCCATCACCACAGGGAACGTGCTCTTCGGCGTCCTCACGGGCCTGATCGCCGGCGCCCTCTACCTCGCCGCCCGCGCCCTGGCCCCGCGCCTGCCACGCGAGCTGCGCGCCTTCGTCTGGGGCGCCTACGCAGGGGTCGCCTTCGGCTACCTCTACAGCCTGACCGGCGCGAGCATCCTCAGATCGATCGGCAACGCGGCCCTGGTCGCGGGCGCGGTGGCCTGCGCGGTCTTCTACCGCTATTACTCGACCGAGGATTAGACGCGCCCCGTAAGGGGCGCGGGGCTGTGCCGATATGCGGCTCCGGCGCGTGGGCGCGACCTGCCACGGCGGACTCGCGGGTGATGTGCTGCAGCTCGTGCGGGGCGTCGATCCGCGGGAAGTGGGGCTGTGCCGATATGCGGCTCCGGCGCGTGGGCGCGACCTGCCACGGCGGACTCGCGGGTGATGTGCTGCAGCTCGTGCGGGGCGTCGATCCGCGGGAAGCGGGGCTGTGCCGATATGCGGCTCCCGCGCGTGGGCGCGACCTGCCACGGCGGACTCGCGGGTGATGTGCTGCAGCTCGTGCGGGGCGTCGATCCGCGGGAAGTGGGGCTGTGCCGATATGCGGCTCCGGCGCGTGGGCGCGACCTGCCACGGCGGACTCGCGGGTGATGTGCTGCAGCTCGTGCGGGGCGTCGATCCGCGGGAAGCGGGGCTGTGCCGATATGCGGCTCCG
>NZ_JBHTCF010000006.1:124953-128782 GCF_042665355.1 Streptomyces monticola | reverse complement strand
GGGGCTGTGCCGATATGCGGCTCCGGCGCGTGGGCGCGACCTGCCACGGCGGACTCGCGGGTGATGTGCTGCAGCTCGTGCGGGGCGTCGATCCGCGGGAAGCGGGGCTGTGCCGATATGCGGCTCCGCCGCGTGGGCGCGACCAGCCACGACGCACCTGCAGACGACCTGCCGCAGCCCGTCCGGCGCTTGTGGGCGAGCCCGCAGGGCGATGAAGGGTGCCGCGCCCCACGGTGCGATGGTGCCGCGCCCCACGGTGCGATGGTGCCGCGCCCACGGTGCGATGGTGCCGCGCCCCCCCGGGTACGGACCCAGTGCGAATTGTCAGTGCGGCCACTTATGGTTCCAGCATGACCGACCTCCTCGGCCGCGATCACCCCGCCGCAGTACTGCGCGCCGGGGCCGCCCGTGCCGCGGACAGCCACGGCGGCCTGGTCCTGGTCACCGGCGAGGCGGGTATCGGCAAGACCACCCTCGTCACGCAGGCCGCGCAGGAGGCGCGCGGGCACGGTGCCCTGGTGCTCACCGGCGCCTGCTGGGCCTCGGACAGCGCGCCGGGGTACTGGCCGTGGGTGCAGATCGTGCGCGGACTGCGCCGAGGCGTCGGCCCGGAGCGGTTCGCGGCCGCGCAGGAGGCGGCCGGTCCCGCCCTCGGCGTGCTGCTCGGCGAGGCCGCCCGGACCCCCGCCGCCGACGCCACGGCCGAGGCCGCGGCCGACGACCCCGCGGGCGCCTTCCGGCTGTACGACGCGGTGACCACCGCCCTCGTCGCCGTCTCCCAGGACCAGCCCGTGGTGGTCGTGCTCGACGACCTGCACTGGGCGGACACCGCGTCGCTGCGGCTGCTCGAATTCGCCGCGGGGCACGCCTGGTTCGAGCGCCTGCTCCTCGTGGGGACGTATCGCGACGCGGAGGTGGAGGCCGAGGGGCACCCGCTGCGCGAGCAGATCCTGCCGCTCGTAGCGAAGGCCACCACCCTGAGCCTCGCGGGCCTCGGCCGTGCGGAGACCGCTGCCCTCGTCGCGCGTACCGCGGGCCGCGAGCCGGACGAGCACACGGTCACGGAGCTGCACCGCTTCACCGGCGGCAACCCGTTCTTCGTCGAGCAGACCGCCCGCCTGTGGGCCGGAGGCGGTTCGCTCGGCGCGCTCGCACCGGGTGTGCGCGAGGCGGTCAGGCGCCGTCTCGACCTGTTGCCGCCGGCCGCGAAGGAGCTGCTCACCGCCGGTGCCGTGCTCGGCCGTGAGTTCCACCGGCAGGTGCTCGCCGGGGTCGGCGGCGGGCCCGGCGCCCATGTCGACCGCCTCCTCGACCACGCGATCACGGCCCGTCTGGTGACCGCGCTCGGCGGCGGCCGTTTCGCCTTCGCCCACGATCTCGTACGCGAGACGCTGTACGAATCACTCGACCCCCAGGAGGCCGCGGCCAGACACGCCGCCGTGGTCAACGCCCTTGAGCAGGCACCCGAGTTGGCGTCGAAGGTGTTCCCCGCGGACCGCGCCCGGCACGCGTATTCCGCGGGTGGCGCGGTCACCCCCGAGACGGCGGTGCGCCTGCTGCAGGAGGCCGCCCAGGACGCGGGCTCACGGCTCGCCATCGAGGAGCAGATCACCCACCAGAGACGTGCGGTGGAGCGCGCCGTCGGCCTCGCGGACCGGGGCCGCCGTGTCCTCACCACACTGGCGCTCGGCACCTACCTGCAGCACGCGGGGGAGAGCGCCGAATCGGGCCGCGCCTTCGCCGAGGCGCTGCGCCTGGCCCGCACCCTGGACGACGCCACGCTCCTGGCCCGGGTGGCGCTCACCCTGCAGGGCGGCCCGCAGCTCGGCCCGCCGGGGTTCGAGGGTTCCGGGGAGGAGCTGCTGCGCGAGGCCCACCGGGCGCTCGTCGGCGGCCCGTCGGCCAAGGGGCGCGGCGCACCGGCCAAGGAGCGCGGCCCGTCGGCCAAGGGACGCGGCGCACCGGCCAAGCAGCGCGGCCCGTCGGCCAAGGGACGCGGCGCACCGGCCAAGCAGCGCGGCCCGGACGAACGCAGCGCCGAGGAACTCGCCCAGGAGCTGAGCGTGCGCAGCGCGGTCCTGGCTCGGCGGCACAAGGACGACGAAGCCCTGGGCTTCAGCCTGTGGGCCCGCCACCACGCCATCTGGGGCCCGGGCACCGCGGCCGAACGCGTCGCGCTGGTCGAGGAGTTGACGGCCATCGCCCGCCGCTCCGGCGACCAGGAGGGCGAGCACTTCGCGCGCGCTCTGCACTGGGTGGCCAGGATCGAGCTGGGCGACCCGCGCTATCTGGACGAGTACCACGCGTTCGTGGCGCACGCCGAGGAGCACGCGATTCCCCGCATGGGCGTCGGAGCGGCCATCGACCAGTCCATCGTCAGCGGTCTGATGGGGCGCTTCGCGCAGGCCGAGAGCTTCCTCTCGGAGGCCGACGGCTACGCAAGGCGCACCCGGCCGAGCGACCACTTCTCCCCGCTCCTCGACCACCACCGCTGGACCCTCGCCCTGGCGCAGGGCCGCCACGAAGGCCTGGACGACCTCCTGCGCCGCCTCGAACACAACCACCCCTGCTCACGCCTGGTCGCCGGGATCACGGCCCTGGAGCGAGCCGACATGGAGCGAGGCGGCCTGACACACCCCGGCACGGCACGCCCCGGCACGACACGCCCCGGCACGGCACGCCCCGGCACGGCACGCCCCGGCACGGCACGCACGAGCGCTGCGCACCCCGGCTCCGCGCCCACCGGCGGCAGTATCGGCATTGGCGGCACCGGCGAAGGCGCCGCGATGGACGGCGAGACGGCCGCCGCGATCGCGTACGCCCGCGAACTTCTCTCCGGCGGCGAGCCGCGCCTGGACCGCGGCTTCCTGCCGCTGCGTCTGCGCTTCCAGGCCCAGGCCGCTGCCGCCGCTGCCGCCGCGGGCGACCCGGGGCTGTGCGAGGCGGCCCGCGAGGCTCTCGTCCCGTACGCCGGGCAGTGGGCGGTGTCCATGTTCGGCTGGGACATCAGCGGCCCCGTCGTCCACTGGATCGCCTTGTGCGACGCGGCACTTGAGCGCTGGGACGACGCGGAGGCCGGTTTCACGGCGGCGTACCACTCGGCGGAACTCCTCAGCGCCCGCCCCTGGTCGGTGGAGGCGCGGGCCCGCCTCGCCGAGGTCCGCGCGGCCCGTGGCGAGGACGCCTCCGCCCTGCTTGCCGAGGTCGTGCGCGATGCGGAAGAGCTCGGCATGCGGGGTGTCCTGCGCCGGCTCGCCGCCCATCGCCCACCGCCCGCCGAACTCACGCCCTGCGCCTATGAGTTCCGCTTCGACGGCGCCGTATGGACCCTGACGTACGAAGGGCGTACGACACCGATGCCCGACGCCAAGGGCCTGCGCGACCTGCGCCGGCTCCTCAGCCGCCCCGGCGCCGACATCCCCGCCGTGCAGCTGCTCGCCCCCGAGGGCGGCGCCGAGGTGATCGCGGCGAGCGGCATGGGCGGGGACCCGGTGCTCGACGACGAGGCGAAGCGGCAGTACCGCCGCCGCCTCGACCAGTTGGACGAGGAGATCGACCGCGCGGCGGCGACGGGCGACGCGGGCCGTGCGGCCCGCCACGAGAAGGAGCGCGCCGCCCTCCTCGCCGAACTCCGCACGGCAGCGGGTCTCGGCGGCCGCGCCCGCCGCCTGGGCGACGAGGCGGAGCGGGCCCGCAAAGCGGTCACGGCCCGTATCCGCGACACCATCCGCCGCCTGGACTCCCGCCACCCCGAACTGGCCGCGCATCTGAGGGAGTCGGTGTCCACCGGCCTGACATGCGCATACCGCCCGCAGGACCCCGCCCCGGA
>NZ_JBHTCF010000006.1:0-124855 GCF_042665355.1 Streptomyces monticola | reverse complement strand
GAGTGGCGACTCTGATTCGGCCTGTCCGGGGCGCCATCGGGGCGGTGTCCACTGGCTTGACGTGGGTATGCCGCCTGCAGGTTCTCGCCCCGGAGTGGCGACTCTGATTCGGCCTGTCCGGGGCGCCATCGGGGCGGTGTCCACTGGCTTGACGTGGGTATGCCGCCTGCAGGTTCTCGCCCCGGAGTGGCGACTCTGATTCGGCCTGTCCGGGGCGCCACCGGGGACATCGCTGGACAGGGGGGCGGCGCCTCAATCACTGGCCTCGGGCCGGGTCCCGAACAGCCGGGCCGAGGCGTCCACATGCGCAAGCCTCCGCATCGCGTTGAACACCGCCTCCCCCAGCACCGTTCCGATGACCGTCGTCTCGACCAGGTCCTCCACCGCGACTTTCCGGTCCACATAGCCGAGGTCCGCGCGGGCCACGCGCTCCGCGGCCTCGGCGTAGTCGTCGAGAACCTCCCGGAACGCACCGTGCCCGAGCCGGCCCATCGCGGCGAGGGCGCGGGCCAGATCGGCGGCGGCGGGGCTGGACTTGTCGGTGCGCCAGCCGCGCCGCTCGATCAGCTCCCCGACGGCTGCCCCGGCCTCGGCCGCCTCCTGGTCGTCGTGCTCCGCGTGCCGCGCGCCCAGCCGCTCGGTGGCCGCCCCGAGCACCTTGTGCACCGGCCGCCCGGGATCGTCGACGGCGCGCAGCACCTCCGCGATGGCGGCCACCTTCAGGCCGCCGACGTCGAGCAGAGCGCGGATCAGCCGCAGCCTGCGCTCGTGGGTGTCCGTGTAGCTGGCCTGGTTGGGGCTCGTGAGTTCGCCGGGCGGCAGCAGGCCCTCGCGGACGTAGTACTTGATCGTCGGCACCGGCACCCCGGTCCTGCGGCTCAACTCGCCAACGCGCACGGCCTGTTCACTCCCTGATTCGCGGTTCGCCCTTGCCAGGGCGCTCCCCATCATAGATAGTGCCGCTATCGGATAGCGGATAGTGCCGCTATCTGTTTCTGTCACCATGACTAGGAGAGCGGGGGACAGCTATGTCTTCTCCGGTACGGGCACGGAAAGCGGCACGGCCACAGGACTCGCCGAACTCGCGGAACTCGCGGAACTCGCGGAACTCGCGGAACTCGCGGAACTCGCGGAACTCGCGGAACTCGCCGAACCCGCCGAACTCGCTGAACCCGCCGAACTCACAGGGCGATGCGCGGGCGTGGACCCGGAGGGGGCGCCCCTGGCAGGACTGGCACCGTCCCCTGCTCCTGTTCTCCCTGACCATGGCGGTCCTCGCCGTCATCTGCGCCGGCGGCCTGCTGGTCGACGACCGTGGCCTCGTGGGCTCGCCGATCTGGTTCAAGCCCTTCAAGTTCGCGGTCTCGTTCCTGGCGTACGGCCTCTCGCTCGCCTGGATGGTGTCCTTCCTGCCGTCGGGCCGGGCCCGGCGCGTGGGCTGGTGGGCGGGGACCTTCGTGGCGGCGGCGAGCGTCGTCGAGATGGTGATCATCGTGGGCCAGGTGGTGCGCGGCAGGCGCAGCCACTTCAACCACCAAACGCCCCTCGACGACGCGCTGTTCGGTGTCATGGCCGATGCCGTCGTGGTCCTCTGGCTGGCCACGCTCACCATCGCCGTACTGCTGCTGCGGACCCGGAACCTCGACCGCGCCGCCGCATCGGCGATGCGCTCCGGCATCACGCTCGCCCTCACGGGCGCGGCCGTCGGCTTCCTCATGGTGCGGCCCGCGCCGGGGCAGGAGAGCGGGGAGTCCGGTGTGGTGGGCGCCCACAGCGTGGGCGTGCCGGACGGCGGCCCTTCGATGCCGCTGACCGGCTGGGCGACGACCGGCGGCGATCTGCGGATCCCGCACTTCTTCGGCATGCACGCACTGCAGCTGCTCCCCCTGGTCGTCATGGCGCTCCTGGCGCTCGCGCCCCGGCTGTCCCGGCTGCGCGCGCCGCGGGTGCGGCTGCGTCTCGTACGGATCGCGGCTGCGGCGTACGCGGGCGTCTTCGCCCTCCTCCTCTGGCAGGCGCTGCGCGGACAGCCGCTGCTGCGCCCGGACGGGGCGACCCTCGCGTTGGCGGGCCTGATCGCTGTGGCCACCGCCGCGGCCGCCTGGGCCGCGCTCCGCACAACGCACGCAGCCCATAAGGAAGTCGACCAGGAAGTCGACCAAGGAGTCGACCAAGGAGTCGACCAGGAAGATGACGAGGAAGTCGACAAGGAAGTCGACAAGGAAGTCGACAAGGAAGTCGACAAGGAAGGTGACGGAGAAGTCGACGAGGAATGGGAGCCGGTCGCATGAGCGGGTTTCTCTTCGAGCTGTCCTTCTGGCTCGCCGCACCGGTCTGGCTGCTGCTGATCCTCGCGCCCGGGTGGCGGCTCACCGCGAGGATCGCCGCCTCACCGCTGACGGTCGTGCCCGTGCTCGTCGTGTATCTCGCCCTGGCCCTGCCCGTCTTCCCCGAACTGTGGGCGGCGGTCCGCAGCCCCGGCCTCGACGGCTTCCGCGAGCTGACCGCCCTTGCCGACGGGGCGGGGGCGATCTGGGCGCAGGTCATCGCCTGGGACCTGCTGCTCGGCCAGTGGATGTACCGCGAGGCCCGGCGGCTCGGTATCCACCCGCTGGTGATGGGCCCGCTCCTGGTCCTGACGATTCTGCTCTCGCCCTTCGGGCTGCTGCTCTTCCTGCCGCTACGGGCGGTGCGGGCGGCGCGGTCGAGGACGGAGGGCTCGCGGGCGGCGCTCACCGTACAGAACTAACCTTGCTGTTCATGGGAGTGCGACAGGCCAGGGGAGCGGGCCCGCGAGCGGCGCCCGCACTGCTGCGCCGCCGCCCCGCGCTGCTGCGCCGCCGCCCCGCGCTGCTGCGCGGCCAGGGCCCGACCGTGGCCGCCGTCGCGCTCGGCGGCATGCTCGGCGCCGCCGCCCGCTACGGTGCCGCGCTGCTCTGGCCCACCGCTCCCGGCACCTTCCCCTGGACGACGCTCGTCGTGAACGTCGCCGGCTGCGCCGCCATGGGCGTCCTCATGGTGGTGATCACGGAGGGGCGTCAAGTGCACCGCCTGGTCCGCCCGTTCCTCGGCACGGGCGTACTCGGCGGCTTCACCACCTTCTCGACGTACGCCGTGGACATCGAGAACCTGACGGATCTGCACACGGCCCGCACCGCCCTCGTCTATCTGGCCCTGACCCTCCTGGCCGCCCTCGCGGCGGTGTGGCTCGCGGCGACGGCGACCCGGCGGGTACTCGGCCTGACGCCCGGGAGGCATGGACGATGATGAGGCTCACCGGTACCGCACTGCGCGTCACGATCTTCATCGGCGAGAGCGACACCTGGCAGCGCAAGCCCCTCTACAGCGAGATCGTCCACCGCGCCCACCGGGCGGGCCTCGCGGGCGCCAGTGTCTTCAAGGGCATCGAGGGCTTCGGCGCCTCCTCGCTCGTCCACACCCACCGGCTGCTCTCCCTCAGTGAGGACCTGCCGGTGGCCGTCGTGATCGTCGACACGGAGGAACGCGTACGCGCCTTCCTGCCGCAGCTCGACGAACTCGTCGCCGAGGGCATGGTGATCCTCGACGACTGCGAGGTCATCCGCTACGTCGGCCGGGACCGGGAGGGCGACGGGTGAACTGGCTGCTCGTGCTGTGCGGCGCTGCCGTCGGCGCGCCCCTGCGCTACCTCACCGACCGGGCCGTGCAGAGCCGCCACGACTCGGTCTTCCCCTGGGGCACGTTCACGGCCAACGTCACCGGCTGTCTGGTCCTCGGCCTGCTCACCGGCGCGGTCGCGGCGGGCGCGGCCTCCTCACAGCTGCAGCTGCTGCTCGGCACGGGCCTGTGCGGAGCGCTCAGTACGTACTCCACGTTCTCGTACGAGACACTGCGGCTCGCGGAATCGGGAGCCCGTTTCCTCGCCGCGATGAACGCGGTCGCGAGCGTGGTGGCCGGGCTCGGTGCGGCGTTCGTGGGAGTCGCACTCGCCGAGGCCCTGTGGGCATAGAAGCCGACGCCCCCTCCGCGTAGAAAAGGCAGTTATGTGCCACTACTGCGGTTGCCGTGAGATCCCGCTGATCAAAGAGTTCATCGCCGAGCACGAGCGGGTCACCGACGCCGCGGGCGATGCCGCGCGCGCCCTGGAACGGGGCGATGTCGCCCGCGCCCGTGAGCTCGTCACGGTCATGGCGGGGGAGCTGGACGCGCACTGGCGCGGTGAGGAGAACGGCCTGTTCGCGGTGATGAAGGAGGACCCCGAGTACGCGCCGTACATCGCGGACCTGGTCACCGAGCACCGCGAGCTCGCCGCGCTGCTGCCGGCCCTCGACCTGGAGGATCCGGCGGACGTACGGACCCTGCTCGACGCCATCGACGAGCTGCACCAGCACATCGCCAAGGAGGAGGACGGTCTCTTCCCCGCCTCCCTGACCGCGCTCTCGGGTGAGGAGTGGAACCGCTCGATGGCGGCCTGGCGCGAGGCGCACCCGTCCGGCCGGTGAGGCCCGGACGCCGGGGCCCCGGCCGCTGGGACGGCTCAGTCCTTGGTGACGGACACCTGCGTCAGCATGGGCGCCCGGTGATCGGTGTGGTCATGCTCGCCCGGCTGGACGAAGAGCAGGGCGAAGGCGGCGAGCAGCAGGGCCGACGCCGCCACGGTGACACCGGCGAGATGGATCCGCTGCTGTTTGCCGGAGCGGGATTTCTGGGTCTGGGTCTGGGTCTCGGCCCCTGGTTTGGTCTCTGTTTCGATCTCGGTCTCGGTTTCGGTCTCTGGCTCGGTCATACGGCCGAGGCAAGCACAGGAACCTAAGAAAGTGCGGCAGATCAGGTGACTGTCATCGATTCATCACAGAACAGGGAAGAAGGGGTCATCTGGGCCACGCATCATGGTCGTCCATGACACGCGTGCTGCTGATCGAGGACGACCCCGCCGTAAGGAAGGGCGTCACCCTGGCCCTGCGCCGCCGCGGCCACGAGGTCGAGACGGCGGCCAGCGGCGAGGACGGCCTGCGGGCCCTCGACACATTCCGGCCGGACCTCGTGCTCCTCGACCTGATGCTGCCCGGGATGAGCGGCCTCGAGGTCTGCCGCCGGATCAGGGAGACCCGGCAGCTGCCCCTGATCATCCTCTCCGCGCGCGGCGACGACATCGACATGGTGGTGGGCCTGGAGGCGGGCGCCGACGACTACGTGGTCAAACCGGCCGGCGGAGAGGTGCTCGAAGCACGGATGCGCGCGGTCCTTCGCCGCGTCGTACCGCCCCAGGAACCCGGCCCCGGCCCCGGCGAGGAGAGCGCGGCCGCGGCCGAACCCCTGGAGCGGCTGGAGAAGCACGGCAGCCTGACCCTCGACCGCTCGGCCCTGCAGGTCTTCAAGGGCGGCTCCGAACTCGTCCTCGCCCCCTCCGAACTCAAACTGCTGCTCTTCCTCGCCGCCGCACCCGGCCAGGTCTTCAGCCGCCAGCAGCTGCTCGAACAGGTCTGGGAGCACAGCTATTACGGCGATGCCCGCCTGGTCGACGCGTGCGTGATGCGGCTGCGCGGAAAGGTCGAGGACGATCCGCGGCGGCCGGTGTACGTCCAGACGGTGCGCGGCTTCGGCTACCGCTTCGGACCGCTGTGAGCGGGCCGGCGGGATCACGGCGCCCGTCCCGGCGGAGGCGGCGGCCTGCCCGGCTCCGTCGCCCGTCCTGGCTTCGGCGCCCGTCCTGGTTCCGGCTGCCGCAGGGCGGTCTTCGTACCCGTCTCGTCGTCGCCTTCCTGGTCGTCTCGGCGCTCAGCGCGCTGCTCACGGCGACGCTCACATTCCGGGAGGCGCGCGCCGCGATCCTGGACCGCGCCCAGGACACCGCCGTACGCGATCTGCGCTCCCAGGTCGACTCGCTCGCGCCCGGCCTCCCGGCCCCGCCGGGGCAAGGTGATCTGGACGCTCTGGTACGTCAGTTGGACCGTGCGGGCGGCTCGCGCGACTGGCGGGTCTCGGCGGAGTACCGCGGCCGGGACCCGAAGGGCGCGGGGGGCGGGGCGCTGGTCAGGGCCGGGGACAGCGGGGTGCCCGACGGGCTGCGGGCCGCGGCCGCCGCCCACCAGGAGGCCGTCGAGCAGCGCTTCGAGCACGGCGGCGAGCCCTGGCTCGGCATCGCCATGCCCGTCGCGTACGGAGACGGAGGTGGAGACGGAGGTGGAGACGGAGGTGGAGACGGAGGTGGAGACGGAGGCGGCGGCGGAGGGAAGAGCGGCAAGGGTGCCGAGTCGGGCGAGGGTGCCGAGTCGGGTGCGGAGGCCAAGTCGGATGGGGAGGCCAAGCCGGGCGCGGGGGTCGCGTCAGGCGGGCAAGAGGGCCTGTCGGGGCTCACCGTCTACGCCGCGTTCTCGCTCAGCGGCCAGAAGGCCGATATCTCCGCCCTGATCGCCGCCGCGCAGGCCGGTGCCGTGCCGGCCCTCGCACTGGCCCTGGTGCCCGCGCTGATCGCGGCCGGCAGTCTGCTGCGTCCGGTGCGGCGGCTGCGTACCGCCGCTGAGAAGATCACCGAGGGAGACCTGGACACCCGGCTCCCGGTCACCGGGCGCGATGAACTGGCCGATCTGACCAGGACGTTCAACGACATGGCCGCGACCCTGCAGCGGGACGACGCCGAGCTGCGCCGCATGGAGGCGAACGCCCGGCGGTTCGCCTCCGATGTCTCGCACGAGCTGCGTACCCCGCTGGCCGCGATGACCGCGGTCACCGAGGTGCTCGACGACGGCGCGGAGGCCACGGGCCTCGACCCGGACACCGCCGACGCGGTCCGGCTCATCAGTGACGAGACCCGCAAACTGGCCCGCATGGTCGAGGACTTGATGGAGATCTCCCGCTTCGACGCGGGCGCGGCCGCGCTCCACCTCGACGAGGTCGACCTCGCCACCGCCGTCCGCAAGACCCTCCAACTCCGTGCCTGGACCGACCTGGTGGCCGTCGACCTGCCCCGTGACATGCGCGCCCGCCTCGACCCCCGCCGCCTCGACGTGGTCCTCGCCAACCTGATCGGCAACGCGCTGCGGCACGGCGGCGCCCCCGTGCAGGTGACCGCCCGCGTCTGCGCCACCCGCGTGACGCTGCGGGTGCGCGACCACGGGCCCGGCATCCCGCCCGACGTCCTGCCGCATGTCTTCGACCGCTTCTACAAGGGCGACTCCGCCCGCACCCGCTCCGAGGGCAGCGGCCTCGGCCTGGCCATCGCCCGCGAGAACGTCCTGCTGCACCACGGCACCCTGACCGCCGCGAACGCCCCCGACGGCGGCGCGGTGTTCACGGTGACGCTCCCGGCCGACCAGCAGAAGGGCGACCAGAAGGCCGACCAGCAGAAGGGCGAGCACAAGAAGGGCGAGCACAAGAAGGGCGAGCACAAGAAGGGCGACCACCAGAAGGCCGATCAGAAGAAGGTGACCCGGTGAAGCGCGGATGCGTCCCGTTCGCCCTCGTCATGGCGCCGCTGCTCGCGCTCACCGGCTGCGGCGGTATCGACAGCACCGCACCGACGGCCGTCGGCGCCCCGGCCAGTGGTCTGCAGTCGCCCGGCACCGTGGCGCAGCACGCGCGCCTCTTCTTCGTCGGGCCGTACGGCAACCAGATGGTGTCCCGGCCCACGGACTCCGCGTACGGGCCGCAGCAGGCCCTCGACCTGCTCGTCGAAGGGCCCACGGAGGCGGAGCGCGAACGCGGTCTCATCAGTCAAGTGCCGCCCATGCACGGCCAGTTGAAGGCCAGTGGCGCGAAGGGCGCGGTCGACTTGTACGTCCCCTACCGGATCGCCGAGGGCGGCCTCGACTGGACGGCGGTCAGCCAGCTCGCCTGCACCGCCGCGAGCGCCGAACTTCCCGGCGACGTACCGCCGCCCGAGGTCGACGTACGGATGCACGAGGAGGGCGAGAGCCAGCCGTGGACGGTGCGCTGCAGCCGCCTCAACACGGCACAGCCGGCCCAGAACCAGGACGGCTGACACACGGCAGGGGGTGGCCGGATTGGTCCCATCCCGTGGACTTGTGGGCGCGTCCCGGCCCGGCTCCCCCGCCGGGTCCCGCCCCGCTCCTAGCGTCCGCGGGCATGGACACGCTCATCTTCGGCGGCCTTCTGGCCACACTGATCGCCCTGTACCAGCAGCGGTCCAGGGCCGTCGTGCTCGGCGCCTGGTGGATCGTGCTGCTCGCCACGATCCTCCTGCTCCAGCACCACATCACCAGCAGCCTCAAGCTGGGGCTGAGCTACTGACATGGCCTCCATGACCACACCCCTCGCGGAGCCCGGCCGCGCCGAGTTCCTGGGCCGGGTCCAGTACTGGTTCGCCTGCTTCTTCGCCGTCGGCTGGACCGGCATCGTCTGCGCGGGCCTCGGCGTGCAGTTCCTCAGCTGGGACTATCCCTGCCCGCTCTGCATGGTCCAGCGGATGTTCATGCTGCTCGCCGCGCTCGGCGCCGCCACCATCGTCCGCAGGGGCATGACCGGCACGGTCTCGGGGCGCGACTACATGATGGGCTGGGGCCTGGCCCTGGTCGCCTGCATCGGCGGTGGCTTCACGGCCTGGCGGCAGACGATGCTGCACATCCTGCCGGGCGACAAGGGCTACGGGGCCCCGGTGCTCGGCCTGCACATGTACGTCTGGGCCTGGATCCTCTTCATGGCCTCGGTGGTGGCCATCGGCATCGTCCTGACCTTCGCGCACCTGACGGCCGACCGGACGATCCCGACGAGCGGGGCCTACTGGATGGCCGGCCGGGCGGTGCTCTGGTTCATCGGCGCCGTGATCGCCGTGAACCTGGTGGCGGTCTTCTGCGAAGAGGGCTTCAACTGGTTCCTGCCCGACGACCCGAAGCGGTACGAGCTCTTCTACCAGCTGGGAATCCTGGACTGAGCCTGGTGGCGTGGCGGGCCGCCCCGCCCCGCCCCACCGCCACCGCCACCGTCAACGTCCCGTCAGATCAGGCCCTTCAGGCGCGAAGAACGCGCAAGGACCGCACACCGAAGGCGGCAACCGGACAGAACCTGAGCGCACCTGACCAGTAAGGAGCACTCGGCATGTCCGTACCGACCGCAGAGCCCGACGTCGCGACCGCCGACGAGGATCCCCCGGACCACGACGCCACCGTCACCGCCACTGGCGCCGAAGCCGTCACCGGCACTCGCGAGGCCCCCGGCACCCGCGAGGCGGCCCCCGGCACCCGCGAAGCCCCCGGTGACCGTCACCGTCTCACCGCGGTCACAGGCCTCGCGGCCCTCTCCCTGGACGCGATGGCCTCGGTGGCCTACGGACCCGAGGCGATCGTGCTCGTCCTCGCCACCGCGGGCGGCCACGGGCTCGGCTTCACGCTCCCCGTCACGCTCGCCATCGCCGCCCTGCTCGCGGTGCTCGTCGCGTCGTACCGCCAGGTCATCGCCGCCTTCCCGGACGGCGGCGGCTCCTACGCGGTGGCCAGGACCCATCTCGGCCGCCGCACCAGCCTGTTCGCCGCGGCGTCCCTCGTGCTCGACTACGTCCTGAACGCGGCCGTCGCCACCACCGCTGGCGTCGCCGCCCTCACCTCTGCCTTCCCCGGCCTCCACGACGACCGGCTGTGGCTCTGCCTGGCCGTACTCGCCCTCGTGACGGCCCTGAACCTGCGCGGCATAGCCGACTCGGCGAGGGCCTTCATCGTGCCGACCGCCGTCTTCGTCGCAGCGGTCCTGACGCTGATCGTGACCGGTCTCTTCCGCACCGCACCCCTCTCCACGGAAGCCGCCGCGGGACATGCCTCCGTACTCGCCGACAACGCCACCACGGTCGGCGCCCTGCTTCTCCTGAAGGCCTTCGCGTCCGGCTGCTCCGCGCTCACCGGAGTCGAGGCCATCGCCAACGCCGTGCCGTCCTTCCGGGCCCCGCGCGCCCGCCGCGCGCAGCACGCGGAGGTGGCCCTCGGCGTGCTCCTCGGTGTGATGCTGATCGGCCTCGCCGCTCTGATCTCCCGCTTCGGCCTGCGGCCGGTCGAGGGCGTCACGGTCCTCGCCCAGCTCGCCGACGCCTCCCTGGGCCACAACTGGGCTTTCTACGTCGTCCAGTTCGCGACGATGACGCTGCTCGCCCTCTCCGCGAACACCTCCTTCGGCGGTCTGCCGGTACTGCTCAAGCTGCTCGCCCGGGACAACTACCTGCCGCATGTCTTCGCCCTGAAGGCCGACCGGCAGGTGCACCGCCACGGCGTCCTCGCACTGGCCGCCGTATCCGCCGTGCTGCTCCTGTTCTCCGGCGGCGACACCAACACCCTGGTCCCGCTGTTCGCGATCGGGGTCTTCGTCGGCTTCACGATCGCCCAGGCCGGCATGGTCCGGCACTGGCACGCCGAACGCGGCCCGCGCTGGCGCGCGAAGTGCGCCCTGAACGGTCTGGGCGGGCTGCTCACCGGTGTCTCGGCGATCGTCGTCACGGCCACGAAGTTCCACGACGGGGCCTGGCTGATCGTGGTGGCGCTGCCCGTCCTGGTGGCCGCGTTCGAGACCGTCCACCGTGCCTACGCGAAGATCGGGGACCGCCTCGGCCTCGGCCGTATCCCCGAAGGCCCGCACCGCGACCGCTCGCTGGTGGTCGTCCCGGTCTCTTCCCTCTCCCGGCTCACGAGCGAGGCCCTGACCGTCGCGGTCTCCCTCGGCGACGAGGTCCGCGCGGTCACCGTCTGCCACACCGACCCGGAGGACCGCGCGGCGACGGAGGCCCTGGAGCGCGACTGGTCCCTGTGGAACCCCGGCGTCGACCTGATCCGTCTGCCCTGCGACCGCCGCACGCTGGGCCGCCCCATAGCGGCGTACGTACGAGACCTCGCCGCCGCGGAACCCGGCACCCGCGTCACGGTCCTCATCCCGGAGGTGGAGCCCGCCCGCCTCTGGCAGCGCGCACTCCAGAACCAGCGCGGCGCGG
Source organism: Streptomyces monticola (assembly GCF_042665355.1). Classification (NCBI taxonomy): domain Bacteria; kingdom Bacillati; phylum Actinomycetota; class Actinomycetes; order Kitasatosporales; family Streptomycetaceae; genus Streptomyces; species Streptomyces monticola. The sequence continues at coordinate 113,952 of NZ_JBHTCF010000006.1, read as the reverse complement.
TGGTGGCACACGCGGTACGCACATCCACGGACGCGACGATCTGCAGGCTGCGACTGCGCCCGTGACTACCGCGCCGCAGGCGGCAGCCCACCCACCGCCTGACGCCCCAAGGCAACCCGCACCCGATAACCCTGATGGCCCTGATGGCCCCCCGAGCCGTCCACACCAAGCACCTGCACGGCAACAGAACGCCCCGGACCGGTAAAGGTCTGTCCCGGCAGATAGGTCGCGTCGCTCAGCTCGGTGGCGACGTCGTCCGCCAGCTCGCACCCGCCGCTGCCCGGCCGGGCGTCGAAGACGCGCACGGGCCCGGCACCGGACTTGACGCCCACGCCCACGGTGGACACGAGCACGCCGGGCCGGCAGACGGCGGGATCGAGCTCACTCTTCGTACGGACCTCGATGTTGATGGCCCACCGGTCGTTCAGCCGCACGGAAACGAGCTTGAGGCCACCGGCGTCGGACACCGGCGTGAGCGTGAACTCCCGTACCCCCGGCCCGGACACACACCCCACCTGCTCACGGTCGAGCCAGCCGAGCTTCCACTTGTGCCAGGCCATGAAGTCATTGGTGGGCCCCCAGTCCTCGTCCATGGGATCCCAGTGGCCGACGGGATGCGGGGGGTACCCCTGGAAGCCGTACAGATCGGGAAGGCCGAAGGCATGCGCGTTCTCGTGCGCGAGGACCCGCCAGGCACTGTCACCGGTCTGCCGGCTCCAGATGAAACTCGTCCCGCCGAAGGTCACGGAGAGCACCTTCTCGGTGGCGGGCGGCCCGGCGTTGGGAGTGAAGAGAACGTTGAGAAGGTCGTACGAGGAGAGATCCACGCCGTCACCGACAGCCGCGTCCACCTCGGCAGAGACGGCCGAATACCCCGGCCGGAACGAGACCCCACGGTCGATCCCATACGCAGCCAGAGGCTTGGCCATCCGAATCCACCGGAACCGCGGCGTCGACTCGTACCGCAGCTTGCCGTACGAGCTCTTCGCGAAGTAGTCGGGCACGGCCGGGAAGAACTCGCGGTACCGCTCCTGCGGGGTGCCTTCGGCGGGAACGTCGGGAAAGTCGACGAAAACGGTGTACGCCTTCACCACACCGGCAGCCTTACGGAACACCCCCGGCGTGGGCACCCCTTCAGAGCTCTCCCGCACACTGCCAGGAGCGAGCGCACACGGCCCGGCGGGAGTATCGGCCACAGCCCCCGCACCACTGACACCGAACACCCCGAAGACCACGGCGACGACAAGCGAAAGCCGAAGACACATCCACGACATATGGCTGGCTCCAACACTGCTGCCCCCTTACCGACCTACCGCCCTGAACGCCCCCCCACTCACCCAGCACAAACCCACCCTCCCCACCCCGCACCTCACCTGCTCCGACTGGCCCAAGCCGCCCGCCGCCCGCCGGAGGCCGAGGGCCTGGTTAGTGCTGGTGCTCCTGAACGAGCCGACCTAGTGTGCGGCTGTGGATATCGGGACGCTGATAGGCACGGGACTGGGCGCGGTGGTCGGAGTCGGCTCCACGCTGATGGCCGACCGTGTGCGGTGGAAACGAGATCGCGCGGCACGTCGGGAGGACCTCAAACGCGAGCTGTACGGCGAGTACCTGGCGGCGCTCACCAGGACCAGGAACCAGCTCAAGGACCTCGTCAAGGCACGGAACTTCACCCCGGACGAGCGTGCCCATCAGGCCGGAGAGCTGTACCGGGAGGGCGGCGCTTACGAACTCCGCTACCAGATGTCGATCACGGCACCGGAGCAGGTCGTCAAGCGTTCCGACGACGCGCTGAGAAAGCTGCGAGACGTGCGGGACAGGCTCCAAGAGCAAGTCACAGACAGCGAGTTGGACACCGAATTCACCCGCCTGATCAAGTCCGTCAAGAGCCTTCGAGACGCCATGAGAGCTGACCTCGGAGCGGATTCATAAGGGCGGCTCGGCCCGGGCGAGGCCGGACAACGAAGAAGCCCCGGGCGCTTGGCCTGGGGCTTTCTGCTGGAGCGGGTGACGGGAATCGAACCCGCGCTCTGAGCTTGGGAAGCTCATGTTCTACCATTAAACTACACCCGCATGATGCGCGGCCGTGACCTGTCGCATCGTTCGGACACGATACCTCATCCCAGGCTCCCGGTGTATGCGCAGGCTTCTCACCGTGGGGCCTTTGTGGTGTTCGCGGGGTGGAAGCGGCTGCGGGGTGCGGGAGTTGGGGCGTACCGTTGGTGTGCGGAGTGCCGCCTGGAGCGGCGTCCCTTTCATCCCGTAATGTGAGCTTTCGTCGTCAGCGACTCAGCGACCAGCGACACTCACTGGTGTGGGGAAGGGACTCGAGGACTTGATGGAGCGCACCGTCGTCCGATGTGCCGAAGGGCACGTGTTCAGCACCGCTTCGTTTCCGATGCAGCAGCTCGGTTCCGAGCGGATCGGGCCTGGACGGCTCATCCGCTGTCCGCGCTGCGCTCGGCTACGGCATGCCGTGCCGGTGAATCAGTCGGCCAAGCGGTAACGAGCACGGTTCGTCAGAGCGCGTGGGCGACGTCCGATTGGGGCGGGCCCGCGCGCTCTGCGTATCCTCGGGGCGTGCTTCTCTCAGACAAGGACATCCGGGCCGAGATCGATGCCGGGCGGGTGCGGATCGACCCGTACGACGAAACCATGGTGCAGCCCTCGAGCATCGACGTGCGGCTGGACCGCTACTTCCGGGTGTTCGAGAACCATCGCTATCCGCATATCGATCCGGCCGTTGAACAGGTGGATCTGACGCGGATGGTCGAGCCGGAGGGGGATGAGCCCTTCATCCTGCACCCCGGCGAGTTCGTGCTCGCGTCGACCTACGAGGTCATCAGCCTGCCCGACGACCTCGCGAGCAGGCTTGAAGGCAAGAGTTCCCTCGGGCGGCTCGGGCTGGTCACGCATTCCACCGCCGGATTCATCGACCCCGGATTCTCGGGGCATGTGACGCTCGAACTGTCGAATCTCGCGACGCTGCCGATCAAGCTGTGGCCGGGCATGAAGATCGGGCAGCTGTGTATGTTCCGGCTCAGCTCGCCGGCTGAATTCCCTTATGGGAGCGAGCGGTACGGCTCGCGTTATCAGGGGCAGCGGGGGCCGACTGCCTCGCGGTCCTTTCTCAACTTCCATCGGACGCGGGTGTGATGAGCGGCGTGAGCAATGAGGTGCGCAACGAGGTGAGCGACGGCGTGCGCGAGAACCTTACGTACGAGGGGTTCGGCCGGGCCGTTCGCGAGCTGGCGCAGGCGGTCGCCGACGACGGGTACGAGCCCGACGTCGTGCTCAGCATCGCCCGTGGCGGGGTGTTCGTCGCCGGTGGTCTGGCGTACGCGCTCGACTGCAAGAACATTCACCTGGTGAATGTGGAGTTCTATACGGGCGTCGGCACCACCCTTGAAATGCCCGTCATGCTGGCTCCCGTGCCCAACGCGATCGACTTCTCGAACAAGAAGGTGCTGATCGCGGATGACGTCGCCGATACCGGTAAGACGCTGAAGCTTGTTCATGACTTCTGCCTCGACGCCGTCGCCGAAGTCCGGTCCGCCGTCATTTACGAGAAGTCGCATTCGCTCGTGAAGTGCGAGTACGTGTGGAAGCGCACCGACGAGTGGATCAACTTCCCCTGGAGCGTGGAGCCGCCCGTCGTGCGGCGTGCGGGGCAGGTTCTCGACGCCTGAGCCCCACCCCCGGTGTACAAAGGGCCCCGCCTCACGGCGGGGCCCTTTGCCGTTCGTTCGTCTCAGCGGCTCAGAACGTGCCCAGCTTGATGATCGACAGCAGTGCGATCAGCTGGATCGCCGAGGCGCCGAGGGCCTTCGGCCACGGCAGGTCGTGGGACTTGCTCACCATCGTGGTGAGCAGGGCGCCCGCCGCCAGCCAGGTCGCCCAGCCGAGGATCTGGACCAGCGGGGCGTCGCCGCCGAGGAACATGGCGAAGACCAGACGCGGGGCGTCCGTCAGCGACATGATCAGCATGGAGAGGCCGACCGTGGGCTGCCACGCGCCGTCGCCGCCCAGCTGGCGGGCCAGGGTGTGGGTGACCGCGCCGAGCACCAGGGCGCTGATCACGATGGCCACGCCCGTGGTCAGGACGATCGGGATGCTGGTCGCGAGGGTGGCGTTGATCGCGTCCTCGCGGGCGCCGTCGAAGCCGAAGACCGCGAGCAGGCCGTAGATGAAGGTGACGATGAGCGCCGGGGCCCACATCGCGTGGTCCCGCATCTGCAGGAAGGTCGGGCCGGGGCGCAGGACGATGCCGCGCAGCAGCTCCTTCCAGTGCAGGCGGGGGCCGACGGGCGCGGGTGCGGTGCCCGCGCGGTAGGTGCCGCCCTGGCTGTACGGGTCCTCGCCGATGGAGAACGCCTGGGTGTGACCCGGGTTGTTGTTCGGTGCGTACGGGTCGTGCGGGGCGCCCTGCTGCGGGTACTGGTGCTGCTGCTGATACGGATCGCCGAAGTACTCCGGCTCGCCGTGCGCGCCACCGTGACCGCCGTGTGCCCCGCCTCCCTGCGGGCCGCCCGCCGGGGGCCACTGCTGCTGGGGGTACGGGGGCGCGGGCGGGCCGCCGTACGGCGGGGCCTGCCCGGCGTACGGCTGCTGCTGCGGTTGTTGTTGCGGACGCGGTCCCTGTGAGCGGTTGTCCCGGCCGCGTCCGATCCTGAATCCAGCCACGTATTCGAACGTACCTGGTCTCGGAGAGTGGTGTGTGACGCCCGTCGCAATGAGGACGGTTTGCTGCCGAGCTGTGACAACCCCTAGGGGACGGTCCCCAGGAAAGCGGGCCGGTCCGTGGGGGATGTGCCCTCGGTGACGTAGAGCTTCGCGCCCTGCATCAGCGCTCCCCTCACGAAGACCACCTCCTCGCGGCCGTCACCGTCGAAGTCCCGGATCGCGTGGGGTGTGGTGTTGCGGGGGATGTGCGGGAGCGCGCGCGGGGCGCGGGTGGCGGAGAGGAGTGTCACACCGAGTGACTCGGGCGATGCCGGGTCCTCCATCTCGTCCTCCGGGTCGCCGTGTCCGATGAGGAGTTCCTCGGGGCCCGTGCCGTCCAGGCGGCCCGCGTCCATGGGGGCGGCGGCCTTGGGGATCCTGACCGTACGGGCGACCCGGGTGCCGTCCAGGATCTTGACGGTGGTCGCGGCGCCGGGCGGCGGCTCCCACTCGGGCCCGGACTCCTCCTCCACGTAGAAGTCGCACGTCGGGTCGTTGGCGACGGCCACTTCGCGGCCGGGGTCGCCGTCGAAATCGCCCCAGGCCGGCAGGCTGCCCGCGGGGATCTCACGGGGCGGGCCGAGGCCCGCGGGGCCCGCGCCGAACAGCAGGCCGGAGTCCTTGCTTCCGGTGTGGCAGGAGGCGGCCACGACGCCGGTGGCGCGGCCCGGTGCGATCTCGTCGACGTACAGGCCCTCCTCCCGCATCCCCTTGTGCTCGGTCACCCTCGCGGGCTCGCCGGCGCGGGAGAAGGGGCCGTAGAGGACGAAGAAGCGGTCCGCGGTGCCGTCGCGGCCCGCACCGGACGCGAGCAGGTCGTGCTTGCCGTCGCCGTTGAAGTCGCCCCGTTCCAGGCCGCTTTCGGGACTGATGCGATGGCCGCCGAGCCGGACACGGGTGGCCCTGCGGCCGGGGCGCGGGCCCTTGGGGGTGCCCCAGCTGATGTACGCCTCGGTGCGGCTCGTGCCGGTGCCCGCGGTGTCGTCGGGGGTGCGGTCGCGGGTGGTGGCCACGTCGGCGTAGCCGTCGCCGTCCAGGTCGGCGGTCTTCACGGGCGCGGTCAGGGAGGTACGGGGGGTGTACTCGTCGTGGAAGACGCGGCGGGTGGGCAGGCCGAGACCGGCGGCGTCGAGGATCGTGCGGGTCTTCGGGTCCGGGCCCTTGCCGGTGCCGTAGAGGAAGGCGACATGGGTGGGGACCAGGGCGTCCTTGTCGCCCGCGTGCAGCTGCAGCTCCGGGCGGCCGTCGCCGTTGAGGTCGTCGGGCAGGGTGCTGCCCTTGCCCGCGGGGATCGGCCTGCTGGTGTACGGGGGGTGGGTGGACGGCACGTCGGAGGGCGGCGGCCGGTCGCTGCCCGTGCACCCGGTGAGCAGGAGCGCCCCGCAGACCGCCCCGCACAGTGCCGTACGCCCCGTGCGCCCTGCACCCTTCGTACGCCTTATGGACCTCGTGGACCTTGTGGACCTCATGGCAACAAAGATCACGGCGTACGTTCGCACGGTTGCGGCGCGGCGGTTGCGATCGGACAACAGCCGCGCCGCACAAGGGATTCAGCCGTACCAGGGATGTACCTGCCCGGCACCGATCCGTAAGGGATTCAGCCGTACCAGGGATGTACCTGCCCGGCACCGATCCGTAAGGGATTCAGCCGTACCAGGGATGTACCTGCCCGGCATCGATCCGTAAGGGATTCAGCCGTACCAGGAATTACCTGCCCAGCACCGATCCGTAGGCGAAGGCGCCGGTGATCTCCAGCTTCGCCGGGGTGATGGCGCGCGACACGGCCGGGGTGCCCGTCGCGCCCTGCAGGTACCAGACGCCGCCGGTGGGGGCGTTCTCGCCGGGTGCGCCCGCGGCCACGTCGTGCAGTCCGTCGCGGCTGTAGTCGGCCGAGGCGAGCGCGGCGCCGAAGCGGTCGCCCGCCTCCGCCGTACCGGGGATGCCCGCGGAGTTCTGCGTGAGGGAGAAGGGCCGCTGCACCTGGCCGTCGGCCGCGCCGAACAGATACGTGAGCGAGCCCGCCTCCTTGAGGCTGCCGACCGCCTCGCGGCCGGTGCCGGCCACCAGGTCGTCGAAGGTGTCGCCGTCGATGTCACCGGCCGCGAGCGCCGCCCCGAAGTCGTCCTCGGTCTCCGCGGTGCCGGGCACCCCGGGAGTGTTCTGGGTGACGCACTGGTGGTGCCGGCCGAAGCCGTCCAGGCGTGCGCCGTACATCATCAGGACCGCGCCGCCGAGCCGGTCCGCGCAATGGGTGCTGTCCGCCTCGGGGTTGGGGCGCACGAGGCCGACGGCCAGGTCGTCGGGGCCGTCCCCGTCGAAGTCACCGGCCGCGAGGGCGGCGCCGGAGTCGGGGTCCGACCAGTGCCGCGCCGGCTTGCCGTCCGCGCCCCAGCGGTAGATGACGGTGCCCGCGTCCTCCATGGCCGACCAGGTCGCCGCGAGGTCGTCGGTGCCGTCGCCGTCGAAGTCACCGCTGGCCAGGGCGCGGGCGCCGCCGCCCATGCCGAAGGAGCGGATCGCGGAGGTGGACGTGGGCGAGCCGGCGGTGAACGGGCCCGGCCGCAGCCGCAGCGAGCCGCCCTCCTCGCCCGCCGCGCCGAGCGCCAGGTCCCGGTCGCCGTCGGCGTCGTAGTCGCCGCTGGTCAGGGTGCGGCCGATGGCGGCGAACTCGTCGGCGCCCTTCGCGGCGGTGAGCCCGCCGCGGGAGAAGCCGGTCGCCGTGCCCCAGATGACGGAGACGGTGCCCTCGTTGCGGGTCGGCGTGTCCGTCAGGGACTCGCCGGGGGTGCCCACGATCAGATCGCTGTAGCCGTCCGCGTCGAGGTCGGCGGCCTCGACGGCGGTGCCGAAGCGGTCGTCGGCCTCGGGGGTGCCGGGGACGCCGGGCAGGGCCTGGGTGACGACATCCGACGCGACCGGGTCGAGGCCGTCGGCGCTGCCCCACACCACGCTGACGTACCCGGCCTTCGCCTTGCCGCCCGCGGTCGCGTCGGGCACGCCGACCGCGAGGTCCGCGTAGCCGTCGCCGTTGAAGTCGCCCTTCGGGCCGGCGGGTGCGGCGGCGGGTGCGGCGGCAGGCGCCGCACCGGCGCTGGGAGCGGTCGGGCCGAGGACGGCGACGGTGGCGCAGACGGCCGCCGCCAGCAGCGTCTTCCTGGTCATGCTGTCTCCAATTCGCGTACGGAAAAGGGGAGTTAGCGCAGTACGTCGCCGAAGCCGCGGCCCGCGCCGCCGATGCCGAAGTCCGAGCCGTTGAAGGACGTGGCGTACGACGTGGTGAGGCCGGTGGCCGTGCCGCGCAGGACCCAGACGGCGCCCGCGTCCACAGCTGTGGAGATGTCCTCGCCGATCGCGGCCGTCGCGAGGTCGGCGCGACCGTTCCTGTTGATGTCCTTGAGGCGGACCGTGGAGCCGAAGTGGTCGTCCGCCTCCGGGGTGCCGGGCACGCCCGCGGTGCCCTGGTGCCACGACGTGCCCGCGCCCAGGCCGCTGGTGCCGGTCTTGTGACCCTTCAGGAGGACGACGTTGCCCACGCGCGTGGTGCTGCCCACGGTCTCGCCGGGAGCGCCCACGGCGACGTCGGCCGCGCCGTCGCCGTCCACGTCGCCGACGCTCACCGAGGCGCCGAAGCCGTCGCCGGGCTCGGTGGTGCCGGGCACGCCCGGCTCGTCCTGGGTGTACGTCTCGTCGCCGCGGGCCTCGCCCAGGCCCTGGGAGCTGCCGTACCAGACGGTGACGAGGTTGTGCGCGCGGTTGCCGGTGACGAGGTCCGGGTAGCCGTCGCCGTTCACATCGCCGGTGGCCGCCGTTTCGGAGGCGGCGCGGCGGTCCGGGCCCGCGGCGAGGACGCGCAGGCCGTGGCCCACGTCGCCGGGGCCGCCGGGGACGAGCGCCAGATAGCCGCCGCCGTCGGCGCGCTTGCCGTACACGGCGTACTGCCCGCCGTTGCCGCTGTCGGTGAAGTCGGCGCCGGTGACGCCTTCGAGGCGGACGCCGGCCGGCAGGCCCTCGCCCTCCAGGCCGATCGCGCCGCCGTCCGGAACCCCGTCGGCGTACCACCAGAAGCGGTTGGCGCCGACGACGACGAGGTTGCCGTAGCCGTCGCCGTCGAGGTCGATGAAGGAGGCGCCCTCGCCGAAGCGGATGTCCTCTGCCGTGGGGGCGTTGAGGACCATGCCGCCCTTGGTGAAGCCGCCGGACGACCCCCACACGAGCGTCATCGACCCGTCGGGCTTGCCGTCGACCTTCTCGCCGGGCGCGCCGACGATCAGATCCGCGAACCCGTCGCCGTTCACATCCGCGCTGGTGACGTTCTCGCCGAACTCGTCGCCCGCCTCGGTGACCCCGGGCACCTCGGCCGTGTCCTGGGTGACGGTCACGGAGCGGGACGGGGAGACGCCGGAGGCCGAGCCGAAGGTGACCGTCACGGCGTTCGCCTTCGGCGTGCCGATGGCCAGGTCGCGGTAACCGTCGCCGTTGAAGTCGTCGCGCAGGGCGGTGGCCGCGGCGGCGGTGCCCGCGAGGGGCAGGGTCAGGCCCGTGGCGGCGAGGGCCGCCACGGTCGCCGCGACGGCAAGGGACTTGGCGCGCAAGAGGAACTCCCGGAGTCCGGACGTGGGGGGGCAGGCTTCCGGGGGTGTGACTCGTGAGGTGTACGAAGGGTTGTGCGCGGGTGACGCCTCAGCGAACCCCGGCAAGTGGGTCCGGCGCGGTGCGCCTCATCGCGTCCCCGTCACGAACGCCGAAGTGGAGAAGGTGAGTTCGGGGCTGCGGGCGAGCCCGGTGCGTGTGCCCCGGTAGAGGGCCACTTCGTCCTCGGTCTCGCCCTTGTGCGTCCGTACGACCAGATCGTCCATGCCGTCGCCGTCGAAGTCGCCGGCCGTGATCACTTCCGAAGTTCCCTTCGCGGCGGGGGACAGGGTGGTCGAGGCGGAGCGTGCCAGGCCCTCACGGCGCCCCTCGTGGACCGTCAACTCCCGTCCGCCCACGACGAGTTCGCTCCGCCCGTCGCCGTCGAAGTCACCGGACTCCACCGTGAGGGCGGGGCCGGCGGGCGCGTCGAGGGTGGCGCGGCGGGTGCCCGGCACGTCGTAGCGCAGGGCGATGCCGGTCTTCGTGGCGATGGCGGCGTCCAGGGCGGCGCCCCCGTCGAACCGGCCGAACGCCAGGCCCTGGCCCGCGGGGAGCACCACCGCCGTACGGGTCGGCCCCGCGGGTCCGCCGAGCACCAGGCTGCTGCGGGACGTGCCGCCGCCGGCGCGCACCAGGAGGTCGTCGTACCCGTCGCGGTTCACGTCCACCGCGGGGCCGCGCGGCACCGTGCCCGGGGCCTTGAGCACCTTGCCGGAGCGCGGGGCGCCGCGCTCGGTGAACGGGCCGCGCAGAAAGCTGACCTGGGCGTTGCTGGCGTGGACGACCAGGTCCTGCGCCCCGTCGCCGTCGAAGTCCCCGCACACCGGCTGGTCGGGCCACTCGTTGCCGTCCCTGGCGCCCGCCGGGATCGCCAGCTTGACGGCCTTGCCGGTCAGGCCGGCCGGGGAGCCGAAGAGGATCTGCAGCGGTACGGGGGGCCGGCCGATGCCGTTGTACGGCGGGTCGGTGGCGACCACCAGATCCGTGAAGCCGTCCTTGTCGAGGTCGCAGCGGGCCGCCGAGTCGAAGGCCGCGGGCAGCTCGCCCTTGGTGGGCGCGGCCTGCTTCGCGGGGCTGAGCAGCTGCCGGGTGCGCACGTCGACGGCGCGCCCGTTCTGCGCCGAGCCCTTCGCCGAGCTCTTCGCCCCGTCCTTCGCCCCGCCTTCAGCGCCGCCCTCAGCGCCGCCTTCAGCGCCGCCCTCCGCGCCGCCCTCCGCGCCGCTCTTCGGGCCACGAGGCGCCCCGTACACCACGCCGATGCCCGCGTCGTCGCCGTGACTGTCGTGCACCAGGTCGTCCAGGACGAGATCGCGCAGCCCGTCACCGTTGAAGTCGTCGCCCCGTGCGGCGCCACGGTCGCCGTCGCCCCGCGGCACGGGCAGCAGCGGCACGGCCGCCGCCTTGTCGGCCCGGGGCGCCGGCCGCCGGTCCGCACCGCCGCGGTCGTCGTCGGCCGGGCCCCCGCAGGCCGTGGCCGTGAGCAGCAGTGCGCAGCCGGCCACGGTCACCCCCATCGCCGCCGCCCGTCTCCGTACGATCACGACCGCGTCCACGACCCGTATCCGCACGACCCGCCCACCCCATCCGTACCGCTCGAATCAACCTCCCCATGATGCTGTGGGCGCGTTCCGGAGATAAGGCGCCGAAGGCAACGGACGGATCCCGATTACGGCGCTGAGTGTCCGTGATGTCGCTGAGTGTTGGTGATTGCTGGAAATGTGAAGCGCTTTACGATCTCGCTGGCAAGGCTGAGGCCGGTCGTTACATTCCTTACCGGTTACGCAGACATCGCCCTCCTAACTTCGTAGTCATCAGCACCGCATCAGCACCGCAGACCACGAGTGACGACGAGGGACACAGCATGCGCGCCACCCGACGCACCATCCGTACCGCCGCGATCGCGACGGGGGCCGTCGCCGCCTTCGCCCTCCCGGCCGGTGCCGCGTTCGCCGACGCGTCCGCCGCTCCCTCCGCCACTCCGTCCACGGCTCCGTCCGACGCTCCGGCCACCGGAGCGCCCACGCAGCCCGCCAAGCCCACGCCGCCTGCGCAGTCCGCGAAGCCGAAGCCCACGCCGCCCGCGGAGTCCTCGAACCCCGCCAGGCCCGCCAAGCCCGGCACCGTCCGTGAGTTCATCGGCACGACCAGGCTGGAAGACGGCTCGGTGGCCAAGGTCTACAAGGTGTCCGCGGACCGCGTCGAGGCCGAGATCTGGGCCGACGGCAGCAAGCTCGACACCCTGGTCTCCGAGGGCGGCAAGCCCGCGCACGGCGAGAACAACGGCCTGCACATCACCGTCAGCCCCGACGCCACGGTGAAGTCCTGGACCGACGGCGGCAAGGGGACGGGCAAGGGCAAGGACAAGAAGCGGTCCGCCGCGTCCGCCGTGAAGGTGACGATGCCCGACGGCCGGATCGCCCGGCTGATGGACGGCCCGCGCATCGAGATCTCCATGCCGAACGGAAACGTCCTGGGCACGCTCGACCGCACCAAGATGACCACCGTCAACGACGGCTGGACGTACAAGATCGACCGCAGCGGCCATCTGCACAAGTTCGTGGTCGTCGACGGCCGCAGCGGCTGCACCTGGGTCTACGACTTCGGCGGCAAGCTGATCGAGAAGTACTCCGTCAAGGGCGGCAAGCGGGTCTCCACAGCGAGTGACAAGAAGATCGCGGCTCCGCAGGGCGGCGTGAAGGCCGGTGCCGAGGGTGCCGAGGCCACCGCGGAGCGGACCACGGGCAGCGCCCCGATGGTCGCGGCCGGCGGCGGCATGGCCGCTCTGGGCGCGGCGGGCCTGGGCTTCGCGATCCTGCGCCGCGGCACGAACGGCTGAGCCGCTCACCGCACCGACAGCTGAACGCAGCTCAAAACAGCTCAAAACAGCTGAACACAGCCGAACACAGCTGAACCGGCCCGGTTTCAGGGGGGGCCGAGAACTGACTGAGGGGGCCGTCACGGGGCGGCCCCCTCAGTCGGTGTGCGCAGGTACTACTTCACCGGCTCGGGCTCCGGCTCGCCCGCCGTCTCCTCGGAACCGGCCGGGTCCACCGGGGTCCTGACCGAGTCGAGCAGCAGCTGGGCGACATCCACGACCTGCAGGGACTCCTTGGCCTTGCCGTCGTTCTTCTTGCCGTTCACGGAGTCCGTGAGCATCACGAGGCAGAACGGGCAGGCCGTCGACACGATGTCCGGGTTCAGCGAAAGGGCTTCGTCCACGCGCTCGGTGTTGATGCGCTTGCCGATCCGCTCCTCCATCCACATCCGCGCACCGCCGGCGCCACAGCAGAAGCCGCGCTCCTTGTGGCGGTGCATCTCCTCGTTGCGGAGGCCCGGGACCTTGCCGATGATCTCGCGCGGCGGCGTGTAGATCTTGTTGTGGCGGCCCAGGTAGCAGGGGTCGTGATAGGTGATCAGGCCCTCGACCGGGGTGACCGGGATCAGCTTGCCCTCGTCGATGAGGTGCTGGAGCAGCTGGGTGTGGTGGATGACTTCGTAGTCGCCGCCGAGCTGCGGGTACTCGTTGCCCAGGGTGTTGAGGCAGTGCGGGCAGGTCGCGACGATCTTCTTCGCGGTCTTCGGCTTCTTGGTCGACTCGTCCTCGTCGTCCTCGCCGAAGGCGGCGTTCAGGGTCGCGACGTTCTCCATGCCGAGTTCCTGGAACAGCGGCTCGTTGCCGAGGCGCCGTGCCGAGTCACCGGTGCACTTCTCGTCGCCGCCCATGATCGCGAACTTGACGCCCGCGATGTGCAGCAGCTCAGCGAAGGCCTTGGTGGTCTTCTTGGCCCGGTCCTCGAGGGCGCCCGCGCAGCCGACCCAGTAGAGGTACTCGACCTCGGTGAGGTCGTCGATCGTCTTGCCGACGACCGGCACCTCGAAGTCGACCTCCTTGGTCCACTCCAGGCGCTGCTTCTTGGCGAGGCCCCAGGGGTTGCCCTTCTTCTCCAGGTTCTTGAGCATCGTGCCCGCCTCGGACGGGAACGCGGACTCGATCATCACCTGGTAGCGGCGCATGTCGACGATGTGGTCGATGTGCTCGATGTCGACCGGGCACTGCTCGACACAGGCGCCGCAGGTGGTGCAGGACCACAGGACGTCCGGGTCGATGACGCCGTTCTCTTCGAGGGTGCCGATCAGGGGGCGCTCGGCCTCGGCGAGCGCGGCGGCGGGCACATCGGCGAGCTGCTCGGCCGAAGCCTTCTCGTTGCCCTCCATGTCCTTGCCGCCGCCCGCGAGGAGATACGGCGCCTTGGCGTGCGCGTGGTCCCGGAGCGACATGATCAGCAGCTTCGGGGAGAGCGGCTTGCCGGTGTTCCAGGCGGGGCACTGCGACTGGCAGCGGCCGCACTCGGTGCAGGTGGAGAAGTCGAGCAGGCCCTTCCAGGAGAACTGCTCGACCTGGCTGACGCCGAAGGTGTCGTCCTCGCCCGGGTCCTCGAAGTCGATCGCCTTGCCGCCGCTGGTCATCGGAAGGAGCGCGCCGAGCGCGGTGCCGCCCTCGGCCTCGCGCTTGAACCAGATGTTGGGGAAGGCGAGGAAGCGGTGCCAGGCGACACCCATGTCGGTCTTCAGGGCGACGGTGATCATCCAGATGAAGGACGTCGCGATCTTCAGGCCTGCGAAGAAGTACGTGAGGTTCTGCAGCGTGGCGAGGTCGAGGCCCTCGAGCGCCGAGACCACCGGGTACGAGATGAAGAACGAGGCCTCGTAACCGTCCACATGGTGCTGGGCGCCCTCGAGCGCGTGCAGCATGAAGATGCAGACGCCGACGATGAGGATGACGGCCTCGACGAAGTACGCCTGTCCGGTGTTGGAGCCCGCGAAGCGGGACTTGCGCCCCGGGCGGCCCGGCCGGTTCAGCTGCCGGATGACGATCAGGGTCAGGATGCCGAGCACCGTCATCGTGCCGAGGAACTCGACGAAGACGTTGTACGGCGCCCAGTCGCCGATGACCGGAAGCAGCCAGTCGGCCTTGAAGAGCTGGCCGATGGCGTTGACGATCGTCAGCAGCAGTGAGAAGAAGCCCACCGCCACGAACCAGTGCGCCACACCGACGATGCCCCACCTGTTCATCCGGGTGTGGCCGAGGAACTCCCTGACCACGGTGAGTGTGCGCTGGGCGGGGGCGTCCGTCCTGGTACCTGCGGGCACGGGCTGGCCGAGCCGCATGAAGTGGTAGATCTGCAGGATGGCACGGCCGAACAACGCGACGCCGACCGCGATGAGGACCAGCGACACAATGATCGCGGCGAGTTGCATGGGCGGGCTCCTCGAACCTGCGAGAGCGGGCATTACTAACGGCATTACTAAGCGGTAACTTATGCAGTCCGTCTGAGACTACCCACTTATGGGGCCGCACTGTAGCCAGGGGTGCGGTGATCTGTGTCGCTCAGGCAACCCTGAGTACCTGCCTTGCTCACTCCCGGTCCCGTCGGGCCTCTCCGGGGACTCACTCGGGCGCAACCCGTCAGAGCCGGTCGATGTGCGCGGCGCGGCAGCGGTTACGGGTGTCGAGGACGTACGACGCCTCGTGTGCGACCAGGTCGTAGTCGAAGGAGTCATGGTCGGTGGTGATCACCACGCCGTCGGCGGCGCGCAGCTCGTCGGCGGTCAGTTCGACGCAGAGCACGTCGGCGGGCAGTTCGCGCGGGTCGGCGTAGGGCTCCACGGCGCGTACCCGGGCGCCGCGCGCGAGCAGGAGCCCGGCCACGGTGACGGCCGGGGACTCGCGCACGTCCCCGGTGTTGCGCTTGTACGCCAGGCCGAGGACGAGCAGCCGGGCGCCGGCCAGTTCGCGGCCGATGCCCGCCTCGACGCGGTCCACCACGTGTTCGGGCATGTGCTCGTTGATCTCCTGGGCGAGGGAGACGAAGCGGACGTCGTGCCGGAGCTGGCGGCGTACCTGCCAGGAGAGGTACGAGGGATCGACGGGCAGGCAGTGGCCGCCGACGCCGGGCCCCGGGTAGAAGGGCATGAAGCCGAAGGGCTTGGTGGCGGCGGCCTCGACGGCCTCCCAGATGTCGACGCCGAGCGGCCGTGCGCACATCGCCAGCTCGTTGACGAGGGCGATGTTGACCTGTCTGAAGGTGTTCTCCAGGAGCTTGGTGAGCTCGGCGGTGCGCGGTGTGGAGACCGGCACGGTGCGGTGCACGAGACGGTCGTAGAAGGCCTCGACGGCTTCGAGTGAGGCGTCGTCGATGCCGGAGACCACCTTGGGGGTGTTCTCCAGGTGCCAGTGCGGGTTGCCGGGGTCGATCCGCTCGGGGCTGTAGCCGAGGTGGAAGTCCTGGCCCGCGCGAAGGCCGCTGCCCGCTTCGAGCAGGGGGCGCAGCACCTCGTCGGTGGTGCCGGGGTAGCTGGTGGACTCCAGGACGACGGTGGCTCCGGGGCTCAGCTGCGGGGCGACGGCGCGGCCCGCGCTCTCGATGTGGGACAGATCGGGGGCGCCGTCGCGCAGCGGCGTCGGCACGGTGATCACGCAGATGTCGAACCCGGTGGCTTCGGCCGGGTCGCGGCTCACCCGCAGGCGGCCGCTGTCGAGGGCGGTGAGGAGCCGGTCGGAGGAGATGTCCTCGACGTAGGAGTCGCCGGCGCCGAGGCGTTTGACGCGCTGCTCGTCGATGTCGAGGCCGGTCACCCGGAAGCCGGCTTCCGCGGACCGTACGGCCAGCGGAAGTCCGACGTAGCCGAGGCCGACCACCACGACGTGTGCTGTTCCCATGCGCTGCCCTCGTGTCCTCGTTCGATGAGAAGTGAATCGTGTTATTCGCGACATATTTGGACATAGGGAACTAGCTTGTTGGTGGCTTGGTCCTGGTGCGCCCGCCCCGCATCACCCCGATACCGCAACAGAACGGGCAGCTATGGCATCCACCTACTTGATCACCGGCGGCGCCGGCTTCATCGGTTCGCACCTCGTGGAAGCGCTGCTCGGCCAGGGCGAATCGGTCGTCGTGCTCGACGACCTCTCCACCGGCGACAAGGCGAATCTCGCCGCCGCCTGGTCGAACCCACGGCTCCGGTTCGTCCGCGGCTCGGTGCTCGACGAGCGGCTCGTGGAGGAGCTGACCGGGCGCTGCGACACGGTGGTGCATCTCGCGGCCGCCGTCGGCGTCCGCCTCATCGTCGAGCAGCCGCTGAAGTCCTTCACGACGAATGTGCGCGGCACGGAGAACGTCATCGCCGCCGCACACCGCCACGGCCGCCGCGTCCTGCTCGCCTCCACATCGGAGATCTACGGCAAGAACCCGGGCCCGCTCACCGAGGGCTGTGACCGGGTGCTCGGCGCCACCAGCGTGGCCCGCTGGTCGTACTCCACGGCCAAGGCCGTCGACGAGATCCTCGCACTCGCCCACCACCGCGAGTTCGGTCTGCCCGTGACGGTGGCCCGGCTCTTCAACACCGTCGGCCCGCGCCAGTCACCGGCGTACGGCATGGTCATCCCGCGTCTGGTCCGCCAGGCCGTCGCGGGCGAGCCGCTCACCGTGCACGGCGACGGACGTCAGCGCCGCTGCTTCGCCCATGTCGCCGATGTCGTCGACGCGCTCCTGCGGCTGCTCGCCCACCCCGGCGCCGACGGCCGGATCTTCAACGTCGGCACGGAGGACGAGATCTCCATCGCCGGACTCGCCGCCCGCGTCGTGGCCCGCGCGGGCAGCGCGTCACCTGTGGTCCTGGTCCCCTACGACCAGGTGTACGGCGCCGGAGCGGGCGACTTCGAGGACATCGAGCGCCGCCTTCCCGACACCACGCGCCTGCGCGAACTCACCGGCTGGGCGCCACGGCGCGGCCTCGACGACATCCTCGACGCGTCCATCGCCGAGGCCCGCGCGGAACAGGCCGCCCTGCCGGGGCAGCCCCGCGCCCAGGACACCCCCCAACTGACCGCGCACCCCAGGGTCTGACGGAAGGACCCCATGCTCTACGGCATCGTGGCCGCCGTCGCGGCCCTGCTCATGACCGCCGTGCTCACCGGCTTCGTCCGCAAACTCGCCCTGCGCGCCGGACTCGTCGACCGCCCCGCCGTCCGCAAGGCGCACACCCGGCCCACCCCGCACCTCGGTGGCGTCGCGGTCGTCGCGGGCACCGTCACCGTGGTCTGCACCGGCTACGCGCCGCTCGGCCCCGGCATCGCACCGCTCCTCGCCGCCGCCGGCGCGGTCGCCCTGATCGGCCTCGTCGACGACCTCAAGCCGCTCGGCGCCCGGCCACGCCTGGCCGTCGAGACCGGCGCCGCGATCACCGTCGTGTACGGCAGCGGGCTCTCCGTCGCGGCCGCGGTCCTCGCCGTCGGCTGGATCGTCCTGATCACCAACTCCTTCAATCTCCTTGACAATTCGGACGGCGCGATGAGCACCGTCGGCGTCGTCACCGCCCTCGGTCTCGCGCTCTGCGCCGCCGCCGAGGGCCGCGCAAGCCTGGCCCTGCTGCTGTGCGTCCTGGCCGCCGCGCTCACCGGCTTCCTCACCCAGAACTGGCACCCCGCCCGGATCTTCCTCGGCGACTGCGGCTCGCTGTTCACCGGCTTCGTCCTCGCCTCGGCGGCGGTGCTCGTGCACACCGGGCACGACGCGCTGCCCAGCGCGGTCGGCCTGTTCGCCCTCACCGTGGTCGTCACCGCCGACACCGCCCTGGTGCTGCTCTCCCGCCGCCGCGCCCGCCGCCCGGTCTTCATCGGCGGCACCGACCATGTCGCCCACCGGCTGCGCCGCCTCGGCTTCACCGTGCCGGGCGCCGCCGTGGTCCTCGGCGCGGTGGCGTTCGCGGGGGTGCTCACCGGGGTGCTCGTGCACCGCGGAGTGATGGGCCCGATGGCCGTGACCCCGCTGATGCTGGCGATGGTCGCCGGGGTCTGGGGCCTCCTGAAGGTCCGGGTGTACGCACCCGCGGGCGGCCGGCGTCCCGCACGGCCCAGGGTGGCCAAGGTGGCCCACCCGCGCAGCCCGCGGACCGCGGCCCGCCGCTCCCGCACGGCCGCCGACCTGGCGAGGGGCTGAGCACCGTGACGATCACAAGCCCGCCGGACCCGGCCCCGGGGCCGGTCGCCCCGCTCACCGGCGCCGCCGTCGCCGCCGCGACCGTGCCCTGCGCGGGCGTCCCGATCGCCGCGATCACACCCGCACAGGCCGCGGCCGCCGTCGTCCGCCTGGCCGTCTCCGGTGTCACCGCGGACGTCCACCTCTTGAACGCGTACTCGCTGGCCGTCGCCGACACCGACCCGGTCCTCAAGCACCGGCTGTGCGAGGCGACCCTGAACCTCCCCGACGGACAGGGCGTCGTCTGGGCCAACCGCCTCACCCACCGCGACCGCACCCTGCCCCGCGACCGCGTCTACGGCCCCGATCTGTTCCTCGACGTCTTCCGCACCGGCCAGCAGGTGGGCCTGCGGCACTATCTGCTCGGCTCGACGCGCGAGGTCCTCGACCGGCTCGCCGCCGAGCTCCTGGCCCGCTATCCGCGCGCCCGGATCGTCGGCACCGAGGCCCCGCCGTTCCGTGAACTCACCGACGAGGAACGGCGGTCACAGGCCGTACGGATCGCGGCCAGCGGCGCCCAGGTCGTCTGGCTCGGCCTCGGCACCCCCAAGCAGGACCACGAGGCGGCCCTGCTCGCGGCCACCGCGTCCGGGCATCCGTGTGTGTACGTCGCGGTCGGCGCCGCCTTCGACTTCGTCTCGGGCAACAAGCCGCAGGCACCGCGGTGGATGCAGGACGGCGGCCTGGAGTGGCTGTTCCGGCTGTGCAGCGAGCCGCGCCGGCTGTGGCGCCGGGTCCTGTGGGGCCATCCCCGGTTCATCAGGGCAGCATGCAGAGGATTCAGAGGAGTGCGCACATGACCACCCTTCTCCACCGGGTGCGCGGCGTCGCCCAGCGCTTCGGCGTCGACATCGCCCGCTACCCCGCCACCTGGTCGGGGCCTCAACTCGTCCAGCTCATCGAGCGGTTCGAGGCCGATCTGGTCCTCGATGTCGGCGCGCACGCGGGCGGCTACGGCACCATGCTGCGGCGCAGCGGCTACCGCGGCCGGATCGTGTCCTTCGAACCGCTCGACGGGCCGCGCGCGGAGCTGCAGCGGGCCGCCGCCGACGACGCCACCTGGAGCGTGCTGCCCTACGCCCTCGGCGACGAGAACGGCAGCACCGTCATGAACGTCGCGGGCAACTCCGGCGCGAGCAGCTCCGTCCTGCCGATGCTGCCGCGCCACCGCGAGGCCGCCCCGCACGCCCAGTACGTGGCCCGGCAGAGCGCCGAGGTGCGGCGCCTGGACGAGCTGTGGGAGCAGGTCGTGGCACCCGGTGAGCGGGTCTTCCTCAAGCTGGACGTGCAGGGCTACGAGGCCCATGTGCTGCGCGGCGCGGGCGAGTACGCCGACGAACTCGCGGGCCTGCAGCTGGAGACGTCGTTCGTGCCGCTGTACGCGGACGGGCTGCTGTTCAACGAGGCACTCGCCTTCGCGCAGCACACCCTCGGGATGTCCCTGATGTCGATCGTGCCGGGCTTCACGGACCCGAAGTCGGGCCAGATGCTCCAGTGCGACCTCGTGATGTTCCGCGAACAGCGGCCGGCCGCGGCATGACCCTGCGGATCGCGGTCGTCCACAGCTTCTACCGGATGTCCGTGCCGGGCGGCGAGAACATCGTGCCCGTCGACCAGGTGGCGGCGCTGCGCCGCGCGGGCCACGACGTGCACCTCGTCTCGGTCGGCACGGACGACGTGCAGGACCGCCCGCTGCACGCACTGCGCTGCGCGGCGAGCGTCGCCACCGGGCGGGGCCGCTCCCCCCTCGACGCCCTGCGCGCCCTCGCCCCGGACGTCGTGCACGTCCACAACCTCTTCCCCAACTACGGCCGCTCCTGGGCCGACGGCTGGCCGGGCCCCCTGGTCACCACGCTGCACAACTACCGCCCCCTGTGCGCGAACGCCGTCCTCTACCGCGACGGCGCGACCTGCACCCGCTGCCCCGACGGCGACCGCTGGGCGGGCCTGCGCCACGGCTGCTACCGCGACTCGCGCCCCGCCACCCTGCCGCTCGCCTGGGCGAACAGGGGCGGACCCGCGGCCGATCCGCTGCTTCGGCGCGCGGACCGGGTGATCGTGCTCTCGGAGCTGGCGCGCGCCACGTACGAGAAGGCGGGCCTCGCGGCCGGGAAGATGACCCTGATCCCCAACTTCGCGCCCGACGCGGGCAGTTCCCTCCGGGCCGCCGACCCCCCCTGGGTGTACGTCGGCAAGCTGATCCCCGAGAAGGGCATCCTCGACCTGCTGCGGCGCTGGCCCGCGGACCAGCCCCTCGACGTGATCGGCAGCGGCCCCCTGGAGGCCGACTGCCGGGCCGCCGCCCCCGCCCGTGTCCGCTTCCTCGGTGCGCTGCCCCGCACCGAAGTGCAGCAACTCCTGCCGCGCTACCAGGGGTTGGTCTTCCCGGGCCGCTGCTACGAAGGCGCCGTGCCGCAGGTGTACTGCGAGGCCCTGGCCGCCGGAGTCCCGGTGCTCGGCCTCGAGGGCTCCGCCGTGCCGCTCGCCGTCCGCGCCGAGGGCACGGGCATGACCGCGTCCTGGGACGAGCCCCTGGCCGGGCTGCTGCACACCGCCGCCGCCCGCTTCCCCGGGCTGCGGGCGCACTGCCGCACGGTGTACGAGAGCTCCTACGCGGAATCCGTGTGGCTGGAGCGAATGGAGCGCCTCTACTCCGGCCTGTGCGGCGCCGACCGTGCGGCGGCCCGGCGCAGGCCCGCTGGGGATCCGGTATGAGCACCCGCCGTGCCACGGTCCTGCTGCCCTACCTCACCCCGTACCGGCTGCCCTTCCTGCGCCACCTGGACCATGAACTCGCGTGTCGCGGAGTGGAGTTGACGGTCGCACACGGCGCCGCCACCGGCCTGTCCGCCGTCCGGCAGGCCGCCGCGGGACCCGCGCTCCCCGGCGCCGTGCCGCTGCGCCAGCATGTGGCCAGGGCCGGTGGCCGTGAGCTGATCTGGCACCGGGTCGGGCGACTCGCGCGCGAAAGCGACGTCCTCGTCCTGCCGCAGTCCCTGCACCATCTGCGCCTCTACCCGCTGCTCGCCCACCGGCCCCGGCGGATCGGCCTGTGGGGTCACGGCGCCACCCACGTCTCCGCCCACGGCCGCTCCGCGCAGTGGGCCAAGGCGGCACTGACCCGGCGGGCCGGCTGGTTCTTCGCGTACACCGACACGGGCGGCGCCTATGCGCGCACCGCGGGCCTGCCGCCCGAGCGGATCACCGTCGTACGCAACTCCCTGGACACCACGGCCCTCGTCGCCGCCCGCCGCCGCGTCACGCCCGAGGCCCAGGACCGGGCACGGCAGCGCTACGGCCTGACCCCCGGCCGCACCGGCCTCTACATCGGCGGGCTCGACGAGCTCAAACGCATCCCGTTCCTGCTCGAAGCGGCCGAGCGGATCGCCGCCCGCGTCCCCGGCTTCCGCCTCCTCGTCGCCGGTGACGGAGTCCAGCGCGAACTGGTCGAGCGCTCATCCGTCGCCGTCTACGCGGGCCGTGCGGACGACGACGGCAAGGCGCTGCTCGGTGCCGTGTCCGACGTGATGCTGGTGCCGGGGGCGGTCGGCCTGTGCGCGGTCGACTCCTTCGCTCTCGAAACCCCCCTCGTCACGACCCCATGGCCCTATCACGGACCGGAGTTCGGCTACCTGGAGCACGCACGGAACGCCCTCGTCGCCCCCGACGAGCAGTACGCCGACCGCGTCGCCGAACTCCTCACCCGCCCCCGACTCTCGGCCGCCCTGCGCCGCGCCTGCCGCTGCGACGCGGCGCGCTACACGGTCGAGTCCATGGCCGCACGTTTCGCCCACGGCATCGAAGGGCTGCTCACCCATGCCACTTGAGGACCGCACCCGCCGCATCCTGCGCCGCACCGCCATCACCGCAGGCGCGGCCCTGCTCGCCCTGGCCGGGGTGGGCTGGCTGCTCTACGCCAAACTCGACAGCAACATCCGCACCGACACCGCCACCGACCGCGCCCTGCGCGCGGACCACGGCTCGCGCCCCGAACGGCCCGCGGGCCAGGCCCGGAACATCCTGCTCCTGGGCACCGACAGCCAGGCCAACTGGGGCTCCACACGCGCGGACACGGCGATCCTCCTGCACCTGTCCGCTGACCGCCGCCGCGCCTCCATGACGAGCGTGCCGCGCGACATGATGGTCGACATCCCCAGCTGCGTACGCCCCGACGGCGGCCGCACGGAACCCGAGTACGCGCAGTTCAACTGGGCCTACGAACGCGGCGGCGCGGCCTGCTCCATCCGTACCTTCGAGAAGTTCAGCGGTATCCGCGTCGACCACCACCTGGTCGTGGACTTCTCCGGCTTCATGAAGGTCGTGGACGCGGTCGGCGGCGTGGACGTGGACGTGGCCGAGCCGATCAGCGAACCCGAGTACGGCATCACGCTCCAGCCCGGCCGCCAGCGCGTACAGGGCAAGGACGCCCTGGTCTTCGTCCGCACCCGGCAGGGCGTCAGCGACGGCAGCGACCTTCAGCGCATCGAGCGCCAGAAGGGCTTCATGCGGGCCCTCGTCGACAAGATCACGGACACCGGCACCCTGACGAGTCCCTCGCGGGTCTACCCGCTCCTCGACGCGGCCACGTCCTCGCTCACCGCCGACGGCGGCATGGACTCACCGGCCGAGCTGTACTCGCTCCTGAAGAGCGCCCGTTCGATCCCGCCGTCCGAGCTGCGGATCGTCACGGTCCCGTGCGTGGAACACCCCGACTACCAGGGCCGCTACAAGATGGTCCCCGACCAGGGCAAGTCACTGTTCGCCGCCCTTCGTTCGGACAAGGAGCTGCCCGGCCGGCTCTACAACGCGTACACGAAGGACGGCCAGCGGAACGAGCCGTACTGAGCGCTCCGCGCAAGACCGTCCGGGCGGAGGTCTGGGTCAGCGGTCCCAGGGAGCCCCGCGGGGCGGCGTGAGCGGCAGATACGGGGCCAGCATGTGCCGCAGGGCGTGGGTCTCGGTGAGGTGGCCGAGGGCCCAGCGGCGCATGCGGGCCGCCCGGCGGAGCAGTGCCCCGGGGTCCTGGGCCAGCAACTCGCGTACCACGGAGGCCGCTTCGGCCGGGGTGTCCAGGAGGTGCAGGCCGTCATCGGGGCCCGGGAGCCACTCCAGGTCCGGGTGGCGGGACGAGACGTGGACGCGGCCCGACGCCATGGCGATGGGCAGGCGGTCGGAGTAGAACCCGGGGTAGGCGCGATAGCGGTTCCAGCCGGCGGTGATCAGGGCGCGGCGCATCGCGGCCTGCTGCTGGAAGTAGGGGACGGGGCCGTGGGCGTGCGGGCCGCGCCAGCCCTTGCCGTACACGTGCAGGCCCGAGTGCGGCAGGCGACTCAACTGGCGTACGAGTGCGGCGCGTTGGCGGTCGTCGCGGACCAGCTCAAGGCCGCAGTACGTCATACGGGTGCCGAGCAGCGCGACCCCCGTGGGCCGGGCCGTGGCCGTTTCGTCGGCGGCGAAGGCGAGCGGCACGGTGTTGGGCACGTAGCGCACGGGGCGCCCGCAGGCGCGGTGCAGCAGCTCGGCCTGCGGGCCGTGCGCGACGCTGAACACCGTCTCCGCGCGCCGCATCCACGCCACGTTGCGGGCCCGCAACGGCTTGCCGCGTCCGCCCCAGGCGTCGCCCTCCCACACCACGAGGGGCGGCGAGCCGAGGCGGTGCAGCAGTCCGGTGACCTCACGGTCGGTCCAGGGCGTGGGCTGCGGGGACTGCAGGAGGACGAGGGCGGGGCGTTCGCCGTCGGTGAGTGCGGCGGCCGGGTCGCGTTCGGCGGCGGGGATGACGCAGCGGTGCCGCAGGACGCCTTCGCGGGCCAGCTCGGTGAAGCCGCGCACGAAGCTGTTGTCGGTGCCGTAGCAGCGGTCTTCGTTGCTGATGTGCAGGACGAGGGGCGCGGTCATACGGGGAGCTCCTCGGTGAACCAGTCCAGGTAGGCGCGGGCGGTGTCCTCCAGGCGGAAGTGACGCTCGATCCGGGCGCGGGCGCGGGCGCCGAGTGCCGTGCGGCGCTCCTCGTCGCGGGCCAGGGAGAGCATCGCGGCGGCGATCAGACCGGGGCGGTCGATGTCCGTGAGGACTCCCGTGTCGCCGACGAGCCACGGCACGCCGCCACTGCGCCGCCCCCCGATCACCGGGATACCCAGGCCCATGGCCTCCGCGCACACCATCGGGCAGGCCTCCACGCGCGAGGGGTGCAGCAGCACATGGGCCTCGGCGGCGAGCCGGCCGAGGGCGGTGGCGTGCGGCACGTAGCCGGCGAACTCCACTCCCTGGGCGAGGCCCCGGGGTCGCGCCCAGGTGTGCGCGGGGCCTCCGTCCTCGTGGCCCGCGCCCAGCAACAGCAGTCGTGCGTCCGGGAGTTCGGCGCGTACGAGGGCGAACGCACGCAGTCCCGCGGCTGCGTTCTTCAGGCGGCCCCAGCCCTGCAGGGCCATCGCGAACACCGGCCGGTCGCCGGGCGGCGGCGCCGACGGGGCGGGCAGGGCGGCGAGGTCGTGGCCGTTGGGGATCGTCAGGACCGGGCGCCGCACGCCGAGGCAGCGCCTCAAGTGGCGGGCGGTGTAGGGGCTGACGGCACTGAGCGCGTGGGCGCGGTGCACGACCGGGGCCGCCAGGGAGTGCCGCAGCCAGCGGTAGGCGCTGCGCATCTCCCAGGCGCAGCGCAAAGGCGCGTCGTGCGCCGTGACGAACGCGGGGCGGCCGCAGGTGACGGCGGCGTGGGCGTACTCGTACGTCCAGTGGGCGCTGATCAGATCCGTGGGGTGGTCACGGAACGCGGCCGTCAGGCCGAGCCGTTCGGCGCGGAACAGATCGCGCGCCTCTCCGGCGGTGCGGCGCGGTACGACGACGAGCCGCAGCCGCCCGTCGCCGTGGCTGTCGTACACCTGCCGCTCCCGCGCCCCGTGCCCGAGGGCGAACACGGTGACACGGTGGCCGCGCCGCCACCACGCATGGACCAGGCCCCCGGTCACGGGGCCGCCGGAGACGGCGGGCAGCGGCCGGGCGAACAGCGGCCGCAGCAGATCCAGGTCCACCGGTCCGGTCAGGCCGATGTGCATGAGCGGGCTCCGTTCAGGTGGCGGGCGTCTCAGGTGGCGGGTGTCAGGGTTCGGGTGTGCCGCCGGGGGATCAGGCCGCGGCGTACGACGACCTCGACGACGGGCAGGCGGGAGCGCAGCGGCCAGCAGGCGGCGGCCACGGCGAGGACCGCGGCCGTGGAGCCGAGGGCGCCGGCCGGGGCGGCCAGGTGGCCCGCGGCGCACAGGGCGGTTCCGGCCGTGGCGTGCGCGGTGTGGGCGCGCAGCAACGGGCGGACGGCGACGACCTGTTGGGACAGCCAGCGCTTGAGCTGGACCGCGTGGCCGAGCGCGGGCGCGGCCGTGGCCAGGGCGAGGACGGTCACGCTGCGGGTGAGCGCGGCCAGGGCCAGAAGGGCGAGCGTGGCCGCGACGACGGCGCTCTGCGCGGTGACGCAGGCCCTGGGGTCGCGCCGCACCTCGTCCAGGGAGATACCGGCCGAGTACAGCAGGGCGCAGGCCGCTCCTACGGCGAGGGCGGGCAGCAGGGCGGCGGCGGTGTCCCAGCCGGGCCCGAGCAGCAGGCCGAGGCCGCCGGGCCCGGCGCCCGCGACGGCGCCGAAGCCGAGGAACGCGGCGGCCGACGCGGCGCACATCAGGTCGTGCACCGTCTGCCGTGGCACCCGCCCGGAGTGCGCGGCCCGCGCCTCGGCGAGCACGGGTGCCGTGGCCCGCTGCAGCCCGGTGGCCAGGGCGGTGAGGGGGATGCCGGTGCACAGGGAGGCACGGGAGAGATGGCCGGTGGCGGTGGGCCCGAAGAGCGCCCCCGAGCACCACAGGGGGGCGTTGTTGGTGAGGGACTGCGCGAGGTTCAGACCGGCGAAGAACCCGGACTGGCCGAGGAGTTCACGGGGTGGCACGCGCTCCCCGTCCGGGAGGGCCCGTGGCCGCGCGAGCAGCGCACCGGTGAGCAGCACCAGGCAGCTCACGGGCCCGGTGGCGGCCAGACCCCACGGGGACCAGCCCGCACCGAGGAGGGTGAGCCCCGCGGCGCAGCCCGTGATCTGCCCGCAGGTCTCCAGGAGCGCGGCGGCCCTGGCCCGGCCGATACGGCGCAGGGCGGCCAGGGCCACGGACGCGGCGGGCCCGAGAAGGAGCTGCAGGGCGAGCAGGCGGAGCAGTCCCACGGCTTCGCTGCCGTGCCACCGGGCGGCGGCGAGCAGGGCCACACCCTGGACGGCGGCGCAGCAGACCAGACCGGTCTGGGCGGCCACGAGCCAGGCGCCGCGCAGCAGTTGCCGGGTGAGGACATCGGCGCGCAGCAGGCAGGTGGCGAGCCCGGCGTTGGAGAAGTGGCCGAAGACGGTGATGACGGTGGCGGCGAGGGCGTACTGCCCGAAGGTCGCGGGGCTGACCAGGCGGGCCGTGCAGGCGGTGTAGCCGAGCAGCACGAGGACGGCGGCGACGGACCCCGCGTAACTCCAGCCGAGCCCGCGCAACACGACGCGACCCCCGCTCACGCCGGAACCCCGCTCAAGCCCGGAACCGCGTTGAAGCCCCGGACCCCATTCACGTCCGGTCGCCCGCTCAAGCCCGGAACCGCGTTGAAGCCCCGGACCCCGTTCACGTCCGGTCGCCCGCTTACGCCCGGACCCCCGCTTACGCCCGGACCCCCGCTCAAGCCCGGACCCCCGCTCACGCCGGTACCAGTGCGTCCATGGCCCCGATGGCCGCCCATGGGTCCGCGGGCGGTGGGGCCACGTTCACGTGTGAACTGAGCATGTAGCGCAGGGCGTTGAGTTCGGTGAGGCGGCCGCGGACCCACTCGTGTCCGGCGAGGCCCGCCGTGTGCAGTTCGTCCGGGTCGCCGCGAAGGAGCGTCCGTACCCGGTCGACGGCCTCGTCCACGGAGTCGACCAGATGCAGTCCGTGCTCGGTGCCGGGCAGCCAGTCGGTCTCCGGGGGGCGGGTGGTGACATGCGGGCGGCCCGCGTACAGGCTGATGGGCAGCCGGTTGGAGACATAGCCGGGGCGGCCCTGGAAGTGGTCCCAGTTGGCGGTGATCCGGGCGGTGCGCAGGGCGCCGAGCTGGTCGTCGAAGGGGACGGGACCGAGCGCGCCGGGGCCCCGCCAGCCGGGCCCGTGCACCGCGAACCGGCAGTCGGGCAGCTGCTGCAGGGCGCGGACGAGCCGCTGCCGCTCCCGCGCCCCGTCGAGCCGCTCCAGAACGCCGAGGCGCACGAAGCAGCTGCCGATGTGCATGACGTCATGGGCGGCTTCGGCGGGCGGCGGCACCGGGTCGGCGCCGGTGTCCCACAGGCGCTGCGGCACGGTCTGGGCGATATAGCGCACCGGCTGCCGGGTGAACCGGCCGAGCAGCCGGGCCTGTTCGCCCATACCGACGGTGAACACGTCGTCCGCGCGCCGCAGCCAGGCCTTGAGCGCGGGCGCCAACGGTTTGCGTCCGCCCCAGGCATCGCCCTCCCACATGATCACGGTGGGGCCGCCGGCCGCCCGCAGGAGCTGGGCCACGTTCTCGTCGGTCCAGGGGAAGGCGCTGGGGGACAGCACGAACAGCACGTCGGGACGCATCTCCTGGATGATCTGGCGGATCGTGGCCAGGGCCCGGGTACGGCCGTTCGCGAGGTGGGCGAGGGGGACGACGGGCAGATGGCGCAGGGCGTCCGTGGCGGCCAGCTCGGCGAAGGCGCGGCCGAAGTTGAGGCGCGGCCCGTAGCAGGTGTCGTTGCTGATCTGGACGACGACGGGCGGGGTCACAGGGCCGGTTCCTCGATCTTCGGGGCGCGGGCGCCCGGTGTGTCCTCCGTGAGCTGCGGGGCGCGGGCGCCCGGTGTGTCCTCCGTGAGCTGCGGGGCGCGGGCGCCCGGTGTGTCCTCCGTGAGCTGCGGGGCGCGGGCGCCCGGTGTGTCCTCCGTGAGCTGCGGGGCGCGGGCGCCCAGTTCGGCGTCCGTCATGATCCGGGCCAGCTCGGGCGCGAGCACGGTCGGCGTCCAGCCGAGCTCGCGGGCGGCCTTGCCGGCGTCGCCGACCAGGTCGGGTACCTCGGCGGGTCTCAAATACCGTTCGTCGAAGCGGACATGGCGCTCCCAGTCGAGCCCGGCGTGCGCGAAGCAGTAGCCGAGGAAGTCGCGGACGCTGTGGCTGGTGCCGGTGGCGACCACATAGTCGTCGGGGGTGTCGCGCTGCAGCATCCGCCACATCGCGTCGACGTATTCGGGTGCGTAGCCCCAGTCGCGGCGGGCCTCCAGATTGCCCAGGTGAAGGAGGTCCTGCTCGCCGCGGGCGATCCGGGCCGCCGCCCGGGCGATCTTGCGGGTCACGAAGGTCTCGCCGCGGCGCGGTGACTCGTGGTTGAAGAGGATGCCGTTGACGGCGTGGATGCCGTACGCCTCCCGGTAGTTGCGGGTGATCCAGTACGCGTACACCTTGGCGGCGGCGTACGGCGAGCGCGGGTGGAAGGCCGTGGACTCCGACTGCGGGGGCGGTGTGATGCCGTACATCTCGGAGCTGGACGCCTGGTAGAAGCGGCACGGCAGGCCGGTCATGCGGATGGCTTCGAGCAGGCGCGTGGTGCCGAGGCCGGTGGTGGCGCCGGTGAACTCGGGCTCGTCGAAGGAGACCCGGACATGGGACTGGGCTGCCAGGTGGTAGACCTCGTCGGGCCGGATGTGTTCGAGCAGGGTCACGATGCGGGAGCCGTCGGCGAGGTCGCCGTAGTGGAGTCTCAGGCGCGCTCCGGGTTCGTGCGGGTCCTGGTAGAGATGCTCGATCCGGGCCGTGGAGAAGGTCGATGAGCGGCGGATCAGGCCGTGCACCAGGTAGCCCTTGGAGAGCAGCAGTTCGGCCAGATAGGAGCCGTCCTGTCCGGTGATGCCGGTGATCAGCGCGGTGCGACGGGACATGGCGGCTCCTGTGTCTGGGGTGCGGGGAAGGCCACGGGGGAGGCGGCGGTGGGCAGCGGGGCGCGGGTGAGGGCGAGCGTGAGGCCGATGAGGATGGCCTGCTCGGGGTAGAGGGGGCAGGTCATGCCGAAGGCGAGCTGACCGGCGACGAGCAGCCGGAGCAGGGGCCCTTCGGGGATGCGGGCGGCGTCCTTCCACATCCGCAGGAACAGCAGCAGCAGGGCGCCGACGCCGAGCAGGCCGAGGTGGAGCAGGACGTCGAGGTAGGCGTTGTGCGAGGACAGATTGACGACCACGCCGTCCATGAGGCGCTCGAAGCCGGAGCCGAAGGGGCGCCCGGTGAGCCACTCCACCGGGCCGCCCACGGTGGGCAGGAGCGCGAGCCAGCCGGCCACGCGCCAGGAGAGGGTGGTGTCGTCCTGGCTGGAGGCGAGCAGCCCGTCGGCGAGGGAGCCGCCGAGGCCGAGCAGGCCGACGAGCAGGACCGCGGCCGCGGCCGTCGCGGCCTTGGCGAACGAGGTGAGCCGTGACGTGTGGGCGCGGCGGGTGAGCAGCAGCCCGGCGAGCATCACGACGAGGGCGGCCCAGGCGGTGCGGAACTGCAGCAGGACGACGGTGAGCACCAGGGCGGCCGCCGCGCAACGTACCGCGGGTGACCGGCCCTTGAGGAAGAGCAGCAGCACCGCGGCCTG
Organism: Streptomyces monticola; assembly: GCF_042665355.1. Taxonomy (NCBI): domain Bacteria; kingdom Bacillati; phylum Actinomycetota; class Actinomycetes; order Kitasatosporales; family Streptomycetaceae; genus Streptomyces; species Streptomyces monticola. The sequence continues at coordinate 83,938 of NZ_JBHTCF010000006.1, read as the reverse complement.
CGCGATGATCAGGGCCGCGGGCGCGCCGAGCGGCCGGGACTCGGAGACGACACCTCCGATGAGGACGCCCTGGCCGGCCCCGCCGATCCCGATCGAGACCCACCACAGGGTGGCCGCGGCACACAGCACGGCCGCGCAGCCGAGCCAGATCCGGGTGACGGTGACGAGGGCCGCGCGGGTCGGGGGCAGCGTCGCCGCGTACAGCGTCACCGCGCCCAGCTGGAACAGGCCGCGTGCCTCGACACCGGCGGGGCCGAGCCCGAAGTCCGGGATGCCGCGCAGCGCGGACCAGGCCCACATCGCCGCGAAGGCGAACAGGGCGCCGAGCGCGGGGTGGGCGCCGCGTGCGGTGCCCGCGAGGCGGACGGCGCCGGCGCACAGCAGGCACAGGGCGACCAGGTCGGAGGCCATCAGGTCGATGCCGATGCCGACGAGTCCGCCCGCGCCGCCCTGCTGCAGCAGTTCCCAGAGGCGTACGGCCGCGTACAGGCCGATGCCCCAGGCGTAGAAGCGCCGGCAGCTCCACATGAGGAGCCCGCAGACCAGCAGCCCGGTCGTGCCGAGCAGCACCCCGGAGGGATCGAGGATCAGCTCCACCGGGCCACCGCCGTCCGGGCCGCGGTCTTCACATACGGCGACACCATCAGGACCGGCGCCCAGGGCCAGCCGTGCCGCAGGCAGTACACCCACCAGGCGCGGGGCGGCAGTTCACGCACGGAGGTCATCCGGCGCAGCGCCTCGCGCACCGGGAGGCCGGGTTCGCGGGAGCCGGTCAGGGGCGGGTTGCTGTCGCAGGCGCCGACGTGCCGGGGCGCCACATAGGCGGGCACGCCGAGCTTGCGGGCGCGCAGGCCGTGGTCGTAGTCGCCCATGCCGTGCGGGAAGCGACGGTCGATGTCGCCGACGCGCTCGCGCACCGCGCGCGGCAGGAGTACGACGTTTCCGTTGTACGTGTCGCAGGGCTCGGCCCGTCCGCTGGGCTCGACCAGGGCGAGCCGGCGGCCGCGGCGGCCGGAGTAGGTGGTGCGGGCGGCGTCGTGGGCGCGGACGGCGCCGACGATCACGGCGTCCGGATGGTCCTGAGAGGCCGTCAGGAGGTGGGCCACGGCGTCGTCGTGGAGGGTGACGTCGTCGTTGAGCCAGAGCTGGTGGGTCCAGGGCGCGCTGTCGGCACCACGGCTGTTGCGGCTGGCGATACGCATGCCGTGGCCCCAGAACACCTCGGTGCCCACGCTCATCAGGTGGACGCCGGGGTGGTGGCGGCGTACGGCCTCGGGGGTGCCGTCGGTGCTGCCGGCGTCGACCAGATAGACGCGGATCGCACCGCCTTCGGGCAGACCGCGCTGGCGCGCGAGGGCGTCGAGGGCGGAAAGGGTGGTCGTACGGCGATTGTGACTGGTCATCAGAACAGCTAGCTGCGGCGGCACCACATGGACTCCTTGCGTCGGGTGCTACCGGAAGAGTGCCGCATGTCTGGCTAATCTCATGGTTTGGACATACCGGTACGAATCGGATGGGGCGTCAGTTTGGAACTCCGGGATCCCGCACGCGTCGGCACCGAGGAGCCGGTCGGCGCCGCGCAACGCCGTGCACTCGACCGCACCGCCCGGGTGCATATCGCCGGCCACCGCGGACTGGTCGGCTCGGCCCTCGTGCGGCACCTCACCAAGGAGGGCTTCGGCGATCTGCTGCTGCGCTCATCGGCCGTCACCGATCTGCGTGACCGTGACGCCGTCCGCCGCCTCTACGCCGCCGAGCGCCCGCGGGCCGTGATCCTGGCCGCGGCCCGTGTCGGCGGGATCGCCGCCAACGCCGCGAAGCCCGTGGACTTCCTCTCCGACAACCTGCGCATCCAGCTCAACGTCCTGGACGCGGCCCGCGAATTCGGCGTCGAGCGGCTGCTCTTCCTCGGCTCCAGCTGCATCTACCCCAAGCACGCCCCGCAGCCCATCCCCGAGTCGGCCCTGCTCACCGGCGCGCTCGAAGCCACCAACGACGCCTACGCCATCGCCAAGATCGCGGGCCTCCTTCATGTCCAGGCGCTGCGCCGGCAGTACGGACTGCCGTACATCTCCGCGATGCCCACCAACCTCTACGGCCCGGGCGACAACCTCGACCCGCGCACCTCGCACGTCCTGCCCGCGATGCTGCAGCGCACCCACGAGGCCCACGCCCGGCGGGCCTCCCGCATCACGCACTGGGGCAGCGGCACCCCCCGCCGTGAGTTCCTGCACGTCGACGACCTGGCCCGGGCCTGTCTGTTCCTCCTGGAGCACTACGACGGCGACGCCCCCGTGAACGTGGGCACCGGCGAGGACATCGAACTGCGTGAACTCGCCGCCCTCATCGCGACGACCGTCGGCTACCGCGGCTCCGTCGACTGGGACACCACACGCCCCGACGGCACCCCGCGCAAGCTCCTCGACACCACCCGGCTCACCGCCCTCGGCTGGAAACCGGAGATCACCCTGCGCGAGGGCCTCGACCAGACCTACGCCTGGCTCAGGACCCGCCACCTGGACCCCCGCGCCCATGACCCACTCTTGACCCCACTCTTGAGGAGCACACCGTGGACCTCCGCGGATTTCTGAAGGTCATCGCGAGACGCTGGCCCGTCGCCCTCGTCTGCCTCCTGCTCGGCACGGCCGCCGGATGGACCGCGACGGCCCTGTCGACCCCCGTCTACGAGGCCCGCGCCCAGCTCTTCGTCGCCGCCCGCGTCGGCGCCGACACCACCCAGCTCAACCAGGGCCAGAGCTTCTCGCAGGCCCGCGTCCAGTCGTACGCGGCGATCGTCGCCACCCGGCAGGTGACCGCGCCCGTCGTGCAGGAACTACGGCTCGACCGCAGCCCTGAGCAGCTCGGCTCGCAGATCAGGGCCGAGGCCCCGCTCAACACCGTGCTGATCAACATCAGCGTCTCCGACACCAGGGCCGACCGCGCCGCGAAGATCGCCAACTCCGTGTCCCTGCACTTCGCGGACGCCGTCGAACGCCTGGAGACCCCGCCGGGCAACCACCTCGCCCCGGTCTCCCTCGGCATCACCCAGCAGGCCGCGAAGCCCGCCGCCCCGGTCTCGCCGAACGGCATGCTCAACCTCGCGGCGGGACTGCTCGGCGGCCTCCTGCTCGGCGCCGCGCTCGTCGTGCTCCTGGAGACCCTGGACACCAGCCTCAAGAACAGCGAGGCACTCGGCGACCTCGTCAAGCTGCCCGTGCTCGGCACCATCCCCTTCGACAGCCACGCCCCCGACCAGCCGCTCGCCAACGCCGACTCCGCGCACTCCCCACGCGCCGAGGCCTTCCGCCGGCTGCGCACCAACCTGCAGTTCGCCCAGGTCGACGACCGTCCACGGGTGCTCGTGGTGACCAGCTCGCTGCCCGGCGAGGGCAAGACCAACACCGCCGCCAACCTGGCACTCTCGCTCGCCGAGGCCGGTGTCGGCACCTGCCTCGTCGACGCCGACCTGCGCCGCCCCTGTGTGGCCCGCACCTTCGGCCTGGTCCAGGACGCCGGGCTCACCACCGTCCTGATCGGCCGCGCGGGCCTGGAGGACGTCATGCAGCAGGGCCCCGGCGGGCTCGCGGTCCTCGCCAGCGGCGCCGTACCGCCCAACCCGACCGAGCTGCTCGCCTCCGACCGCATGGGCGAGACCCTGCGCGAACTCGCCGGGCGCTACGAGGCCGTGATCGTCGACACCGCCCCGCTCCTGCCCGTCGCCGACACCGTCGGCCTCGCCCCCCTCGCCCAGGGCGCGCTGCTCGTCGTACGCGCCTCCAAGACCTCCCGCGACCAGGTCCGCACCGCCGCCGACGCGCTGCGCACGGTGGGGGTACGCACCCTCGGCACGGTCTTCAGCATGGCGCCGCTGGCCAAGTCCAAGAAGTACGGCGGCGCTTACGGGAGTTACGGCGAGTCCGTACCCGCCACCCGTGGCCGCACCATGCCGCCGCCGCGCCCCGGCCGGATCCGGCCACGCGACGGCGTCGCCCTGACCCACCTGGCGGGCGACAAGTGACCGCGGTCGCCGTCGCGTTCACCCCGCAGAGCGCCCGGGCCGAGATGTACTACCGGGCCCTGTCGGTGACCCTTGCCTCCGTCCGCCGCTGGCACCCGGGTCTGCGCACCGTCCTGGTCACCGACACCGAACCCCCGCCGTACGTGAGGGAGTTCGCCGAGGTCCGGTTCACGGCCTTCCGGCACCGGCCGCCGGAGGGATTCGTCACCGAGCCGATGCGCGGCTGCCTCTACACCCTCGACGCCCTTGACGCCCTGGCCGGCGATGACACCCTCCTCGTCGACCCCGACGTGCTGTGCACGGCGCCCCTCGACGGCCTGTTCGCCCGGGCCGGCGACAAGCTCGGGGCCTATCCCCTGGAGGTCGCCCCGGAGCATGACATCTACGGCCAGACCCGCGCGGGCGCCGCGGTGCTCCATCAACTCCTCGGCACCGACGGCGCGTTGCCGCCCCTGCACTACGGCGGCGAGTGCTACTGGATCCCGGCCGGCCGCGCCCCGGAACTCCGCCACGCCACAGACCGTGCCTGGCGCCTCTCCCTCTCCCGGCACGCACGCGGAGAGACCTGGCTGCCCACGGAGGAGCATCTCCTGGGGTACGGACTGAACACGCGCCCGGTGGTCGACCTGTCGCCCTACGTACGCCGCGTCTGGACCGCGTCCCGCTACCGCACCGTCGACGGCTCCGAACACACCCTTCCCCTATGGCATCTGCCGGCCGAGAAGAACCGTGGATTCCAGACGCTGTATGCGGCGGTCGTGGACCGCTCCTCGTGGTTCTGGAGCACGCGGCGTGCGGAGTTCGTGGCCCGGGCCGGACGTGTGCTCAGCGTCACCGGGCGCACTCCCGGCAAGCTGGTCCGCGACGGCCTCGGCCAGGCCGTACAGCTGATGGCGGCCGCGCGGTGAAGGTCCTCTTCGTCTGCACGGGCAATGTGCACCGCTCCGCCCTCGCCGAGCGCCTCCTGGCCCTGCACGCCCCCTCCGTGCAGTCCGCCGGCGCGGGTACGGAGGCGACGCACACAGCGGGCATGGACGCCGCGACCCGCTCCGTCCTGGCCGAACTGGGCGGCAACGGCCGTGATTTCACCTCACGGCGGCTGACCCCCGACCTTGTCGAGGACGCGGGCCTGGTCCTCGGCCTGGCGCGCGAGCACCGCGAGGCGGCGGTCCGCCTCTGCCCCGCGGCGTTGCGCCGCACCTTCACGCTCCGCGAGTTCGTCCGGCTCGCGTCCCCCGGCGGCACCCCGGCGGAGGTCGTGGCGCGTGCGGCGGCGGCCCGGGGGACGGTGCCCCCCGGGGCGGACGACATCGCGGATCCGTGGGGCGCGGGGTACGACGCCCTGCGGGCGTGCGGCGCGGAGATCGACGGGCTGGTGCGGGACCTGGCACGGATCCTCCTCCCCCTCCACGCCCCGGCCCGGTAGTCGCGCGGGGCGGGGGCGGGGAGGGCTTGGGCGCGGGGCCCGGAGCGGAGTCCGGGGCGGGGTTCCCGGTTACGGGAAAGGGCGGGTCCGGGGAAGAGCGCCGACCCGCCGAAGCCCGCTCACCGCTCCGCGCCCCGTCCGGTACACCGCCGGCTGCAGGCCCGAAAGGACCGTCTCGAAGCGGGCGGGTGTCGTCAGCGTCGACACCCGCAGCCGGCTCAGGCGCAGCGGATGCTGCAGGCCGGGCGCCGCGAGCCGGTGGTCGCACAGGAGCCCCGTCCGGTACCCCGCCTGCGCGAGCAGCCGCTCCGCGCGCGCGTCGAAGTCCCCGTTCGGATACGCGAAGGACGTGGGCGCCTGCCCGAGGTGTCCGGCCAACAGGGTGTGCGCGTCGAGGACTTCGGAACGTACGACCGCCTCCTCGCACCGGTTGAGGCAGGGATGCGTCAGCGTATGGCTGCCGATCTCCACGCCGCCGTCCCGAAGGGCCCGCAGCTCCGCGGCCGTCAGCTGCGGATGGCGCGGGCGCGGCGGTCGGGCCGCGAGCACCCGGCGGCGCTCGGCGTCGGGCAGCTGCTTGACCGCGTACGCCTGCTCCGCGTCGAGCCCGTCCCACCAGAAGGGCTCGTCGGTGCCGATGAGGGCGGCGACGACATAGGCGACGGCGGGGATCCGGCGGGCCGCGAGCAGGGGAAGGCCGTGGGTGTAGAGGGACCGGTCGCCGTCGTCGAAGGTGAGCAGCACGCTGCGCGGAGGCAGCGGCGCACCCTCGTACACCGCCGCCTCGACCTGCCGCAGGGACACGGGCGTCGCGCACCGGGCGAGCCGGTCGAGCTGGGCGGCGAACGCGGCCGGGTCCTCGATGGAGTGGTAGCAGAGCACGGCGAGCCGGGTGGCGGCCCGGGAGCGGAACCAGGCCTGCGCGGGGGAGCGTCGCAGCGCGCGGTCGAGGCCGTGCCAGCGCTCGTAACGCTGGTACCAGGCGGTGAGGTTCATCGCACCGTCCCGGTGGGCGCGGGGAACGAGGCCCCGTACCCCTCACCGGGGTGCCAGTGGCCCGCCGGGTCCTCGCGGAAGTGCAGAAACGTCCGGCCGGTGCGCTCGGAGAAGTCGGCGAGCGAGGTCAGCCAGTGGCTGGTGGTGGACAGGATGATGCCGCGGGGGCTCAACGCCCGCTCTGCGGCGGCCAGTTCGGCGCTTTCGTGGGCGTCGCCGACGTAGGTGTCCAGGAGCAGCAGATCGACGCTGCCCGCGGGCTGTGCGGCGAGCGCGGCGACCGAGTCGCCGATGACGCGGTCGGTCACCGCGGCGTAGCGGCCCTCGCGGGTCAGCTCCCCCGACTGCGGGTCGATGTCGACGGTGGTGAGGCGGCCGCAGCCGTTGCGCAGCAGGGCCGCGGCGATCAGGCAGCTGGTGATGCCGCGGTGCACTCCGGCCTCGACGACATGGGCGGGGCGCAGGGACCGTACGACGGCGTAGGCGGCGGCTCTGCGGGCGTAGCGGACCAGGTGGTCGCAGGTGCGGCGGCGGGGGCTCGCGGCGAGCGTGGAGCGCAGATGCTCGCGCAGGGCACGGTCGGCCTCGGCCTCGTCGAGATGGGCGCGGACCTCGCCGACCGGCCGGCCGGTGACGGTCGCGGTGAACCAGGCCAGGTGCTCGCGGTTGACCGGCTTGAGGTCGTAGGTGAAGCAGGCGTTCTCGCGGGAGCGCAGCAGCCAGCTGCCGGAGCGCTTGAGGACATCGGCGTTGTAGCGGGCGACGGTGGCGAGACGGATCGGGAAGGCGGCGGCGGGGGCGAGGGGGCCGGCGGCGATACGGCGGGAGAAGGGGGTGGGTTGCACGGGCCTCAGGCTAGGAGGACATTTGGACAAATCGGACACATGGGGAGGGTGGGCGGCTCCGTGTCGCCACCCCGTGGGACGGTCACTGCAGGCTCAGGGGCCCCATGGTTGCCGCTAAAGGCGGGATAAAAGTTGAGTCGAGGCCACTCAGGTCTGTTGACTCCGGAAGATCCGTCATGCATCCTTGAGCCTGTTCCACTCAAGTCATGGAGGAATTGAAATGGCACGTGCGGTCGGCATCGACCTGGGCACGACTAACTCCGTCGTCAGCGTTCTGGAGGGCGGCGAGCCCACCGTGATCACCAACGCCGAGGGCGCCAGGACCACGCCGTCCGTCGTCGCCTTCGCCAAGAACGGTGAGGTGCTCGTCGGCGAGGTCGCGAAGCGTCAGGCGGTCACCAACGTCGACAGGACCATCCGGTCCGTCAAGCGTCACATGGGCACCGACTGGTCGGTGGACATCGACGACAAGACCTTCAACCCGCAGCAGATGAGCGCCTTCATCCTGCAGAAGCTGAAGCGCGACGCGGAGTCCTACCTCGGCGAGAAGGTCGTCGACGCGGTCATCACGGTGCCCGCGTACTTCAACGACTCCGAGCGCCAGGCCACCAAGGAGGCCGGTGAGATCGCGGGTCTGAACGTCCTGCGCATCGTCAACGAGCCCACGTCCGCCGCCCTGGCCTACGGCCTGGAGAAGGACGACCAGACGATCCTCGTCTTCGACCTCGGTGGCGGCACCTTCGACGTCTCGCTCCTGGAGATCGGCGACGGCGTCGTCGAGGTGAAGGCCACCAACGGCGACAACCACCTCGGTGGTGACGACTGGGACCAGCGCGTCGTCGACTACCTGGTCAAGCAGTTCAACAACGGCCACGGCGTGGACCTCTCCAAGGACAAGATGGCGCTCCAGCGCCTGCGCGAGGCCGCCGAGAAGGCGAAGATCGAGCTGTCCTCCTCCACGGAGACCACGATCAACCTGCCGTACATCACGGCGTCCGCCGAGGGCCCGCTGCACCTGGACGAGAAGCTCACGCGCGCTCAGTTCCAGCAGCTCACCAGCGACCTGATCGAGCGCTGCAAGACCCCGTTCCACAACGTCATCAAGGACGCGGGCATCCAGCTCTCCGAGATCGACCACGTCGTTCTCGTCGGTGGCTCGACCCGTATGCCCGCCGTCGCCGAGCTCGTCAAGGAGCTGACCGGCGGCAAGGAGGCCAACAAGGGCGTCAACCCGGACGAGGTCGTCGCCATCGGCGCCGCCCTGCAGGCCGGTGTCCTCAAGGGCGAGGTCAAGGACGTCCTGCTCCTCGACGTCACCCCGCTGTCCCTCGGTATCGAGACCAAGGGCGGCATCATGACCAAGCTGATCGAGCGGAACACGACGATCCCGACCAAGCGGTCCGAGATCTTCACCACCGCCGAGGACAACCAGCCGTCCGTGCAGATCCAGGTCTACCAGGGCGAGCGCGAGATCGCGGCGTACAACAAGAAGCTCGGGATGTTCGAGCTGACCGGTCTGCCGCCGGCCCCGCGCGGTGTCCCGCAGATCGAGGTCTCCTTCGACATCGACGCCAACGGCATCATGCACGTGACCGCGAAGGACCTGGGCACGGGCAAGGAGCAGAAGATGACCGTCACCGGCGGCTCCTCGCTGCCGAAGGACGAGGTCGACCGGATGCGCCAGGAGGCCGAGCAGTACGCCGAGGAGGACACCAAGCGCCGCGAGGCCGCCGAGTCCCGTAACCAGGGCGAGCAGCTCGTCTACCAGACGGAGAAGTTCCTCAAGGACAACGAGGAGAAGGTCCCGGGCGAGGTCAAGACCGAGGTCGAGGAAGCCGTCACCGAGCTGAAGGAAAAGCTCAAGGGCGACGACACGGCCGAGATCCGCACCGCCACCGAGAAGGTCCAGGCCGTCGCGCAGAAGCTGGGCCAGGCGATGTACGCCGACGCCCAGGCCGCGCAGGCCGCGGGCGGCGAGGCCCCGGGCGCGGACGCCCCGGGCGCCGAGCAGGCCCAGTCCGCGGACAACGCTGACGACGTCGTGGACGCCGAGATCGTCGACGACGAGAAGCCGAAGGACGCGAAGGGCGGCGCCGCATGACGGAGGAGACCCCGGGCTTCGACGAGCAGTCGCAGCAGCCCGACGTCCCCTCCGGCGACACCCCCGATGGCGCCGAGTCGAAGGCCGCCTCCCCCTCCGAAGAGGGGGAGGGGGCGGCCCCGGCCGGGGACGCAAGTGCAGCGAACGCCGGTCTGACGGCCCAGCTGGACCAGGTGCGCACCGCGCTCAATGAGCGCACCGCGGACCTCCAGCGGCTGCAGGCCGAGTACCAGAACTACCGCCGCCGGGTGGAGCGTGACCGGATCGCGGTCAAGGAGATCGCCGTGGCGAACCTCCTGACCGAGCTCCTGCCCACCCTCGACGACGTCGGCCGCGCCCGGGAACACGGGGAGCTGGTCGGCGGGTTCAAGTCGGTGGGGGAGTCACTGGAGACGGTCGCCGCGAAGATGGGCCTGCAGCAGTTCGGCAAGGAGGGCGAGCCCTTCGACCCGACGATCCACGAGGCCCTGATGCACAGCTACGCACCGGATGTCACGGAGACGACCTGCGTCGCGATCCTGCAGCCGGGGTATCGCATCGGCGAGCGCACCATCCGCCCCGCGCGGGTGGCCGTGGCCGAACCGCAGCCCGGCGCGCAGACCGTCAAGGAGTCCGAAGAGGGTTCCGCGGCGACGGACGACAAGGAGAGCGGTGGCCCGGACGAGGGCTGACGCGACCACGGCCGTTACCGGCAACTGGAAGGAGGGACGCCGGGGATGAGCACCAAGGACTTCATCGAGAAGGACTACTACAAGGTCCTCGGCGTCCCCAAGGACGCCACCGACGCCGAGATCAAGAAGGCGTACCGCAAGCTCGCGCGGGAGAACCACCCCGACGCCAACAAGAACAACCCCAAGGCGGAGGAGCGGTTCAAGGAGATCTCCGAGGCGAATGACATCCTCGGCGACCCCAAGAAGCGCAAGGAGTACGACGAGGCCCGCACCCTCTTCGGCAACGGCGGGTTCCGTCCCGGGCCCGGCGCCGGAGGCGGCGGCACCTTCAACTTCGACCTGGGCGACCTCTTCGGAGGCGGCGCCCAGGGCCAGGGCGGCGGTGCCGGCGGCGGCTTCGGCGGCGGCGGCCTCGGGGACGTCTTCGGCGGTCTGTTCAACCGCGGCGGCGCCGCGGGCACCCGGACCCAGCCGCGGCGCGGCCAGGACATCGAGTCCGAGGTCACGCTGAGCTTCACCGAGGCGGTGGACGGGGCCACGGTCCCGCTCCGGATGTCCTCGCAGGCTCCCTGCAAGGCCTGTTCGGGCACCGGCGACAAGAACGGCACACCGCGCGTGTGCCCGACCTGTGTCGGCACCGGCCAGGTCTCGCGGGGCGGCGGTGGCGGATTCTCGCTCACCGACCCCTGTGTGGACTGCAAGGGCCGCGGCCTCATCGCGCAGGACGCCTGTGAGGTCTGCAAGGGCTCGGGCCGTGCGAAGTCCTCCCGGACGATGCAGGTCCGTATCCCGGCGGGCGTCAGCGACGGCCAGCGCATCCGCCTTCGCGGCAAGGGCGCACCCGGTGAACGAGGCGGCCCGGCAGGAGACTTGTACGTGGTGGTCCATGTCGACGCCCACCCGGTCTTCGGCCGCAAGGGCGACAACCTCACCGTCACCGTGCCGGTCTCCTTCGCGGAGGCAGCACTCGGCGGCGAGGTGAAGGTGCCGACCCTCGGCGGTCCCGCCGTCACCCTGAAGCTCCCCGCGGGCACTCCCAACGGCCGCACCATGCGGGCCCGCGGGAAGGGCGCGGTGCGCAAGGACGGCACGCGCGGCGACCTTTTGGTCACCGTGGAGGTCGCGGTCCCGAAGGACCTGGCCCCCGAGGCGCGTGAAGCACTGGAGACCTATCGCAAGGCGACTGCGGACGACGATCCGCGGGCAGAACTGTTCCAGGCCGCGAAGGGAGCTTGACGAGATGGACGGCCGTCGTCGTAATCCGTATCAACTCACAGATGAGACGCCGGTGTACGTCATCTCGGTGGCGGCCCAGCTCTCCGGACTCCACCCGCAGACCCTGCGGCAGTACGACCGGCTCGGCCTGGTCTCCCCCGACCGCACCGCGGGCCGCGGCCGGCGCTACTCCGCCCGTGACATCGATCTGCTGCGCCAGGTGCAGCAGTTGTCGCAGGACGAGGGCATCAATCTCGCCGGGATCAAGCGCATCATCGAGCTGGAGAACCAGGTCGCCGCGCTGCAGTCCCGGGTCGCCGAACTGACGGCGGCGGTCGAGGGCGCGGCGGCGGCCATGCAGCAGCGCGAGGCGCAGGTGCACGCCTCGTACCGCCGCGACCTGGTCCCGTACCAGGACGCCCACCAGACGAGCGCCCTGGTGGTCTGGCGCCCCAAGCCCAAGCGCCCCGGCCCGGAGTAACGCTTCGCCGCTCCGTGCCCCTGAGTGATCCGTGTGAGGCCCCCGGCCCTGTGGCCGGGGGCCTCACAGGCATATCCGGACACTTTTCAGCCCCTTCTCCGTGGCGTGATCAGGGTCGTTACGGTGTTCTGGCGGAACTGGGGGTGAGATGTGGACGGGCACGAAGCGGAGCAGAGGTCGCATCGGCACGGGGCGGAGAGCCTGTGCGAGGCCGGGGAGCGCGTGTACGTGCGGGCGCTGACGGACGGGCGGATCGCCCGCGCCGAGGCCCGGGAGGCCCGCTGCCTGATCGAACTGGGACTGCTGCATCCGGATCCGGGCGACAAGGAGTGGCTGCTGCCCGTCGGGACGGGCGAGGTCATGGCACAGCTCCTGCGGGTCATGGAGGAGGATCTGGCCGCGGTGCGCAGACGTGCCGCCGCGATGGCGGAGACGGCGGAGCGGTTCATGGCCGTCGAGGCCAGGGACGTGCCGGCGAGCGACGCCGTGCGGGTACTCGAGGGGCCCGCGCGGATCGATGCCGTCGTGCGGGCCGCGGCCCGTGAGTGCGGTGCGGAGTTCCTGTCCGTCAGAGGCGGCGGGGCCCGTCGTGAACACCCCCTGGAACTCGCCCTGCCCGGGGCCCTCGACCTGCGGCGCCGCGGGGTGCGGACACGGACCATCTCCCACCATGCGGCCCGGCACGGCCACGGTGCGTCCGGCTCCCCCGACCGGCTCGGGGACATGGTGGAGGCCAGGACCCTCGACGAGGTCATCGACCGAACGATGATCTTCGACCGCAAGGTGGCCTTCGTCTCCGGCAGCCCCGACCACACCACCGTCCTGGAGATCAGGCAGCCCGAGCTGATCCGCTATCTCGTCACGGTCTTCGACCGGCTGTGGCGCCTTGCCACGCCCCTGTCCGAGCCGCTGGGGGCGCCGGGCGACATCGAGGGGCTCACCCACAGGGAACGCGCCATAGCGGCCCTTCTCGCGGAGGGCCACAACGACACGGAGGTCGCCGAGCGGCTCGGGATCAATGTGCGGACCTGCCGTCATCACATCAGCAAACTGGCGGAGGCACTCGGCAGTTCGAGCCGGGCACAGCTGGGGGTGCGGATCGCCCAGGCCGGGCTCGACGTGCCCCCGCGGGGGTGAACCGGCGATGAGCGCGGAGCGGGGACGGGAGTACGCACAGGAGTTGACGCGGATGCTGCGCGGCGTGGCGGCGGACCTCGCGGCGGCACGGCGGCGCACGGCCGCGCTCGCGGACACCGCGGCACGGCTGATGGGTGTGACGGGCGAGCCGGTCTCCATCAGTGAGGGGGTGCGGACCGGCGCGGGAATCCGGGTCCTTGAGGGCAAGGCCCGTATCCAGCCTGCCGTCGACGAGGCCATCGCCGGGTGCCGGGAGGAGTTCCTCTCCGTCAAGGCCGGCGGTGTGCGCTCCGAGAGCGAGCTGGAGTACGCCCTGCCCAGGGCCCTGGACCTGCAGCGGCGCGGGGTGCGCACGCGCACCCTCTACAACCACACGGCCCGCCACGGCCACGGTCTCGCCGTCTACATGGAGCAGTTGGAGCGCTCGGTGGAGGTGCGCACCCTCGACGAGGTGCCCGACCGGCTGCAGTTGTGCGACCGGACGGTCGCGTTCCTGGCGGGCAACGCCGACAACACGGTGGCCCTCGAGGTGCGCCAGCCCGAGCTCGTGCGGTATCTCGTCACCGCTTTCGACTGTCTGTGGCGGCTCGCCGTGCCCTTGAGCGAGCCGCTTCCGCTGATGAGCGACATCGCCGGGATCACCCACCGGGAGCGGGCCATAGCGGCGCTGCTCGCCGACGGTCACACCGACACGGAGGTCGCCGAGCGGCTCGGGATCAATGTGCGGACCTGCCGTCATCACATCGGCAAACTGGCCGAGGCGCTCGGCAGTTCGGGCCGGACCCAGCTCGGGGTGCGGATCGCCCGGGCAGGGCTTCATATCCCGCCGCGGGTCACCGGTCACTTCCCGCCGGAGACCGCCGGATCGCCCCCGCCGGAGGCTGCCGGATCGCCCCCGCCGGAGGCCGCCGGTTCGCCCCCGCCGGAGGCTGCCGGATCGCCCCCGCCGGAGGCTGCCGGATCGCCCCCGCCGGAGGCCGCCGGACCGCCCCCGCCGGAGGCCGCCGGATCGCCCCCGCCGGAGGCCGCCGGACCGCCCCCGCCGGAGGCCGCCGGTGCCGACCCGTCGACGGCTACTGGTCCTCCTCCAGAATCCCCGACTGGGCGATGAGATAGCCGAGTTGGGCCCGGCTGCCGCTGCCGAGGGCGGCCGCGAGCTTGGCGATGTGGGAGCGGCAGGTGCGTACGTTCATGCCGAGGCGGCGGGCGATGGCCTCGTCGACATGGCCCTCGATGAGCAGCCTGGCGATGGAGCGCTGGACGCCCGTGATGCCCTCGGTCTTGAGGTCGTAGGGAATCTCCTCCCGTATCGGCACGGCCAGATTCCAGAACTGGTCGAAGACGCCGACGAGATAGGCGACCAGGCCGGGGTGGCGGAGTTCCAGGGCCACTTGGCGGTCGCTGCGGGCGGGGATGAAGGCCACTTCGCGGTCGACGACGATGAGCCGGTCGATGATCTCCTCGAGCGTGCGCACCTCCACCTCGGGGCCCACCTGGTCGAGGTAGGTCAGGGTGAGCTCGGTGTGCCGTGCCGTGTGCTGGTACAGCGTGCGCATCTGGATGCCGCGGCCCAGGAGCGGCTGCACCCGGTTGAGGCCCTTGCTGAGGGCTCCCGCGTCGCGGCCGCCGCCCGGCTGGACGGTGAGCAGCTCGTACGAACAGCCCGCCACCACACGGTCGAGGGAGGCGTTGATTCTGCTGAGCCCTTCCAGCACAGTGATGGCGTGCGTGGTGGGCGGATCCAGGGCGCTGATGGCCATGAATGGCTCGAACACGTCGGACAGTTCGACGACGGTCCGCCTACGCTCCAGGATCTCTCTCTCGATGGGCTGGAGCAGTTGCGCGAGAGCCGCGGACGGCGGCGTGGGACGCAGCCAGTCGGTGTCGTCCGGGTCCGGGTGGAGCAGCGCCAAGTCGAGAAGGCAGGGCGCACCGTACACCTCTGACCGGGCTATTCGCCCCGTGCGCAGGGCACTCGCATAGAGCTTGGAGCCCTCCTCGCACAGTGCCGCAGGCGTATGAGGGTGGCCCGATTCGTTCATCTTTATCTGCATCTGTGCACCCCCAGGCTCCTGCATCTCAGGAACATGATGCATGGAGCCAGTGGTGCAAGCACAAAGACTGAGCCATCGTCTTTGCTGCGGGGGTCAAAAGGCGAAGCCAACAAGTGAGGTTGCTCGGTGATGACCAAGAAGCTCATGCGCACAGTGGTAGCCGGTGTGTTCGTCGCCGCTGCCGCGGTGGGGATCCTGGGTCAAGCAACTGGCCAGCCGACGGAGCGAGAGCAGGTTGTGCAGGTGGCGGCACCTGGAGACCCAAGCTGGGACATAGCCGCCGAGTCGATGTCACTGCCTGGTGACCCGAGCTGGGGCTGAGGAAATGACTGTCCCCGAAGACACCCGCTTCCGCCGTGAAATGGCCACCGCCTACCGCTCCGGGTGGCACTTCATCGACCTCGTCACGGCTCTTCCGGGCCCCGGCGATTCGTTGATGGTCACCCTCTTCGGTGAGCCGATCGTCGTCGTACGCGATGAGGAGGACGACGACGTACGGGCCTTCCGCTGTCTGCGTAAACCCCGTGGGGCGCCGCAGCCGGTGCGATGTGCCATTCGTTACGGAATGATCTTTGTGAACCTCGATCAGCGTGACCATGAGCTGGTCGAACCGGAAACCATCCCCGCCACCCCCCGCAGTGCCTGACGCGATTCCCCCGTCGTTAAAGATCGCCCAGGCGCTTCCCCCCGCAGCGGCGCCACCGTGAACCTGAATCACGGTGGCGCCGCTGTGCGTTTCAGGCCGGATCCCCGGCAAGGCCGCGGTTGCCCAGGGCGCGGCTGAGCGTGATCTCGATCAGTACCCGGTCCGGGTTGGGGGACGGGGTGCGGCCGTAGCGTTCCGCGTAGCGGCGTTCCGCTTCCGCGACGGCCTCCGCCTCCACACACACCCGGGCCCGGCCCTCAAGCGTGGCCCACCGGCGCCCGTCGACCTGGCACACGGCGGCCGCGGCGCCGTTCGCGCCCCCCGCCAGGATGTTGCCGACCTTGGTGCTGGCTTTGTCCGCGATGATCCGGGCGAGCCCGGCCGCCGGGTCGTAGGTGACGCCGACGGGCACCACATGCGGGCTGCCGTCGGGGCGCAGCGTCGTCAAGGTGCACAGGTGGCGCTCACGCCAGAAGCTGAGATAGGCGGGAGCGGGATCGCGCGGGTCGAGGGCCATGACCCGGAATCTAACGCCGGGCCCATGGGCACCCGAACTTCGCCCCCCACGGGCTCGCCCGTATCACCTTGAGTGGAATAGACTCAACTTTGTGCACGTTGGAAGGGTCAGTGTGCGACAAAAGCGGAGACCAAGGAGGTAGCGCGCACGTGGATGCCGAGCTGACGAACCGGAGCCGGGATGCGATCAATGCGGCCACCAGCCGGGCTGTGTCCGAAGGGCACCCGGATCTGACGCCGGCGCATCTGCTGCTCGCCCTGCTCGAGGGCCAGGACAACGAGAACATCACCGACCTGCTCGCCGCCGTGGACGCGGACCAGGCCGCCATCCGTCAGGGCGCGGAGAAGGTTCTGGCCGCGCTGCCCAGCGTGACCGGTTCGACGGTCGCGCCCCCGCAGCCCAACCGTGAGCTGCTCGCCGCGATCAACGACGCCGCGCAGCGCGCCAAGGACCTGGGCGACGACTATCTCTCCACCGAGCATCTGCTCATCGGCATCGCCGCCAAGGGCGGCCAGGCCGCGGACGTACTGAAGGAACAGGGCGCGAGTGACAAGAAGCTGCTTGAGGCGTTCGGCGAGGCCAGGGGAGGACGCCGCGTGACCACCCCCGACCCCGAGGGTCAGTACAAGGCCCTGGAGAAGTTCGGCACCGATTTCACGGCTGCCGCCCGAGAGGGCAAGCTCGACCCCGTCATCGGCCGTGACCAGGAGATCCGCCGGGTCGTCCAGGTCCTGTCGCGGCGCACGAAGAACAACCCGGTGCTCATCGGTGAGCCCGGCGTCGGCAAGACCGCCGTCGTCGAGGGCCTCGCCCAGCGGATCGTGAAGGGCGATGTGCCGGAGTCCCTGCGGGACAAGCGGCTCGTCTCGCTCGACCTGGGCGCGATGGTGGCGGGCGCCAAGTACCGCGGTGAGTTCGAGGAGCGGCTCAAGACCGTGCTCTCCGAGATCAAGGAGAGCGACGGCCAGATCATCACGTTCATCGACGAGCTGCACACGGTCGTGGGCGCGGGCGCCGGCGGTGACTCCGCCATGGACGCCGGCAATATGCTCAAGCCGATGCTCGCCCGCGGTGAGCTGCGCATGGTGGGCGCCACGACCCTGGACGAGTACCGCGAGCGGATCGAGAAGGACCCGGCCCTGGAGCGCCGCTTCCAGCAGGTCCTGGTGGCCGAGCCGAGCGTCGAGGACTCCATCGCGATCCTGCGCGGCCTCAAGGGGCGCTACGAAGCCCATCACAAGGTGCAGATCGCGGACTCCGCGCTCGTGGCCGCCGCGACGCTCTCCGACCGTTACATCACCTCGCGCTTCCTTCCGGACAAGGCCATCGACCTGGTCGACGAGGCCGCGTCCCGGCTCCGTATGGAGATCGACTCGTCCCCGGTCGAGATCGACGAACTCCAGCGCTCCGTCGACCGGCTGAAGATGGAAGAGCTGGCCCTGAGCAAGGAGACCGACCAGGCGAGCAAGGAGCGACTCGACAAGCTGCGCCGTGATCTCGCCGACAGGGAAGAGGAGTTGCGCGGTCTGACCGCGCGCTGGGAGAAGGAGAAGACCTCCCTCAACCGCGTCGGTGAGCTCAAGGAGAAGCTCGACGAGCTGCGCGGTCAGGCCGAACGCGCCCAGCGCGACGGCGACTTCGACACCGCGTCCAAGCTCCTGTACGGCGAGATCCCCACTCTGGAGCGCGAACTCCAGGAGGCCTCCGAGGCCGAGGAGGAAGTCGCCAAGGACACCATGGTCAAGGAGGAGGTCGGGCCCGACGACATCGCGGACGTGGTCGGCTCCTGGACCGGCATCCCCGCCGGGCGCCTCCTCGAGGGCGAGACGCAGAAGCTCCTGCGCATGGAGGACGAGCTCGGCCGGCGCCTGATCGGCCAGACCGAGGCCGTGCGCGCGGTGTCGGACGCGGTGCGCCGCACGCGCGCCGGGATCGCCGACCCCGACCGGCCCACCGGGTCCTTCCTGTTCCTCGGCCCGACCGGTGTCGGCAAGACCGAACTGGCCAAGGCGCTCGCGGACTTCCTCTTCGACGACGAGCGGGCGATGGTCCGTATCGACATGAGCGAGTACGGCGAGAAGCACTCCGTCGCGCGTCTGGTCGGCGCCCCTCCCGGCTATGTCGGGTACGAGGAGGGCGGCCAGCTCACCGAGGCCGTCCGCCGCCGCCCGTACAGCGTGGTCCTGCTCGACGAGGTGGAGAAGGCGCACCCCGAGGTCTTCGACGTCCTGCTGCAGGTGCTCGACGACGGCCGTCTCACCGACGGCCAGGGGCGGACGGTGGACTTCCGCAACACCATCCTGATCCTCACCTCCAACCTGGGCAGCCAGTACCTCGTGGAGCCGCTCACCTCGGAGGAGGAGAAGAAGCAGCAGGTCCTGGAGGTCGTACGGGCCTCGTTCAAGCCGGAGTTCCTCAACCGGCTCGACGACCTGGTGGTCTTCTCGGCCCTCACCAAGGACGAGCTCCAGCACATCGCGGGGCTCCAGATCGACCGCCTCGCACGCCGGCTCGCCGAGCGCCGGCTCACCCTGGACGTCACCCCCGGGGCCCTTGCCTGGCTGGCCGACGAGGGCAACGACCCGGCGTACGGCGCGCGCCCGCTGCGCCGCCTGGTGCAGACCGCGATCGGCGACCGCCTCGCCAAGGAGATCCTCTCCGGCGAGGTCAAGGACGGCGACACGGTCCGGGTGGACGTGGCCGGTGACGGACTGCTCGTGGGGCCCGCGCAGTGAGTGCCTGAGCTGCTTCAGGTACTGAAGGCCGACAGACGTACGAGGGCGGTGTCACCGTCCTCGTACGTCACGTCGATCCGCACCCCGTGGACCGAGGAGCCCGCCGTGCCGTGCTCGAAGTCCTGTCTCAGACACAGATCGGTCCCCTCGCCGCAGGACGCGGTGTCCAGATCGCCGTCCGGGTAGGTGCTGCTCAGCCAGGAGCGTGCGTCCGCCCGCGGCATCCGGAAGGTGCCGCTCGCCTGGTCGTCCATCCAGTTGTGGAACTCGCAGTCCTGGTCGGTGACTTGATCGGGCAGAGAGCCGTTCGCGTAGGCCATCGCCTGCCCGCAGCTGATGTCGGAGCCGGTGAGGAACGGGTCGTCGCCGCCGTTCGCGACGTACAGGATCACGAGCCACACCACGTAGCCGACGAAGGCCACCGCGACCACCAGACAGATCCCCCACATACCCCACAGCAGCCGACGCGGTCCCCGCCCCATGGTCGCCATGCGGCCAGATCATGTCAGCCCGCAGCGGATCGCCTCCGCAGGGGGTTGCGGGTACCCGCCGTCGATGGTGGAGGATGGGCGCAATCCGTACGAAGGGAAATACACGGTGAGCATCGACCCGTCCTCGATTCCGAACTTCGGGGGCCAGCCAGAACCGCAGGCCGCAGGACCGGCGGGCCCCGTCGTCCCCGATCAGGACCTGGTGAAGCAGCTCCTGGATCAGATGGAGCTCAAGCACGTCGTCGACGACGAGGGCGACCTCGCGGCGCCGTGGGAGGACTTCCGCACGTACTTCATGTTCCGTGGCGAGGGTGACCAGCAGGTCTTCTCGGTCCGGACGTTCTATGACCGGCCGCACCCGGTCGAGGCCAAGGCACAGATCCTGGACGCGGTGGACGACTGGAACCGCCGCACCCTGTGGCCCAAGGTCTACACCCACACCCACGAGGAGGAGGGCGCCGAGACGACCGTCCGCGTCGTGGGTGAGGCGCAGATGCTGATCGGCACCGGCGTCAGCCTCGAGCACTTCGTCTCGTCGACGGTGAGCTGGGTGCGCGCCGCCATCGAGTTCGACCGCTGGCTGGTTGAGCACCTCGGCCTGGTCGAGGAAGTCGATTCGGCGGAGAAGCCGGACGAGGAGTAGTCACCCTCCGGGCGCCCAGTGGGCACCCTGCGCGTGTCATAGAGGCATACGGGCAAGCGTCACCAGATACGTCCCGTAGCCGAGGGAGAGCCCGGCCAGGGCCGCCACCACCAGCGTGGCGTGCACCGGCCGGGCTTTCGCCGTTCTGGCCAGGGCCCGCGCGAGGGGGATGAGCAGCGGAAACGCGGGCAGCAGGAAGCGCGGCTTGGACTCGAAGAAGCCGGAGCCGCCGACCGCGATGAGCAGCAGCACACCGCTGTAGACGAGCAGCGGCAGCGGGGCGCGGTCGGCGGCGAGCAGCGCGAAGAGCAGCAGCGCGGCGCCGACCAGGGCCAGGGTGACGGGGAAGACGAGGCGGTCGCCGTCGAGCAGCAGATGCTTGATGAACGCGAGATTGCCGAGGCCGAAGTCGAAGCGGGAGCCCCAGCCGCGCTGCACGGCGAAGTAGCCGCCGAGCGGATCGCCCTTGCGCAGGCCGACCCACAGCACGTAGCCGCCCCAGCCGAGCGGCGCGAGCATGGCACCCGCCCACAGCCGGCCCGGCACTTTTCCGCGCCGCTTCCACAGCTCGTACGCCGCCGCCGCGCCGACCGCCGCGGCCACCGCGA
Source organism: Streptomyces monticola (assembly GCF_042665355.1). NCBI lineage: Bacteria > Bacillati > Actinomycetota > Actinomycetes > Kitasatosporales > Streptomycetaceae > Streptomyces > Streptomyces monticola. The sequence continues at coordinate 63,354 of NZ_JBHTCF010000006.1, read as the reverse complement.
AGCCGTTGGGCCGCGAGAGGCCGGCGAGGGCGGCCAGCGAACCCGCCCACAGCCAGCGGCCGCTGAGCACCGCGTACAGGGACCAGGCGGCGAAGGCGGTGAGCACCGGCTCCGTATAGGCCATGGAAAGCACCACGGAGTGCGGCATGAGGCCCCACAGGAGGACCAGGAAGGCGCCGGTGGTGCGGCCGTGCAGGCGTCGGCCGATCACGTAGAGGCCCCAGGCGGCGGCCGCCGCGGCGAGCCAGGAGATCAGCAGTCCCGCGGCGCCGCCGGACAGCGGGAAGGCGGCGGTGAGCCCGCGCACGAGGCCCGGGTAGAGCGGGAAGAAGGCGAGGTCGCTGTGGATGACACCGGGCTCGAAGTGGAGGGTGCGGCCGTAGCCGTGGGCGGCGATGCCCGTGTACCACTCGGAGTCCCAGGAGCCGCCGAGCAGTTCGAAGGTGTCCTGGTCCGTACGGCGGGCCGCGAGCGCCACCGTGACCATGCCGGTGAGCCGCGCCACGGCGAACAGGCCGAGCGCGGTCACGGCGGTGGGCAGGCGCTCCGCATGCCGGACGAACTGGGCGCGGGCGCGGGCCCTGGGTGAGGGAACGGAGGCGGTGGCAAGGTGCGGCTGGCTCACAACCGAACCCTGCGGCCCGCACGGGACGGGCGCGAGCGGGCGCACCCGAGTGGGGGTCAAAGCGACATCGGGCGGGCTACTCCTGCCGCGCGGGCGCCAGCGACTTGAGGCGGACAACGGCCTCTTCCAGTATGGAAAGGCGCTTGCAGAAGGCGAACCGGACGAAGGGCGCGCCCTCGTCGCGGTGGTCGTAGAACACGGCGTTGGGGATCGCCACGACCCCGGTCCGCTCCGGCAGCGCCCGGCAGAACGCGAAACCGTCGCTCTCGCCGAGCGGGCGGATGTCGGTGGTGATGAAGTACGTGCCGGCCGGGCGGTGCACCGTGAAGCCCGCGTCCGTGAGGCCCGCCGCAAGCAGATCGCGCTTGGCCCGCAGATCGTCCCGCAGGTCCGTGTAGTACGTCTCGGGCAGTGCGAGCGCCTCCGCGACCGCGTACTGGAACGGCCCGGCGGAGACATAGGTGAGGAACTGCTTGGCGGAGCGCACCGCCGTCACGAGCTCCGGCGCGGCCGTCACCCAGCCGACCTTCCAGCCCGTGAACGAGAACGTCTTCCCGGCCGACGAGATCGTGACCGTGCGCTCGCGCATCCCGGGGAAGGACGCGAGCGGCACGTGCTCGCCGTCGAAGACCAGATGCTCGTAGACCTCGTCGGTGACCACGAGCAGATCGCGCTCCACGGCGAGCGCGGCGATCTCGGCGAGCTCGGCGCGGGTCAGGACCGTGCCCGTCGGGTTGTGCGGGGTGTTGAGGAGCAGCAGCCGGGTGCGGTCGGTGACGGCGTCGCGCAGCTCGTCGAGGTCGAGGTGAAAGGCGCCGTCCTTGGGGCGCAGGGTGACCGGCACCCGGGTGCCGCCGGCGAGGGCGATGCTCGCGGCGTACGAGTCGTAGTACGGCTCGAGGGCGATCACCTCGTCGCCCGGCTCGACCAGGGCGAGCAGCGACGCGGCGATGGCCTCGGTGGCGCCGGCCGTGACCAGGACCTCCGTGTCCGGGTCGTAGGCCAGGCCGTATCCGCGCTGCTGGTGCGCGGCGATCGCGGTGCGCAGCTCGGGGATGCCGGGGCCCGGCGGGTACTGGTTGCCGCGGCCGTCGCGCAGGGCGCGCACCGCGGCCTCCCTGATCTCCTCGGGCCCGTCGGTGTCCGGGAAGCCCTGACCGAGGTTGATCGCCCCGGTCCGCAGCGCGAGCGCCGACATCTCGGCGAAGATCGTGGTGCCGAACTCGGCCAGGCGGCGGTTGAGGAGCGGACGCGGTGTGCGGGGCGCGGAGGTCATGGGCGTCATCCTCCGCCGAACCTCTGGACTTCCTCAACTCTGCTTTCGGCTCGCCTCACTCCGGGGATCTCCCTTCCACGACACAAGGTCACAAAGGAGCGGCCGATCGCTTCGGGGGAACGAAAGGAGAAGGTCATGGAGATCTTCTACGTAGTGCTGGCTCTGGTGGTTCTGTTCGCCGGCATCCGGTTGGTCACGGGCTCGGGCGGCTCGGGCGGGGGTTCGTACAGCGGCTCCGGCGGCTCGAGCGGGAACGGCGGCTGGTGGGCCGGCGGCAGTGACGGCGGCGGTGGCAGCTGCGGCGGCGGCTCGTCCTCCTGCGGGGGCGGCGGTGGCGGTGGTGGCGGCTGCGGCGGTGGCGGCGGGGGCTGCTGAACCAGCCGGGGCGGGCGGGCCCACCGCGCCCTGTGCGGCGGTTGAGCCCGAACCTCTGGACTTCCTCAACTCAGCTTTGACGTCCGGCAGTCGGGGGCATCCCCCTGGCACCCGAATCGGGGGATCCGGGGGAACGGAGATCGGGGGAAGGGGGTGGGGATCATGGTGTTCGGCATTGTTTTCGCGGCCGTCATCACGGTCTTCATAGTGGGTCTGCTCGGCGCGGCGGTGAACGCGACCCGCCCACGTGCCCAGGCGCGTGGCAGCCGCGATGTGCACACGAAGAGCTCGGGCGGCTGCGGCGGAGGCAGCTGACACGGGGCAGCTGGTCCTCGCAGCATCTGCCAGTGGCGTATTCACCTCGGCAGCTGCCCTGCTCAGGCGCCCGGCGGGAGTCAACTCCCGCCGGGCGCCTCGTCGTTGGGGCCTGCGGGGCATGGGTTCCCGAAGGTGGGGTACGCGAGGGCCGGATGGGTGACGGACGACCGGAGGCGGTTTATCCGGTCCTGTTTGGGTGAGTTGAGAACAGGTGAACTGTGGGGCCCTCGGGGGGATGGAAACCCTACGAAGTTGGGTAAAAACGCTGTGGCACCGCTCCCGTTCATGATTCCCTCTTATCCATCAACGCAGCCCTCGGACGACTCGTGGGCAGTCAGCCGGTGTTCCCCTTCCATTGGTGCGCCTTCCGGTGCATCGTGCAGGACCGCCATGGCTCAACCTCCACTGCATGCCCCGGAGCCGACCCATGCTCACGACGCTCAAGACCTCCTACACCGACACGCGCGCGGCCGACCTCGCCTGGGCCCTCGGCCGCGAGCCGCTGCCCGCACTGGCCGTCCTCGACCTCGAACTGGCAGACGCACAGGTGCAGTTGAGACTCCTCGGCGCCTCCCATCAGGTTCTGCTCGAACAGGACCAGGGCAGTTGTTCGGAAACCGTCGCCTGCATCCCCGGCAGCAGCACACCCCTGCCGCTCGGTGTCGCCAAGCGCATGGGCGACTGGGAGTACGAATTCGCCGCCCGGGTGGAAACCCTCTCGCCGGGCTCCTTCGCGGGCCGCGCCCAGGAGTTGCTCGCCCTCGTCTCCGACCACCCCAACGGCCTCGCGGGGGTCTTTCCCGGCAGCCCGCATGCCTTCACCGCGATGCTGGTGCAGCGCCATGAAGGTCAAGTCCACTGGCGTACCTGGCACGCGTACCCCCAGGAGGGCCAACTCGTAGCCACCAGAACACGTGTGGGTGTCCGCCTGCCCGCGCCCGCCTGAGCTTGTCCGACGCGCCGTGGTACGCCTGCCCCGGCGGCCTTTTGCACACGTGTGGGTGACTGGATGGGCATGGGCGGTGACGTAGCGTTCCCACCGTGATCGAACCGTCGCTGCCCGTGCCGTCCGGCGCTCCGCCGACAGCGGAGCCGCAGGGCGCGGCGGTGCTGCCCGTATCCCCCCGCACCGGCCGCTTCCTGGTCCTCGCGGGCGTCTTCATCTGCGCGGCCTGCGGACTGGTGTACGAACTCGAACTCGTCGCCCTGGCCTCGTACTTGATGGGCGATTCGGTCACCCAGGCCTCCGTGGTGCTCTCCGTCATGGTCTTCGCCATGGGGGTCGGCTCGCTGCTCGCCAAGCGGCTGCGCTGCCGTGCCGCCGCCGGCTTCGGCGCGGTCGAGGCGGCCCTCGCGCTGGTCGGCGGCTGCAGCGCCATGGCCCTGTACGCCGGGTTCGTATGGGGCGGCGAGACCCGGGCGCTCCTGGTCGCCTTCTCACTCGCCATCGGTGTCCTCATCGGTGCCGAAGTCCCCTTGCTGATGACCCTGATCCAGCGCATCCGGCGCCAGGACGCGGGCGGCGCGGTCGCCGATCTGTTCGCCGCCGACTACGTGGGCGCGCTCGTCGGCGGCCTCGCCTTCCCGTTTCTGCTGCTCCCGCTGCTCGGCCAGCTCACCGGCGCGCTGCTCACCGGCGCGATCAACGCGATCGCGGGCGGCGCCCTCGTGCTCTGGCTGTTCCGCCGCGACCTGACCCGGCGCAGCCGCTGGCTGCTGCTCGGCGCCAACCTCGCCGTGCTCGGCACGCTCGCCGCCCTCGCGGCCGAGGTGGAGAGCTTCGAGAAGGCCGCACGGCACGCGGTGTACGGCGCCGACGTACGGGTCGCGCTGCAGACCGACGTCCAGGAGGTCGTCCTCACCGGCGGCGGGCAGGGCCCCCTCAACCTCTATCTCGACGGCCGGCTGCGGGTCAGCGGCGGCGACGAGCACCGCTACCACGAGGCCCTCGTCCACCCCGCCATGCGCGGCCCGCACGCCCGGGTCCTGATCCTCGGCGGCGGCGACGGCCTGGCCGCCCGCGAAGTCCTCGCCCACTCCGGGGTCCGCCGTGTCGACCTGGTCGAACTCGACGCCGAAGTCGTCGAGTTGGCCCGCTCCGACGCCGCGCTCAGCGCCCTCAACCGGCAGGCGTTCGACGACCCGCGGCTGCATGTCGTCCACGATGACGCCTTCCGCTGGCTGCGCTCGACCGGCGGCGGCCCACGGGGCCCGGCGTACGACGTGGTGATCTCCGATCTGCCCGACCCCGGCATCACCGAGTCCACCAAGCTCTACTCCCAGGAGTTCTTCGGCCTCGCCGCCCGCGCCCTCGCCCCCGGCGGCCGGCTCGTCGTACACGCCGGCTCCGCGACCCGCCCGCGGGTCTTCTGGACGGTCGACGCCAGTGTCCGTGCCGCCGGCCTGAGCACCGTGCCGTACTGCGCACAGGGCCGGCTCGCCGGTTTCGCCGCCGGACCCGACCGTGCCCTCGACAGCGCCCGCGCACCCCGCGACTGGGCCTTCCTGCTCGCCGCCCGCACCCCGCCCGCCCTCACCCTCGACGACCGCCCCGCCCGGCGCGCCCTCACCCCGGCGGCCCTGCACGCGGGCGCCCGCGCGGTGGAGCGCACCCGCATCCAGGGCCTCGCCCCGTCGACCCTGGTGCATCCGCGCTATGCGCACGGTGTGGTGCCGGAGGGCTGAGTCCGGCGGCGGAACGGCCGACGGTGCCGAAAGTGTGGATACGCGGGTGCGCCCGGCGATCCCCTGGGTAGGCTCGGCTGACATGGAGCATGAGGTGTTCGTTCCGGTGGAGGCAGAGCCCCTGCGGCAGGCGCTCGGTGACGCGGCTCGCGTCGCCCGCAGCATCCCGGGGCTCCAGCGCGATGCGAACGAGGGGGCGGCGCCCCTCGCGGGCCGTCTCAAGGTGCGCATCGCGGGGCACACGATCACCTACCGGGGCGCGCTGCGGGTGACCGAGGACTCCGGGCACTCCGGACCGGCCTTCGCCGTGACGGGCGAGGCGTCCGAGGTACGGGGCTCGGGCACCGTGGAACTCGCCCTGAACGTACGGCTGTTGGCGGCCGACGGCGGTACCCGCCTGGTGTACTCCGGCACCGGCAAGGGCGACGGACGGGTCGCGGACCTCGAATCCTCCGCCGTGGAGTCGGCTGTGCAGCGGCTGCTGAACCGTTTCTCGGAGAGCCTGGGACGGGCGGTGGAGCCGGCGCCCGAGCCTGGCGGGGCGAAGGCGGGAGCCGCGGAGGCGGCAGCCGCTCCCGAAGCCGAGACCGAGTCCCAGTCCGAGTCCGAGACCGAGGCTGAGTCCGAGACCGAGGCTGAGGCTGAGGCTGCGACCGAGGCTGAGTCCGAGACCGAGGCTGAGGCTGCGACCGAGCCTGCCGTCGAATCCTCCGCCACCGAGGGGCACTCCGAGGGGACCGCGACCGCCGGGGACCCCGCACCCGAGCCCGCGGACCCCGAAGCCCCCGGCCCGGAGCGCACCTCCGTCTTCGAGACCGCGGTGCCGCCCTCCTCGCTCGACCCGGACCCGTTCCACGAGGACGCCGGTGACGAAACGTTTATCGCGCCGCCCGCCGAGGCCGCCCACGCCCGCCGCACGATGATCGGGCGCAGCGCCGAGGAGGTCGACCACGCACCGCCCCGCGGACGGTATGCGCCGGTGCCGGCGCCGCAGGCCTCGACCGCCACCGACACCCTGCGCTGGGCGGCGCCCGCGGCGGCCCTGGTGCTCGCATCGGCGATCGTCGTCGGCCGGGTTCTGCGCCGCCGTAAGTAGCGGGCGGCCACCTCAGTAAGGTCGGGAGCGTGACTACACAGGACACCACGACCCTGACGGCGGGCGACGCGGAACTGACGGTGCAGACCTGGAACGGCTGCCGTATCGGGAGCCTGCGCATCGGCGGCACCGAAGTGCTGCGCCAGGGCGACCACTACGGCTCGTTCGTGATGGCCCCGTGGTGCGGCCGTACCGAGAACGGGCAGTTCAGGAATGGCGGCAAGGTCCACCACCTGCCCGTGAACAACCCGCCGCACGCCATCCACGGCACCGTCAGGGACCAGGCCTGGCGCACGGTGCGCACCAGCGCGACCGAGGCGTCGTTCACCTACGACCTGACCGAGCCCTGGCCCTACAGCGGCCGTGTCACGCAGCTCTTCGAGCTGAGCGAGAACGCGCTGACGGTCCGGATGGGCCTGGAGACATACGCCGACTCCTTCCCGGCGCAGCTCGGCTGGCACCCCTGGTTCAACCGCAGCCTCGGCGGCGAGGACGTCACGCTGTCCTTCGACGCGGCCTGGCAGGAAGAGCGGGGCGAGGACCATCTGCCCACCGGCAAGCGCATCGCTCCGCTGCCCGGGCCCTGGGACGACTGCTTCGGCATGCCCGACGGCGTCGACGTCACGCTCACCTGGCCGGGGCAGCTGGAGCTGAAGGTCGCCGGTCCCGAGCAGTGGGTCGTCATCTACGACGAACAGCCCGAGGCGGTCTGCGTGGAGCCCCAGACGGGCCCGCCCAACGGCCTCAACACCCAGCCCCGCCTGGTCACGCCCATCGAGCCGCTGGAGGCGGAGATGCGCTGGGAGTGGCGAACCCTGTAGCGCACCGTCACTGCTGCGTACCGTCACGGGGGCTGCGCCCCGGGCCCCCGGAGTCGCCCTCCGGGCTCCGTCCTCAATCTCCCCCAGCTACCGCTGGGAGGTGCCCCCGGACGGGCTCAAAATTGAGCCCGTCCGGCGATTGAGGACACCGGGCCCGGGGCGGAGCCCCGTGACGGTGGGCACCGGTAGCGGCCGCTTAAGCTGGCAGTCATGAGTGACGTACGCGGCGCGCTGCTGCAGCAGATCAAGGACAAGGCCGTGGTGCACGGCAAGGTGACCCTCTCCTCGGGGATCGAGGCCGACTACTACGTCGACCTGCGCCGCATCACCCTCGACGGCGAGGCCGCCCCCCTGGTCGGGCAGGTGCTGCTCGACCTGGCCGCGGACGCGGGCCTCGACTTCGACGCCGTGGGCGGCCTGACCATGGGCGCCGACCCCGTCGCCGCGTCGATGCTGCACGCCGCCGCGGCCCGCGGCCGCCGCCTCGACGCCTTCGCCGTCCGCAAGGAGGCCAAGGCACACGGCCTGCAGCGCCGCGTCGAGGGCCCGGACATCAAGGGCCGCCGGGTGCTCGTCGTCGAGGACACCTCCACCACCGGCGGCTCACCGCTGACCGCCGTGGAGGCGGTGCGCGAGGCCGGGGCCGAGGTCGTCGGCGTCGCGACGATCGTGGACCGGGCCACGGGTGCCGACGAGAAGATCCGTGCGGGCGCCGGAGTGCCCTATCTCTTCGCGTACTCGAAGGACGAGCTCGGCCTCGACTGAAACCCTGGGGGGCCGGGGAAAGACCGGGGGAGCCGGAGGAGGGCTTGAAGGGACCTAGGTCCCTTCAAGCGCAGGACTCGGTCGGCTGGAGCAATCCCGCAAGTCTGGAAAGATAGGGACGACGATGACGTCGCCCCCTCAGAGAATCACTCGGTGAGGGGCCCTCCGGTCAGGGCCAGTAAACCCACACCCGCACATCACAAGGAGCGGACAGATGCCCATCGCAACCCCCGAGGTCTACAACGAGATGCTCGACCGGGCGAAGGCAGGCAAGTTCGCCTACCCGGCCATCAACGTGACCTCCACGCAGACCCTGCACGCTGCCCTGCGCGGCTTCGCGGAGGCCGAGAGCGACGGCATCATCCAGATCTCCACCGGTGGTGCGGAGTTCCTGGGCGGCCAGTACAACAAGGACATGGTGACCGGCGCGGTCGCGCTCGCGGAGTTCGCGCACATCGTGGCCAAGAAGTACGACGTCACCGTCGCGCTGCACACCGACCACTGCCCCAAGGACAAGCTGGACGGGTACGTCCGCCCGCTGCTCGACATCTCCGCCGAGCGTGTCGCCAAGGGTGAGAACCCGCTGTTCCAGTCGCACATGTGGGACGGCTCCGCCGAGACCCTCGCCGACAACCTGGCCATCGGCCAGGAGCTGCTCGCCAAGGCCGCCGCCGCGAAGATCATCCTCGAGGTGGAGATCACCCCCACCGGCGGTGAGGAGGACGGCGTCAGCCACGAGATCAACGACGAGCTGTACACCACCGTCGACGACGCGATCCGCACCGCCGAGGCCCTCGGCCTGGGCGAGAAGGGCCGCTACCTCCTGGCCGCGTCCTTCGGCAACGTCCACGGCGTCTACAAGCCGGGCAACGTCGTGCTCCGTCCCGAGCTGCTCAAGGACCTGCAGCAGGGCGTCGGCGAGAAGTACGGCAAGCAGTCGCCGTTCGACTTCGTCTTCCACGGCGGCTCCGGCTCCACCGCCGAGGAGATCGCCACGGCCCTGGAGAACGGCGTCGTGAAGATGAACCTCGACACCGACACCCAGTACGCCTTCACGCGTCCCGTCGCGGACCACATGTTCCGTAACTACGACGGCGTCCTGAAGGTCGACGGCGAGGTCGGCTCGAAGAAGACCTACGACCCGCGCACCTGGGGCAAGCTCGCCGAGGCCGGCATGGCGAAGCGCGTCACCGAGGCGTGCGCGGCGCTGCGCTCCACGGGCACCAAGCTGAAGTAGGACCGCGCAGGGTCCGCAGCCCGCAGTGGCAGGGCCCGCGGAGTCCGCAGTCGAAGGCCCGGGTTCCCCGAGGGGAGCCCGGGCCTTCGCGCTGCCCGCACCGGATGCACCGCCCCGCACAAGGCAGACTTGGGGGCATGTCCATTCACGAGAACCTTCTCGGGGGCCCGCCCCCGACCCATCTGCCCGACGACCCCGAGCCCCGCGAACTCCTCGCGACCGGCACGGCCCCCGCCGACGTCGCCGCCAAGTACCCGGCGTCCTCGCTCGCCTGGGCCCAGCTGGCTGACGAGGCCTTCGAGCGCGGCAGTGTCGTCGAGTCGTACGCCTACGCCCGCACCGGCTACCACCGCGGCCTCGACGCCCTGCGCCGCGCGGGCTGGAAGGGCCATGGCCCGGTGCCGTGGGAGCACGAGCCCAACCGCGGTTTCCTGCGCGCCCTGCACGCCCTCGCGCGCGCGGCGCAGTCGATCGGTGAGCAGGAGGAGTACGAGCGCTGCTCCACGTTCCTGCGGGAGTCCTCGCAGGCCGCGGCCGACACCCTCGGCTGAAGCTGAAGCTGAAGCCCGGGCTGACGCCGAAGCTGAGACCCGCTCGCGTACGGCAGGACCTGCCCGGTCAGTGTGACCAGGCAGGTCTTGCCGTGACGGGGGAGAATTACGGAGGATGCCGGTGGGGACCGGGGCCCCCGTGCCGGCATCGGCAGGGGCGGACCGCTACCCGGAGCAGTACCAAGGAGACAGCGATGTCCCACGAGGCGGAGACACCGGCCGAGGAGACTCCCGAGGCCCCGCATCTCGACTTCGCAGGCACCACGCCCTACGAGGACTACGTACAGGCGGATGTCCTCACCCACCTGCAGCACCCGCTCTCCGACGACCCGGGAGAGATGGTCTTCCTCGTCACCACCCAGGTGATGGAGCTGTGGTTCACCGTCATCGTGCACGAGTGGGAGACCGCCGCGGCCGCGCTGCGCAACGACGACCTGCCGCGGGCGGTGGCCGCCCTCAAGCGCAGTGTCCGCGAGCTGGAGGCGCTCAACGCCTCCTGGAAGCCGCTCGGCCAGCTCACCCCGGCCCAGTTCAACTCCTACCGCAGCGCGCTGGGCGACGGCTCCGGTTTCCAGTCCGCGATGTACCGGCGGATGGAGTTCCTGCTCGCCGAGAAGTCCGCGTCCATGCTCGTGCCGCACCGCGGCGCCCCCCGCGTGCACGCCGAGCTGGAGAAGGCGCTGCACGAGCCGAGCCTGTACGACGAGGTGCTCAGGCTGTTCGCCCGTCGCGGCTACGAGGTGCCCGCGGCCGTCCTCGACCGCGATCTGTCGCAGCGCTACGAGCCCACGCCCGAGGTCGAGGCCATCTGGGCGGCCGTGTACGCGGGCGACCAGAACGGTGAACTGGTGCGCCTGGGCGAGGCGTTGACGGATGTCGGCGAGCTGGTGTGGCGCTGGCGCAACGACCATCTGGTCGCCACCCGCCGCGCCATGGGCAGCAAGACGGGCACGGGCGGCTCCGCGGGCGTGGCCTGGCTGGAGAAGCGGGCCCGCAAGAACGTTTTCCCCGAGCTGTGGACGGCGCGCAGCCATGTCTGACACCGAGAGCCTGCAGAGCCGGGCGGCGGCGCTCGACGCCGCGGATGAACTGGGCAAGCTGCGCGAGCAGTTCGTGCTCGATGACGGCGTGTATCTCGACGGGAACTCTCTCGGTGCGCTGCCCCGGGCCGTGCCCGGACGTCTCGCCGATGTCGTGGAGCGGGAGTGGGGGCAGCGTCGTATCTGCTCCTGGGACGAGGCCGGCTGGTGGACCGCGCCCGAGCGGACCGGCGATCTGATCGCCCCGCTCGTCGGCGCCGCGGCCGGGCAGATCGTCGTCGGCGACTCCACAAGTGTCAATGTCTTCAAGGCGGTTGTGGGCGCGGTACGGCTCGCGGGCGACGGCCGTGACGAGATCCTCGTGGACGAGTCGACCTTCCCCACGGACGGCTATATCGCCGAGTCCGCGGCGCGTATGACGGGCTGCACGCTGCGTCCGCTCGCCCCGGCGGACATCCCGGGCGCGGCCGGGCCGCGTACCGCCGCCGTGCTCGTCAACCATGTCGACTACCGCACCGGGCGGCTGCACGACCTGCCCGGCATCACCGCCGCCGTGCGGGCCGCGGGCGCCCTCGTGGTGTGGGACCTGTGCCACAGCGCGGGCGCGCTGCCGGTCGGCCTGGACGAGCACGGAGTGGACCTCGCGATCGGCTGCACGTACAAGTACCTGAACGGCGGCCCGGGTTCACCCGCGTACCTCTATGTCGCCGCACGCCACCAGGGGGCCTTCGACTCGCCGCTGCCGGGCTGGAACTCGCATGCCGAGCCCTTCGGGATGCGGCCCGGTTTCGAGCCCGCCGACGGCGCGGCGCGCGGTCGCGTCGGCACCCCGGACATCCTGTCCATGCTGGCCCTCGAAGCCGCGCTCGGGGTGTGGGGCGGGGTGTCCCTCGCGGCGGTACGGGAGAAGTCCCTCGCGTTGACGGACTTCTTCCTGGAGTGTGTACGCCACCATGTGCCGGACGGGCACGTGGAGTCGGTGACCCCCGCGGCACACGCGGAGCGGGGCAGCCAGGTCGCCCTGCGCTGTGCGGACGCGGCCACGGTGATGGACGCGTTGATCGCCCGGGGTGTGGTCGGTGACTACCGCGCCCCGGACATCCTGAGGTTTGGCTTCACACCGCTGTACGTGGGCTTCGCGGACGCCGAGCGGGCGGCGCGGGTCCTCGGGGAGGTCATCCGGGGCTAGCCGGGTCCCGGGGTCTCAGGGTCCCGGGGTCTCAGGGTCCCGGGGTCTCAGGGTCCCGGGGCCCCGGTGAGGGGCGGGCTTTCAGGAAGGGGCCGGGGTGCGGAATGATCACCCCGAACCGCCCCGCCCGCCCCGCCCCTCACCCCCTCCGCGCACCGGAGAACCCACGAACACGAAAGGGCACGCGCCATGCCGGACGACGCCGCCGAAGCCGAGTCGGCCTTCTCGCACCCCACCGTCGCCCCCGACGCCACCGCCGCGTACGGCGACCACCCGGACCAGGTGGTCGACTTCTACGCGCCCCGGGGCGGCACCGGGGGGCCCGTCCCCCTCGTCGTCGTGCTGCACGGCGGTGCCTGGCGGGCGCCGTACGACCGGCAACACCTCACCCCTTTCGCGGACTTCCTCGCCCGCCGCGGCTTCGCCGTCGCCAACGCCGAGTACCGGCGCGGCAGTTCGCTTCCGCACCAGGGCGCCGACGCACCCCTCGCCGGGCGCTGGCCGGAGACCTTCGACGACGTCGCCGCCGCGGTCGACGCCCTCCCCGCTCTCGTACCGCAGCATCTGCCGGACGCCGATCTGCGCCGCACCGTCCTGACCGGGCACTCGGCGGGCGGCCACCTGGCGCTGTGGGCCGCGTCCCGGCACGTGCTGCCCGAGGACAGCCCCTGGTTCCTGCGGCGCCCCACGCCGCTGCGCGGGGTCGTCGCGCTGGCGCCGATCGCCGACTTCACGCGGGCCGTGGAGCTCGATGTGTGCTCCGGTGCGCCGGTGCAACTCCTCGGGGGCGAGGGCAGGTTCGAGGAGCGGCGCCCCCACGCGGACCCGTCCGAGCTCCTCCCCACCGGCATCGCGACGACGCTGGTGCAGGGGCGTACCGACGTCACGGTGCCCTTCGAGGTCGCCGAGGCGTACGCGGACGCCGCGGCCAAGTCCGGTGAGGTCGTGGGCCTCACGCTCCTGGAGGACGTCGGCCACTTCCCGCTGATCGACCCTGCGGCCGACGCGTGCGCGGTGGTCGCGGAGGAGATCGCCCAACTGGCCTTCTGAGGGCCCGCAGCCCTCCCCTGTACGTCTCTGTACGCCCTGTCATACCTGAGAGCTACGCGGCGGGTCAGCTCCCCGGCGGGACGCGGTCGACCGGCCCCGGTCCTTAGTTCTCTTCCCTGATCGACGAATCGGGAAGAGGGGGGCCTTTGATGGGGACCGGGAGCGGGACCGGGCGGCGGCAGAGGCTGCGGCTGTGGCAGAGGCTGCGGCGTGCCTTTCTCGCCGCGCTGGTCGTCGCGGCCGTCGTCGTGCCGTTGTCCGGCGCCGGGAGTCCCCGGATTCCGGCGCCGGACCCGGTGCGGCTCGCCGCCACGGCAGACCTGGACGCCCGCTACGCCGCCCACCGCGCGGCCGCCGCCGAGGCCGCCCGCATGGCCGACGCCGCCGGTGCCCGGGGCCGGGCGGCGGCGCTGCGGGCCATGGCCGGGTCTGGCCGCCACTTCCTGGAGTTCGACGCTCGTGACGGCGGCCGGTCGGCCGAGGTGCTCGGCGATCTGCGGACCGCCGAGCGCGCACCGTCCTGGTACCGGGCTCGGACACCGGCTTCGACACCTACGAGCGGTTCCGGCGCGGTGCGCTCGCCCTGCACGAGCGGCTCGGCCCGCGCGTCGCCGTCATCGCGTGGCTCGGTTACCGGACGCCGGGGACGGTCAGCCCCGAGGCGCTCACGCCCGGCCGGGCGGACGACGGTGCAGGCGAACTGACCTCATTTGTAAGGGGGTTGGGCCGCGCCTCCGGACGGCCGGGCCCTCGCCCCGTCTCCCTGCTCTGCCACTCCTACTCGCCCCGGACGTCGTCCTGATGGACATCCGGATGCCGGAGCTCAGCGGTATCGAGGCGGCCCGCCGGATCACCGAAGCCCCGGGTGCCCAGGTCAAGGTGCTGGTCCTGACCACCTTCGACCTCGACGAGTATGTCTACGAGGCCCTGCGCGCCGGTGCCTCCGGCTTTCTCCTCAAGGACGCGTCGGCGGACCAACTGGCCGAGGCGGTACGGGTTGGTGGCGGCCGGCGAGGCACTCCTCGCACCCGGTATCACCAAGCGCCTCGTCGCCGAGTTCTCCCGCCTCGGCGCCCCGCGCGCGCCCACGAAGGAACGGCTCGGCGAACTGACGGAACGCGAGACGGAGGTGCTCTCGCTGATCGCCCAGGGCCTGTCCAACGCGGAGATCGCCACCCGGCTCGTCGTCGCCGAGCAGACGGTGAAGACCCATGTCGGCCGGATCCTGGTGAAGCTGGGGCTCAGGGACCGTACACAGGCGGCGGTGTTCGCGTACGAGACGGGGCTCGTGCGGCCCTCGGGCTGCTGAGGAGCACCCACCCCCTTGTTCGCGGACAGAAGCTGACCGCATCGCTTCCTACGGTGGTTCCACCAGCCGATCCGAGCAGGAGGAAACCCCGATGACCTTTCTCGTCACCGGAGCCACCGGAACCGTGGGCCGCCAGATCGTCGAGCAGCTGCTGCTCAAGGGCGTGCCTGTGCGGGCCCTGACGCGTGACCCGGCCAGGGCGGACCTTCCCGCGGACGTCGAGGTCGTAGGCGGCGACCTCGCGGCACCCGACAGCCTGGCGGCCGCCTTCGAAGGGGTGGAGGCGGCCCATCTGATCACCTTCGGGGGCGAGGCGTTCGCACCCCTTGAGACCGGCCCCGAGCTGGTGGCGCTCGCCGAGAAGGCGGGGGTGCGGCGCGTCACCGTGCTGCACGGCGGCGGTCCGAGCCCGGTCGAGGACGTGGTGCGGGCGAGCGCGCTCGACTGGACGGTCCTGATGCCGGTCGAGTTCATGAGCAACGCCCTGGAGTGGGCCGAGCCGATCCGCACCGCCGACGAGGTCCGTGAGCCGTTCGTCGGGCGGCTGAGCGCGATGGTGCACGAGGCGGACATCGGCGCGGTGGCGGCTGCGGCCCTCACGGAGAGCGGGCACGCGGGCCAGGAGTATGTGATCACCGGCCCTGACGTGCTGACGCTGTCCGGCAAGACCGAGGCCATCGCGGCGGCGCGGGGGCGTGCCGTCCGCCTGGTCGAGCTGACCGAGGACGAGGCGCGCGGACAGTGGCGGGCGCAGGGGATGCCCGAGTCGACCATCGACTTCCTGGTGATGGTCTACCGCGACACCCCGCCCGAGGGCCGCACGGTGACGGACGTGGTGCAGCGGGTCACGGGCCGCCCGGCGCGCACGTTCGGGCAGTGGGCGACGCAGCACGCGGCCGCCTTCACACGCGCGTAGGAGCGGAGCGCACGCGACCACGTACACACCCGAGGGCTGAAGTAGTACCTGAGACGGACCCGGCAGGATCCGCATCGCAGGTGACGACGCCCCTCACCGCAGCGCCTACCGTTTCAGCGTGACCGAGACCCAGACCCTCCGCACCGAGGCCCGCTTGTTCCGCACCGCTCTGCAGGCCCTCCGTGAGGACCTCCTCACGGGAGCCTTCGCCTTCCGGCCGCTCCCTCCGCTGCCGGAAGGCCAGGGCTCCCGGGTGCTGCGGCGGATACCGGAGCGGGCCCGTCCCTACGTCCGCTGGCTGCCGCACGCGGCGGTGCTGTTCGCCGCGTTCGTGGTCTTCCTGATCGGGATGGGTTCCCATCATGGCTACGGGGCGTCCGAGACGGCGTTCCTCGGCCTTGTCGCCGCGGCGCCCGTGGTGCTGACGCTGTTCCGTCCGGTCGCCGCGTTCTGGACGTCGATGGCGCTCACGTGCGTGACGGGCACGGTGCTCGCCTCCTGGGGCGAGGTCGTCTACCCGTGGAGCGTGCCGGGATTCGCCGCGCACCTGGTCGTGATGGTGCAGGTGGCCCTGCGCTCCCGGCCGCGGGTGGCGGCGGAGATGTATGTGCTGACCCTTGCTCTCGGCCTGGCCGCGACGGTACTCACCGGGGTGGACGGGGGGCCGACCCTGGCCATGGGGGTGCTCTCCGCGTTCTCGCTCGCCGCGGCCGTCGCCGTGCGGGCCGCGAGTTCCGCGAAGCGGGAGGTCGTCGCCAAGGAGGAGGTGACCCTTGTCGAGCGGTCCAAGCGGACCCTCCTGGAGGAGCGCACCACCATCGCCCGCGAGCTGCACGACGTCGTCGCCCACCACATGTCGGTGGTGGCGATCCAGGCGGAGGCCGCGCCCTACCGGGTGGAGAACCCGCCGCCCGAGCTCGCCCAGGCCTTCGCCACCATCCGTGAGAACGCCGTCGCCGCGCTCACCGAACTGCGCCGCGTCCTCGGTGTCGTCCGCGCGGAGGACTACGAGGCCCCGGACGCCCCGCAGCCCACCCTCGCCGACCTGGACGCGCTGCTCGCCAACGTCCGTGACGCGGGCCTCGTGGTGGGCAGAACGGTGACCGGCGCGGTGCGTGAACTCCCGCAGGGCGTCGAGCTGTCGGCGTACCGCATCATCCAGGAGGCGCTCAGCAACACCCTGCGCCACGCACCCGGCGCCACCGCCGAGGTCGAGGTGGCCTATGTCCTCGGGGGCCTCGGCCTGCGCATCGTGAACGGGACACCGGACCGGCTCGCCAAGGACTCACCCGGCGCGGGCCACGGACTGACCGGGATGCGGGAGCGGGTCGCGATGCTGGGCGGCGAGATGACGGCCGAGCCCACCGACAGCGGCGGCTATGAAGTGGCCGTGTTCCTGCCCGTGCAGAACACGCAGGGGGACTCCGCATGAGCGCGCAGCCGGACCCGTGCCCGCACCCGCACACAAACGCCTCCGATACGCCCGCCGCCGACGCCATCCGTGTCCTGATCGCCGACGACCAGATGATGGTCCGCGAGGGCTTCTCCGTCCTGCTTGGCGCCATGCCGGGGATCGAGGTCGCGGGCGAGGCGGTGAACGGTCGTGAGGCGGTCGCGCAGGTCGCGGCGCTGCGCCCGGACGTCGTCCTCATGGACATCCGGATGCCGGAGCTGAACGGCATCGAGGCGACCCGTGAGATCGTCGCCGCCGGCACCGACACCAAGGTGCTCGTCCTGACCACCTTCGACCTCGACGAGTATGTCTACGAGGCGCTGCGGGCCGGTGCCTCCGGCTTTCTGCTCAAGGACGCGTCGGCACGCCAACTCGCCGACGGCGTCAAGGTGGTGGCCTCCGGTGAGGCGCTGCTCGCGCCGACGGTGACCAAGCGGCTGATCGCCGAGTTCTCCAAGCTGGCCACGGTGTCCACGGCGAAGGCCCCGGCGGTGGCCCAGATCGGAGACCTCACCGAGCGCGAGACAGAGGTCCTGGTGCTGATCGCGCAGGGCCGGTCGAACGCGGAGATCGCCGATCATCTCGTCGTCGCGGAGTCCACCATCAAGACCCATGTCAGCCGGATCCTGGTCAAGTTGGGCCTCAGGGACCGCACGCAGGCGGCGGTCTTCGCGTACGAGGCACGTCTGGTCACGCCGTCCTGAGGGAGGTTGACTGACCCCATGGTGTCTGCCCCGTCCGCCCGGTCCGCCCGGTCCGCCCGGTCCGCCCCCGCGGTGTTCGCCCCCTGGTCGCCCGGTTTCGCCGCCGACCCCTACCCGGCCTACGCCGAACTGCGCGCCCGGGGCCGCGCCCTGTGGTTCGAGCCGTCACGGCAGTGGCTGATCCCGCACCACGCCGACGTATCGGCGCTGCTCCGTGACCGGCGCCTCGGCCGTACGTATCTGCACCGCTTCACACACGAGGAGTTCGGCCGCACCCCGCCACCGCCCGGTCACGAGCCGTTCCATGTCCTCAACGACAACGGCCTGCTCGACCTGGAGGCACCCCGGCACACCCGGATCCGCCGTCTGGTCTCGAAGGCGTTCACGCCCCGGCGGGTGGAGCAACTGCGGCCATATGTCGAGCAGTTGGCGGCAGACCTGGTGGCCGGGCTGGTCGCCGACGGCGGCGGTGACCTGGTGGCCCGGGTCGCCGAGCCGCTGCCCGTCGCGGTGATCGCACAGATGCTGGGTATCCCCGAGAGCGACCGCGGGATGCTGCGGCCCTGGTCGGCGGACATCTGCGGGATGTACGAGCTGAACCCTCCGCAGGAGACGGCCGATCGCGCGGTCCGTGCCTCGCTCGAATTCTCCGCCTATCTGCGGGAGTTGATCGCCGCACGGCGCAAGGACCCGGGCACGGACCTGATCTCGGGCCTGATCGCCGCGCACGACGAAGGCGAGAGGCTCACGGAACAGGAGATGATCTCCACCGCGGTGCTGCTCCTGAACGCCGGTCACGAGGCGACCGTGAACTCGACGGGCAACGCCTGGTGGGCGCTCTTCCGTCACCCCGGGCAACTCGCGGCCCTGCGCTCAGGCGCCGCCTCACTGTCCACGGCCGTGGAGGAACTGCTGCGCTACGACAGCCCGCTGCACCTCTTCGAGCGCTGGGTCCTGGAGGACATCGAGGTGGGCGGCGTCCGGATCCCGCGCGGCAGCGAGGTCGCCCTGCTCTTCGGCTCCGCCAACCGCGACCCGGCCGTCTTCGCGGAGCCCGACACCCTGGACCTGAACCGTGCCGAGAACCCGCACGTCAGCCTCGGTGGCGGTATCCACTACTGCCTGGGCGCACCGCTGGCGAGGATCGAACTCGCCGCGTCCTTCGGACAGTTGCTGCGCCGGGCCCCGGGTCTGCGGCTCGCCGCCGAGCCGCGCTGGAAGGACGGCTTCGTGATCCGGGGGCTGCGGGAGCTACTGGTCGAGCTCTGACTCGGCGGCGCCGCGACGCCCGAGGAACCGCCCGATGAGCACCCAGACCAGGGTCGGCACCGCGCACCCGGCGACGGCGACCAGGGGCAGCTCCGTCCACAGCACGGACAGATCCATGCCGTTGTTCTCGAACCCGCCGCCCAGGTGCACCCGGGTCCGCTCGGAGGTTCCCCACAACGTGACGGCGCCGATCGCCCCGACGAACCCCGCCGCACAGCCGCCGCACCCTATGAACTCGTCGCGCCCCATGATCCTGAAGGACGCGGTGCGCGGCGCCGGGGTTCCGGCGATCAGGGGCCCGCTCTCAGCGGACGTAGTTCTTCAGGACCTCGGTGTCGAGCGTGATGCCGACCGGCTCGGGCAGGGTGGCCCTGTCCCCGAAGGGGGCGATGTGGCGGTCCAGGTAACGGCTGTTCCCGACGTCCGGGTTCGTGTGGATCACGAGGGTGTGGTCGTCGCGGTCGATCAGCAGATAGACCGGAATGCCTGCCGCTGCGTAGGCAGCGGGTTTCTCCTGGCGGTCGCGGCGGTCCGTGTCCGCGTCGTACGAAGTGATCTCGACGGCCATCAGAACACCCGAGGCATCTCCCCAGTCACCCTGGCCGGCGAAGTGGGCGACAGGAGCCAACGTGCCATCGGGACGCGCCCGGCCCTTGCGGTACGTCTCGACCCTCAGCCCTTTGTTCGGGTACAGGTCCAGGTCTGGACGGGCCTGCATGCACTGCCTGAGCAGCCACATGAAGATGGTCTCGTGATCTCCGTCCGGCACGCTCTTCCCCTCGACCCGTCCGTTGATGAACTCCAACGTGACGGTCTCGGGCGCGGCGGAGGCGATCTCCTCGAACTCCTCCACGTCCATCTGCTGCGTGCGCTCTGCCATAACCGTCATGCTGCACTCCCCTCCTGAGGAGCGCCAGTGTTGCCGGGCATGAGCAAGGGGTGGGTCGCTTCCCGTGCGACCCACCCCTACGAGTGAACAGAGAACCGAACCCGGCTCAGATGAACGAGTTGATCTCGATCGTCTCGTCCCGGCCGGGGCCGACGCCGATCGCGGAGATCGGTGCGCCGGACATCTCCTCCAGGGCCTTCACATACCCCTGCGCGTTCTTCGGCAGGTCGGAGAAGGACTTGGCCTTGGTGATGTCCTCGGACCAGCCCGGCAGGTACTCGTACACCGGCTTCGCGTGGTGGAAGTCGGTCTGGGAGTACGGGAGTTCCTCGACGCGCTTGCCGTCGATCTCGTACGCCACACAGACCGGGATCTGCTCCCAGCCGGTCAGGACGTCCAGCTTGGTGAGGAAGAAGTCCGTCAGGCCGTTCACACGGGTCGCGTAGCGCGCGATGACGGCGTCGAACCAGCCGCAGCGACGGTCACGGCCGGTGGTGACACCGCGCTCGCCGCCGATCCGGCGCAGCGCCTCGCCGTCGTCGTCGAAGAGCTCGGTCGGGAACGGTCCGGCGCCCACACGCGTGGTGTACGCCTTCAGGATGCCGATCACCCGGGAGATCTTCGTGGGGCCGACGCCCGCGCCGGTGCAGGCGCCACCGGACGTCGGGTTCGACGAGGTCACGAAGGGGTACGTGCCGTGGTCCACGTCGAGCAGCGTGCCCTGGCCGCCCTCGAAGAGGACGACCTTGCCGTCGTCGATGGCGTTGTTGAGGACCAGCGTCGTGTCGGCGACATACGGCTTGATCTGCTCCGC
The DNA here is from genome assembly GCF_042665355.1 of Streptomyces monticola. Taxonomy (NCBI): domain Bacteria; kingdom Bacillati; phylum Actinomycetota; class Actinomycetes; order Kitasatosporales; family Streptomycetaceae; genus Streptomyces; species Streptomyces monticola. The sequence continues at coordinate 42,972 of NZ_JBHTCF010000006.1, read as the reverse complement.
GTACTGGAGCATCTCCTCGACGATCTGCGGCGCCTCGATCGCACGCCGGTTGAAGACCTTGGTGAGGAGCTGGTTCTTGGTGTCGAGGGCCGCCTCGACCTTCTGCTCCAGGATCGACTCGTCGTACAGGTCCTGGACCCGGATGCCCACGCGGTTGATCTTGTCGGCGTAGGTGGGACCGATGCCCCGGCCGGTGGTCCCGATCTTCCGCTTGCCGAGAAAGCGCTCCGTGACCTTGTCGACGGTGACGTTGTACGGCGTGATCAGGTGGGCGTTACCGCTGATCAGGAGCTTTGAGGTGTCGACACCGCGCTCGTTGAGGCCGCTCAGCTCGGAGAGCAGCACCGCCGGGTCGACGACGACACCATTGCCGATGACCGGGGTGCACCCCGGCGAGAGGATCCCGGAGGGAAGGAGGTGGAGCGCGTACTTCTGGTCGCCTACGACAACCGTGTGGCCGGCGTTGTTGCCGCCCTGGTAGCGCACCACATAGTCAACGGAGCCACCGAGCAGGTCGGTGGCCTTTCCCTTGCCCTCGTCACCCCACTGAGCACCGAGCAGCACAAGTGCGGGCACAGGCGTACACCCCTTCCGGGTGGGGCATGTCCAAGGTCAGGGGCGTACGCGAATACGTACACCAGCGACCCTCGTTGGCCGCACCCGTCGGACCGGTGCCCCGGAATAGACGAAGCCCCTGGCGCAATAGCGCAAGGGGCTCTTGCACAAAGATGCTACCCGAGGAAGGACCGAGGTGTCGGCTCCAGAGCCCGCCGCGTACAGCGCGCAGCCGGTACAGCCTCTCCTGCTGGTGATCGACTCCTCGGCCCGCAAGGCCGACGGGGAGTCGGTGCGGATCGCGAAAGACGTCCTCTGTGCGGGCAGCGCGGGCCTCGGCCCGGTGAAGATCTGCCTGCCCGACGGCCCCGAGGAATTCGCCCGCGCCCTGGCCAGACGCGGCGCCCGCAGACCCGTCGTGGTGGGCGACGACCGGGCCCTGGTGCGGGCGGTGGCGGCGCTGCACCGTGAGCGCGAGCTGGCCTCTTCGGTGCTTTCCCTGGTCCCGGTGGGTGCGTCGACCGCGCTCGCGGCCGCCCTGGGGGTGCCCGCGGGGGCGGTGGCGGCGGCCCGAGCGGTACTCGACGGGGCGCCGCACCGCCTGGACCTCCTTGTGGACGACAGTGACGGTGTGGTGCTCGGGCAGCTGGTGATCCCGGTGCCGGTGACCGCCGCGGCGCCGCCGGCGGAGTCGGGTTCGCTGCTGCGTACCGCCCAGTCCCTGGTCCGCACGCTGGTGCGGCCCGCGCCGGTCCGTGCGGCGGCGCCGGGGCCCGCACGGCTTCGGGTGGAGGCGGACGGCGTCATGCTCGTCGATCTGGACCAGCCGGTGGACGGGGTGTCGGTGGCGCCGGCCAGGGGCGGTGTCGCGCGGGTCGAGGTGCGGTCGTCGTCGGCGGTGTCGCCGGTGCGGGCGGAGGCGCACCGGATCACCATCTCGGGACCGGACTTCCGCTACCGCGCGGACGCCGTGACCTCGGGCCCGGTACGGACCCGGACGTGGACGGTACGGGCGGGGGCGTGGGCCCTGACGCTGCCGTCGGCGTCGGCCTGAGCGGCCGGTCGGGGCCGAAGCCGGTGGGTGCAGCGGGTCGGTGCCGGTGTCAGGCCTGAGTGGCTGGCCGGTGCCGGTGTCAGGCCTGAGTGGCCGGTCGGTGCCGGTGTCAGTTGGCGCTGAACAGCTCGTCCCGGCGTTTCCGCCACCGCTCCAGCATCAGTGGCAGCTCCCCGCTGATGAACTCGAAGAAGGCCAGGGTCTCCGCCATCCGCCGCCCCGCGGGGGTCTCGCGGCCCAGGCTCTGGACGCCGTCGCGCAGCGCCTCTTCCCAGCGCTTGAGGATCTGGTCGCGGTTGGCGAGCGCCTCGTACCACTGGTTGTTGCTGACGCGGTAGCGGTCCCGGCGGGTGCCGGGCTCGCGTTCGCGCGAGACCATGTGCTGCTGCGTGAGGTAGCGCACCGCGCCGGACACCGCGGCCGGGCTGACCTGGAGCTGGTCGCCCAGTTCGGCGGAGGTCATGGCACCCGCGTCGGAGGCGAGGAGCGCGGCGAAGACGCGTGCGGGCATCCGCTGCACACCGGCCTCCACGAAGATGCCGGCGAAGCCCTCCACGAAGCGTGAGACGGCCTCTTCGTCCCGTCCGGTCTCGTTCTCCTGTGCCATCGCCCGATCATCTCCCCTGCTCACCGGCCTGCGCGCGAGTTTATACGCTTCCTTAACTTCACAAGTTTGTGAAATCAACGTACGTTCAAAATCATGACGAAGGCAATCACCGTCTCCGGACTCCACAAGTCGTTCGGGCGGACACACGCGCTTGACGGCCTCGACCTGGCGGTCGAGACCGGTGAGGTGCACGGCTTCCTCGGGCCGAACGGCGCGGGCAAGTCCACCACCATCCGGGTTCTGCTCGGGCTCCTGCGCGCCGACTCCGGCGCCGCCCAGCTGCTCGGCAAGGACCCGTGGAGCGACGCGGTCGAGCTGCACCGGCGGATCGCCTACGTCCCCGGCGACGTGACGCTGTGGCGCAACCTCAGCGGCGGTGAGGTCATCGACCTCTACGGGCGGCTGCGCGGGGGACTCGACAAGGCCAGGCGGGCGGATCTGATCGAGCGGTTCGAGCTCGACCCGACCAAGAAGGGGCGCACCTACTCCAAGGGCAACCGCCAGAAGGTCGCCCTCGTCGCCGCCTTCGCCTCGGATGTGGACCTGCTGATCCTGGACGAGCCGACCAGCGGACTCGACCCGCTGATGGAGGAGGTCTTCCAGGACTGTGTGGAGCAGGAGCGCGACCGTGGCCGCACCATCCTGCTCTCCTCGCACATCCTCAGCGAGGTCGAGTCGCTCTGCGACCGGGTCTCCATCATCAGGAAGGGACAGACGGTCGAGACCGGCTCCCTGGCGGACCTGCGCCATCTGACCCGCACCAGCGTCACCGCCGAACTCGCGGGCGCCCCCCACGGGTTGAGCCGCCTTCCCGGAGTGCACGACCTGGACATCCAGGGCCACCGGGTCAGGCTGCAGGTCGACTCGGACAAGCTGGACGCCGTCCTGCGCTCGCTCACCGAGTCGGGTGTGCGGTCCCTGACCAGCACGCCGCCCACCCTCGAAGAGCTGTTCCTGCGCCACTACCAGGACGACGTACGCACCGAAGAGAAGGCGATGTCGCGATGACCGCCGTAGCCGACGCGACCCGTGGCGGAGCCGGTGTTCCGCAGCGCCGCGGCTCGGGCCAACTGGCCGGTACGGGCACGCTGTTGCGGCTCGCCCTGCGCCGGGACCGGGTGATGGTGCCGCTGTGGGTGCTGTTCCTCGGCGGCACCACGGCGAGCTCCGCGGGCACCCTCGGGGAGATCTACGGCACCCAGGCCGAACGGGCCGGTGTCGTCACGTCGATCGCCGCGAACAGCTCGCTGCGCTCCCTGTACGGGCCGGTCTTCGACGACTCGCTCGGGGCGATCGTGACCTGGCGGTATCTGGCGTTCATGGCCGCCTTCGCCGCGATCATGAGCCTGCTGATCGTCGTACGCCACACCCGTGAGGAAGAGGAGACCGGGCGCCAGGAGATGCTCTCCGCCGCCATGGTCGGACGGCGGGCGCCCCTCACCGCGGCGCTGCTCGTGGCGCTGATCGCCAACGCCGGGATCGCGCTGCTCGTCACGCTCGGCCTGGCCGGGGAGGGCGCGGGCGGTGCGCTCGCGCTCGGGCTCGCCATCGGCGGTGTGGGCATGGTGTTCGCCACCATGGCCGCGATGATGGCGCAGCTGACCGAGACCGCACGCCTCGCCAAGGGCCTCACGGCCGCCGTGCTCGGACTCGCCTGGGTGCTCAAGGCCGCGGGCGACGCGGCCGCCGACGACGCCTCGCATGTGCTGACCTGGCTCTCGCCGATCGGCTGGGCGGAGAACCTGCGGGCGTTCGCCGGTGAACGCTGGTGGGTGCTCGGCCTGATCGCCGCCGCCGCCGTGGTCCAGGGCGTGCTCGCCTACACCCTCGCGGGCCGCCGGGACATCGGGATGAGCTTTCTGCCCGCACGGCCGGGCCCGGCCGACGGCCGGCTCTCCTCGGCGGGCGGCCTCGCCTGGCGGCTGCAGCGCGGCAGCCTGCTCGGCTGGGGCATCGGCTTTCTGCTCACCGGCGTGATGTTCGGCGGAATGACCGAGGGCGCGGCCGACCTGGTCGGCGACAACCGGCAGACCAAGGAGATGCTCACCCGCCTCGGCGGCCAGGCCGGGGTCACCGATGCGTTTCTCTCCGCGATGGTCTCCATGCTCGGCATGGTCGCCGCGGTCTACATCGTGCAGTCGGTGCTCAGGCTCAACGGCGAGGAGACCTCGCAGCGCGGTGAGCCCGTCCTCGCGGGCGCGGTCGGCCGGGTGCGCTGGGCGGCCGGGCATCTGGTGATCGCCTTCGGCGGTGCGGCGCTGCTCATGCTCCTCGCCGGACTCGGCCTCGCCCTCGGCCACGGCAAGCAGCCCGCCGCCGTCCTGGGCGGCTGCCTCGTCCTGGTCCCGGCGATCTGGCTGATCGGCGCGGTGGCGGTACTCGTCTACGGCCTGGTGCCGCGGGCGGCGGTGCTCGGCTGGGCGTACGCGGGGCTCTCGTTGGCCCTCGGCTGGCTGGGCGCGGCGTTCAACCTGCCCGACTGGGCCCTGAAGATCTCGCCGTTCGCGCATCTGCCGAAGCTGCCGGGCCACGCCATGGAGTGGGGACCGTTCGCGGTGCTGCTCCTGCTTGCGGCGGCGGGCACGGCGGTGGGCCTCGCGGGGCTTCGGCGGCGGGACATCCAGACGGGCTGAGGCGCCGGGGCGAGGGCCGGTACGGGGGCTGGGGCGAGGGCCGGTACGAGGGCCGGTACAAGGACCGGTACGAGGGCCGGTACAAGGACCGGTGCGGGGCTCAACCCGAGCCCCGCACCGGCACCCCGCAGGCGCGCAGGCCCTCCACCGCCTGGCACGGCAGATGGCCATGGGTGCGCACCACGTCCTGGCCGCCCAGGCGGATCGTGTAGTTGAGGAAGCTGGAGACCAGGGAGTCCGCGGGCGGCCTGCCGTACGTGTAGGCGTACTCGATCTCGCGGAACGGATACGCCGACGTACCGATGTCGTCGACGGCCGGCGCGTGCCCGTCGAGGGCGAGCCGGCGCAGCCCCTTCGGGGTGGTGCTGGAGCGCAGCTCGCTGTAGCCGATCGCGCCGGGCACCTTCGCGACCGTGGCGAGCAGTTCCTCCGTGCTGTCCGCCTCGCAGCGGATGATGCGGGCCCTCGGGTCCTCCTTGCGCCGGCAGTCGGCGGAGGAGGGTGCGTTCTCGAAGCCGCGCAGGATACGGCGCTGGAAGACCGCGCGCGTACCGGAGTTGGAGTTGCGGCTGACCAGGACGACGGGCAGCGCGGGCAGTGCCGGGTCGAGGTCGCGCCAGGTGCGGGCCTCGCCGCGGTAGACGCGGCGCAGATCCGCGAGGGAGAGATCCTTCAGCGGCACCCGGTCGTTGAGGACCATCGCGAAGGACGACACCGCCACCCGGTTCTCGCGCAGCCGCGGATGCCCGGCCGCCTTCGGGCCGTCGGAGAAGGCGACGATCGCGGGGGAGTTCTTCGACGCGGCGCCCTTCTCGTCGAGTTCGTTGACCCCGGGCGCGCTGCCGTGTGCGTCGACCGTGATGCGGGCGCCCGGACAGTCCTTCTCGTACTTGTCGGCCAGCTCGTCGGCGACCGGCTTGAACGCCGTGGAGCCCACCACCGTCAGATCGCCTTCGGCACAGCCCATGGGCGGCCGGTCGCCGCGTACCACCACGACCGTGGAGAGGGCCACCACGCACACGGTGAGCAGAAAGGTCAGCAGGCGGGCGGGGCGGCTGAGGAGCGGCGGGACGTCGTCGGGTGTGGTGCTGCGGTTGGGCCTGACCTCGCCGTCGCGGATACCGCCGGTGATCCGTATCCCGTCGCCGACATGGCCGCCGGTGAGCAGCACCAGGAGCTTGAAGTGCTCGCCGCGGTTGAGCGGTACCCGCGGGATGTACAGGGTGCCGTCCTGGTGGCGCAGGCCGAAGGCCGGCGCGAAGTGCTCCATGAGGTGCTCGGCGTCACCGGGCTGCGTGACCGCTATGCCGCGGATGGTGCGCCCGCTGAACTCGGCGGTCAGACCGTGCAGTTCGCGCCCGGTGTAGTCGGCGTCGGCGATGCTCTGGGAGCCGTCGTTCTCCACCCGCAGCAGCACCAGGGTGGCGTCCGACATGGACGGGTCCTCGTCGAAGAGGCCGAGCCGCACATTGCGGCCCGCGCCCTCCTCGCTGCCGATGGGCGTGTCCATCTGCACGCGGTAGCCGAGCCGCTTGCGCCGCGGCACCCGGCGCTCGTACCAGAGGGCGGCCACCGAGGCGAGTACGCCAAGCACGGCGGTGCCGACCGCGATCACGTTTTCGGTGCTGACCCAGTCCACAAGGGGGACGGTATGAGCCAGTCGGCCCGTACGGTGCCCAAGTCCCGTGGGTTCGCGGTCTGTTCACTCCGCCTTCGTGTACGCCGGGTCACCCGGGGGACTTCTTGTACGTCAGAGGCGTGCCGCCGCTGCCGATCAGTTCGCGTACGAGGGTGCCGTCGCCGGGCAGCGTCAGTTCGCTGACCGGTCCCGGCTTGCAGTGCTGCGGATCGCCCCGGGTGACCTTGGAGGGGCCGAGCACGAGACTCGTACCGGCGGAGCGCAGCGTCGCGGTCCAGCGGCAGTCGTGCGCCGGGCCCCTGCCCTCCAGACGCATCACCTGCTCGCCGCGCAGGCCCTGAGTGAGGGTCAGGACCCGGGAGTTGGAGCCGCCGCCCGCCTGGAAAGCGGCGCGCCACGTGCCGAGGTAGTCCTGCGGGATCTCGCCCCGCGCGGGCGCCGGAGCGTTCCCGGACGGCACCGGCGAAGAGGGCTGTCCTGGTGTGTCTCCTGGTGCCGGAGGGGCGCTGGAGGCGGGCGGCCTCGCGCCCTCACGGCCGTCCTTGGAGCCGGCCCCCTCACCCTTCATCACCGCGTACACCGAGCCGCCCGCGCCCACCGCCACGGCCAGGGCAACCGCGATGAGCAGGGCCGTGGCCCGGCCGCTGCGCCGCAGTGGCGGCTCCGGCGGTTCGTAGTGCCCGGCCTGCGCGTACCAGGCGTCGCTTCCGAACGGCGGTCCCGGCGGCCGGCTGCCGTACTGGGGAGGGTCGGCGACCGGATGGCCGTACCCCACAGGCTGTGGATAGTCCGGCGCGGCCAGGGTGTGGGGGTCGGCCGCCAAGGTCGGCAGCCGGTCGAGGCGCGGTTCCTCGACCGCCTCCTGCACCTCCTCCGCCTCCTGCACCTCCTCCGCCTCCTGCACCTCCTCCGCCTCCCGCACCTCTTCCGTCCTCTCCGTCTCCTCCGTCTCCAGTTCCTCCGTCTCCAGCAACTGCACGGCGTGCCGCCCCAGTTGGGCGATCAGCGTGCCCGGCAGCCAGGGTTCGACGGCCCGTCCGCCGGCCACGGTGTGCTCGGCGCCGGTGCGTTCGAGGAGTTCGTCGAGCGAGGGCCGTGCCGTCGGCTCCTTGGCCAGGCAGTCGTGCACGAGGTCGCGCAGCGGGTCCGGCAGGCTGTCGAGGTCGGGCTCCTCCTGCGCGATCCGGAACATCAGGGCGTGCGCCCCGCTGCCCTCCGCGCCGAACGGCAGCCGCCCGGTGGCGGCGTACGCGAGCACCGAGCCCAGGCAGAACACATCGCAGGCCGGTGTGATCAGGTCGCCGCGCACCTGCTCGGGCGCCATGAATCCGGGGGAGCCGACGAGGGCGCCGGTACGGGTGAGACCGCCCTCGGTGACCGTCTCCAGGGCGCGGGCGATCCCGAAGTCGATGACGCGCGGGCCGTCAATGGTGATCAGGACGTTGGACGGCTTCAGATCGCGGTGCACGATGCCCGCGGCATGCACATCCCGCAGGGCGTACGCGAGTCCCGCGGCCATGGTGCGCACCGACCGCTCGGGCAGCGGCCCGTGCTCGCGCGCCACCGTCTGCAGCGAGGGTCCCGCGACATAGCCGGTGGCCAGCCAGGGGGTGCGGGCCTCGGGGTCGGCGTCGAGCACGGGCGCCGTCCATGCGCTGATCACCTGCCGCGCGGTCCGCACCTCCTGCTCGAACCGGCGCCTGAACTCCTCCTGCTCGGCCAGCTCCTGGCGCACCACCTTCACGGCGACGGTGCGTCCGCCCGGCGACCGGCCGAGGAAGACCTGCCCCATACCGCCCGCGCCGAGCCGCCCGAGCAGCCGGTACGCCCCGATGCTCCGCGGATCCGAAGCCCCCAGCTTCTCCATGGCCCCCGCCCTCCCCGCGCCGGCCCCGCCGGCTCACCGCAGCCCAACAGACCGAGGATAGTGGGACGAAGGCCTCAGAGCCCCCAGATCGTCGAGGCCGGGACCGTACGCCCTACGGTTCCTGGCCGGTCCCCAGGGGTTGCGGTTTCGAGGCGGTCTCCAGCGCGTGCATGGCCTCGGACAGCCGCTCCAGGACCCGTACGGTCTCGGCGAACTGCTCCTCGCCGAGCTCGTCCGCGAGCCGCGCGGCGAGGCCGGAGTGGCCGGGGGTGATCCGCCGGATCGCGGCCCGCCCCTCCTCGGTGGGGGCGACCAGCTTGGCCCTGCGGTGGGCGGGGTTGGTCCGGTACTCCGCGAGCCCCTTCTCCACGAGGAGATCGGCGATGCGCTGCACACTCTGCCGCGTGATGCCCATCGCGCGGGCGATCCCGGCCACGGGCAGCGGCTCGTGCAGCACGGCGCCGAGCACCTGCCACCAGGCCGCGGTGAGCCCGGCGGGCCGCGCCAACTGCTCGGACACGGCAAGGAATTGACCGTTGAGCCGGAACACCCCGAGGGCGGTACGGCTGAGTGCCTCGGTGTCCTTCACTTCGCCCCGGCCTCCGCCGCCGCGAGCACTTCGTACGCCGCCGGGTCCGAGTCCTGGAAAAGGCGGTACCAGGCGTCGAGCACCTCGCCCTCGAACACCCCGAGGCGGCCGAGGATCTCGCGGGCGAAGGCCTCGGGGGCGGTGCTGTTCGCGGTGATCAAGTCGCCGTCGGTGACGGCGAGTTCATCGGCGTACCGCGCGCCGCCCTTGTATCCCGTGGCCTCCAGGTAGAAGGAGACGTTGCTGGTGTGCGCCCGGTCGTCGAGCAGCCCTTCACGGGCAAGTCCCGCCGTGGCCCCGCAGATCGCGGCCACCGGCACCCCCGCGTCCAGGAACGCCCGCGCTTTGCGGGCGAACGGCACCAGCTCGTCGCCCGCGTCCCACAGTTCGGCGCCGGTGAGGATGAGCAGGGCGCTGTCCTCGGGCCGTACGGAATCGAGGGTCATGTCAGGCGTGACGCGCATACCGCCCATGGTCGTGACCGGGTCGGGGGTCGCGCCCACGTACCGGATCTCGTGGCCGCCGCGGGCCAGATGGGCGGTGGCGTGCCCCGACTCCCAGTCGGCGTAGGTGTCGTAGACGGCGACGTGCACGGGCTTGCGGTTCATCGCTGCGCTCCCAGGGTCTTCGTCCGGTCTCGTCCTCATAGGCCGATCTCGATGCCAGCATCCTGTCGAAAAGGCAGCATGCTGTCAATTGGTGAACGGGTGACCGCCCGCGTTAACCGCTCATGGGGGCGGGCTTAACCCCGCCGTCCCTAACGTCCCGGGCATGGAGAACCTGCAGAGCCTGCCAAGCCTGGCCGCCCACCTCGGCCTCGATCTCGTCGCCGTCTCGGTCCTCACCTTCGGCGTCTTCTATCCGCGTCATCGCAGGCGTGAGCTCGTACCGGCGTATCTCGCCCTGAATGTCGCCCTGTTCGCGGTCGTGGCGGCACTGGCGCGCGGCGGCACGGGCGGTGGTCTGGCGCTCGGTTTCGGCCTCTTCGGGGTGCTCTCGATCATCCGGCTCCGCTCCGACACGGTCCAGCACCAGGAAGTCGCCTACTACTTCACGACCCTGGTCCTCGGCCTGCTCTGCGGCCTGCCGGGGCTCGGTCTCGGCACGGCGGCGGCCCTTGCGGGCGTGCTGCTCGCGGTGGTGTACGCGGCCGACCACCCGCGCCTGTACCGCCGGGACCGGCGGGCGGTCGTCACCCTCGACGTGGTGCACCGGGAGCCCGCGGCCCTGCGTGCGGATCTGGCCGAACGCCTCGGGGAGCCGCTCGGCTGGACTGTCCGGGAAGTCGACTATGTACGAGACTTGATGGTGGTGGAAGTCCGGTTCCGCCAGCCGGAAGATGGGGAACGATCGTCGGACGCCACGCGTCCCTCACGTACCGCCGTATCCGCCACTCGCTCCGACAGGTCCCGCACGATCGCCCCCCGTCCCCCGCACAAGGAGACCGTGTGATCCCCGCCGTACGCGCCATCAGCCGTGCCGCACTCGCCGCCCACCCGATCCAGCTGGCCGAAGTCCTCGCCAGGGCCGAGCTCCTGGCCCGTTTCGACAACAGCTATCTGGTGCCGGTCGAGGTGTTCGACGACTTCGCGGCGCTGCTGACGGACCCACGACGGCCCGGCGGGGCCTTCCGTGCCCTGTCGATCAACGGCAAGCGCTGGTTCGACTATCACTCCGTCTACTACGACACTTCCGACCTGCGCACCTTCCACGATCACCGGCAGGGGCGGCGGCTGCGCTTCCGGGTGCGCGAGCGGCTCTACCGGGACACGGGGGAGCGGCAGTTCGAGATCAAACTCAAGGGACCGCGGGGCGAGACGGTGAAGCGGCGCGAGCGGCTGTGGGCGAAGGACCATCCGCTCGACGACGCCCGCCGGGACTTCCTCGCCGGGGTGCTGCGCTCCGAGTACGGCATCGAGGCACCGGACGAGCTGGTGCCGTCCCTGTCCACGGACTATCTGCGGGCCACGTTCGTCGCGGACGGGCAGCGGGTGACGTGCGACGCGGGGCTCGTCGTACGGGAGGAGTCGGGGGCGGGGCGGTCGGCACGTGCCGCGGGCGGTCTCGTCCTCGTCGAGACCAAGACCCGCGGCCACCTGACGGAGGCCGACCGCCTCCTGCACCGCTTCGGCCTGCGGGCCTCGGAGTTCACGAAGTACGCCTGCGGATTCGCCGCGCTGCGACCGGAGCTGGGGGTGAACCGGTGGGCGCGACCGGTGCGGGAGGTCTTCGCGGGCCGGCTGTCCGGCTAGCCCCGCCGGGGGCCCTGGGGGCCCTGGGGGCCCTGGGGGCCCTGGGAGCCCTGGGGGCCCTGGGGGCCCTGGGGAAAGGCCAGCGTCACCCGGGCCCCGCCCCCGTCGGCGGCACTGATCGCGAATCGCCCCCCGGACATCTCCGCCGTACGCCGCGCGATGTCCAGGCCGAGGCCGGTGGATCCCGCCCCGCTGGTGCCCCGTTCCGTCGCCGTGGCGTCCGCGAATCCCGGTCCTTTGTCGCGCACTTCGAGGGACGCTTCGCCCCCGGGCGCCTGCGCGACCGCGATCAGGAAGTCCGTGCCCTGCGGCGTATGGTCCAGGACATTGCCGATCAACGCGTCGAGCGCGGCGCACAGTTCGTCCTCCGGCACGGCGACCGGAACCCGCAGCGCCGACGGCACGTCGACCGTGACCGCACGTCCCTGATCCTCCGCCAGCGGCAGCCAGAACTCCGCCCGCTCCCGCGCGACCCCCGCCAGATCCGCCTGCTCCGGCCCGTCCCGCAGGGGCCTGCGCGCCCGCCGGATCACCTCGTCGACCTGCTGCTCAAGGGCCGCGACCCCCGCCGCGATCCGCTCGCCCTCCTCCGCGTCCCGCAGTCCCTCCGCGTCGAGGCGCAGGGCGGCCACCGGGGTGCGAAGGCGGTGGGCGAGGTCGGCGGCGTTCTCGCGTTCGGCGGTGCGCAGTTCGTCGATGCGCGCGGCCAGGTGGTTCAACTGACCGGCGACAAGGCGTAGTTCCGGGGGGCCCTCCGGTTGGGCGCGGGCCGTGAGGTCCCCGCCGGAGAGCCGCTCGGCGACCCCCGCGAGGCGCCGGGTGGAGCCCACGAGCCGGGCGCCGAGGCGGTCCGCGATGAGCAGGCCGACCAGGACGAGGCACGCACCGATCCCGGCGAAGATCAGCCACGACGCCAGCATGCCGTCGTACAACTGCTGCTTGCTGACGGCTACTTGCACGACGGCCGTGCCGCCCTCGGGTCCCTGCACCGGGACCAGGACGAGGCGCCCGCCGCCGGGATCGGCGTAGGTGAAGGCCCGCCCGCGCCGCGCGAGGCGGATGGCGTCGCCGACCCGCGTGGGCGCACCGAGCACCCGGCCGTCGGCCAGGACGACGGAAGTGGCTGGTCCGGAAGGGGTGTTGGCGCCGTCGACGAAGGAGGCCGCGGCGCGGCCCGAACCCGAGCCGAGGGTGGCGCCGACCCCGGATGCCACGTACTGCGCCCGCGCCGTGGCCTCCGCGGTGGCCCGCTCCGCGGCGTGGGTACGGGTGAGCAGCGCGAGCGGTACGAGCAGCGCGGCCAGGACGAGGGCCGTGGTCGCGGCGGTGAGGACGAGCAGCCAGCGCCGCATCAGCCTGCCGCCGCCGCGTCGTCCGGGGGCGTCGCGTCATCGCGCGTCGACGTGTCGTCGCGTGTCGACGTGTCATCGGTCGGCGGCGTGTCATCGGGCGGTGGCGTGTCGTCGCGTGTCGACGTGTCATCGGGCGGTGGCATGTCGTGGGGAGGCGGCGTGGCATCGGGCGGTGGCGTGTCGTCGGGAGGCGGCGTGTCGTCCGGGGGCGCGAGCTTCACGCCCACCGTGCGCACCGTATGCAGATAGCGCGGCGCCTGCGCCGTCTCGCCCAACTTCCGCCGCAGCCACGACAGATGAACGTCGACGGTCTTGTCCGCACCGCCCAGCGGCTGCTGCCACACCTCCGCGAGGAGCTCGCGCCGCGACACGACCTGGCCCGCGCGCCGTACGAGATGGGCGAGCAGATCGAACTCGCGGGGCGTCAGATCCAGGACCCGCCCGTCGAGGGCCACTTCGCGGGCGGCGAGATCCACCCTGAGCCCGCCCACCCGCAGTGGCTCCTCCGGCTCCGGCGCCCCCAGACGCCGCAGCACCGCCTTGATCCGGGCATCCAGCTGCGCGGCCCCGAACGGCTTCACGATGTAGTCGTCGGCCCCGGATTCGAGCAGCGCCACCATGTCGGGCTCCTCGTCCCGTGCCGTCGCCACGATCACCGGGACGTCGCTGACCGCCCGCAGCATCCGCAGCACCTGCGCCCCGTCGACATCCGGCAGGCCGAGGTCGAGCACCACCAGGTCGGGCCGTTCGGTGACGGCTGTGTCGAGACCGGCCATCCCGGTGGGCGCGGTCGCCACGGCATGACCCTTGTCGCGCAGCGCGCGCACCAGGGCCCCGCGCAGCTGCGGGTCGTCCTCGATGACCAGGAGGTGGGGCATGGGCCCACGGTATGAGGGCAGTTCAGGGCAGGGGCAAGGGGGTACGGGGGAGTGGGCCGCTCTTTGGCCGGGCCTTAACCGGACGTTAGGAAACGGTGCGAGAGGCTGGAGCCCGTAACCGGAGAGGCTGGAGCCCGTACCGGAGAGGGGAAGGCCTGGGCATGAGGTGGCGGAGCGCGGCGGTGACCGCGGCATGGGCGGCGCTCGCGACCGTGGCGGGCGGACTCGGCGCGTGGACCCTGGCCGGGTTCGACGGGGCGGCGGGCGACCGCAGCCGGCCGCTCGACGACGCGGCGGTCCGCAGGGCGCTGGCGGCCGGCCAGGGCCCCTCGGCACCGGCCTCCACCAGGGACCCGGACACGGCTGGGCCGACGCGGAAGCCGACGGCGAGTCCCACCCCGGGGACGGCGAGTCCCACCCCGGCCCCCACTCCCACCCGCCACTCCACCCTCCGCTTCACCGGCGGCACCGCGACCGCCGAGTGCCGCCCCGACGGCACGGTGTACCTGGTCTCCTGGAGCCCGGCGGACGGTTACCACGTGGAGGAGTACGCGCGGGGCCCGGCGCCGATGGCCCGCCTGGAGCTGGAGCCGAGCGCGGAGGACGCGGACGACATCGCGTACCGGATCAGCTGCGGCGGCTCGGGGAAGGCGACGGCGGTGCGGGCACCGGACGACGACGACTGAGGGCCCGGCCGATGGGCACTCCTGAGGGGCTCGACAGACTGTCGGGGCGCACCGGCGGGTACCGAACACGACGCCGATGTTCTGTCCGCATCCCGGACATTTACTCTCGGCCCATGACCCCTCATGTCACCCCTCAGGCCGATCCCGCGAAGGGCGCCGCAGTCAAGGCCGCCGACCGCGCGCATGTGTTCCACTCCTGGTCGGCGCAGGAGCTGATCGACCCGCTCGCCGTAGCCGGCGCCGAGGGTGCGTACTTCTGGGACTACGAGGGCAACAGGTACCTCGACTTCACCAGCGGCCTCGTCTACACCAACATCGGCTACCAGCACCCCAAGGTCGTGGCCGCGGTGCAGGAGCAGGCCGGGCGGATGACGACCTTCGCCCCGGCCTTCGCCATCGACGTACGCTCCGAGGCCGCACGCCTCATCGCCGAGCGCACCCCGGGCGACCTGGACAAGATCTTCTTCACCAACGGTGGCGCGGAGGCGGTCGAGAACGCCGTCCGCATGGCCCGGCTGCACACGGGCCGCCCGAAGATCATGAGCGCCTACCGCTCGTACCACGGCGCCACCGCCGCCGCGATCAACCTCACCGGCGACCCGCGCCGCTGGGGCTCGGACAACGGCTCGGCGGGCGTCGTGCGCTTCTGGGCCCCGTTCCTGTACCGCTCGCCGTTCTACGCGCAGACCGAGGCGGAGGAGTGCGCGCGGGCGCTGCAGCACCTCGAGGACACCATCGCCTTCGAGAACCCGAACTCGATCGCCGCGATCGTCCTGGAGACGGTGCCCGGCACGGCCGGCATCATGACGCCGCCCCCGGGCTATCTCGCCGGGGTCCGCGAGATCTGCGACCGCTACGGCATCGTCTTCGTCCTGGACGAGGTGATGGCGGGCTTCGGCCGCACCGGCGCGTGGTTCGCCGCCGACCACTACGACGTCGTACCCGACCTGCTGACCTTCGCGAAGGGCGTGAACTCGGGGTACGTCCCGCTCGGCGGTGTGGCGATCTCGTCCGCCGTCGCGGAGACCTTCGCGAAGAAGCCGTACCCCGGCGGGCTCACGTACTCCGGGCACCCCCTTGCCTGCGCGGCGGCCGTGGCGACCCTCCAGGTCATGGAGGAGGAGCGGATCGTGGAGCACGCCGCCCACATCGGCGAGCACGTCCTCGGCCCCGGCCTGCGCGAACTGGCCGAGCGCCACCCGTCGGTGGGCGAGGTGCGCGGCCTCGGCGTCTTCTGGGCCCTGGACCTGGTGCGCGACCCCGAGACCCGGGAGCCGCTGGTCCCGTACAACGCGACGGGCCCGGCGAACGCCCCCATGGCGGCCTTCGCGGCAGCCTGCAAGAAGGGCGGTCTGTGGCCCTTCGTGAACATGAACCGCACGCATGCGGTGCCGGCCTGCACGGTGAGCGAGGCGGAGGTCAAGGAGGGACTGTCCGTCCTCGACGCGGCGCTGTCGGTGGCGGACGAGCACATGGTGGCTTAGCTCCGGCCCGAAAGCCCTCAAGCGCCGGACGGGCTGATTTATCAGCCCGTCCGGCGCTTGAGGACGAAGAGGGGGGACGGCTGCGGCTCAGCTGAAGACGATCATCGACCCCTGCCCGAGGCACCGCGTGGCCGCCGCATGCAGCCCGAGCCACACATGCCGCTCCCGGGCGAACGGACTCTCGTCGTACGCCACCGGAGCCGCGGGCTCCTCAAGTGACGTGGGCCCCGGCGGCGGCGCCGGGGCGGCCGGCGGATTCCCCGGATCGATCCCGATCGACGGCGCCACATACTCCAGCTCACGCAGCAGCGCCTGCGCGGACCCCAACGGCCCGCCCCCGGCGAGGAGTTCCTCGTTGGCCAGCGGCGCCGCGAAGTCCACGGGCACATACGCCCCCGCGTGGTCGTAGTGCCACACCAGGTGCGATTCCTTGGCGGTGGCCTCGAACATTTCGAGGAGCTGTTCGTAGTCCCCGCCGAGTTCGTCGACGGGGGTGACGGCGAGCCCGCAGATCTGCAGCAGATACGCCCGGCGCAGGAAGTGCAGGGCGTCGTAGTCGAACCCGGCCACCGGGGCCACATCCCCCGAGAGTCCCGGCATGTACGCGAAGACCGGCACCGGCGGGAGCCCTGCCTCGCCGAGCACCTTGTCGTAGAGGGCGAGTTCTTCGGCGAAGGGGTTGTCGGGGCTGTGGCACAGCACGTCTACCAGGGGGACGAGCCACAGATCACAGGCCAAGAGAGCTCCTCGTGTCAGCGGTGGTGCGGACAGTGCTGGCAGCGTAATCCCCGAGCAGGGCCCTCATCTGCCCCTGTGCAGCAGCTGGGAGCGGCCCACGAAAGGAACGCGCCGGGCCGGGGTGCTCACCGCACGTCCCAGACCCACACCCCGCCCACGAGCCGCCCTTCGCTCCCGAGCAGCTGCCGCACCGTCTCCCGCAGCGCCCCGTCGTTCGGCTGCGGCGCGAGCACGACGGCGCCGGCCTTCCAGTACGCGAGGTCCGCCGCGGCCTGTTTCCGCCAGGCGTCACTGAGCCCGGGGACTTCGCCGCTGTAGCGCACGTCGCGCAGAAGGTTGGAGGTGTGCCGGGGCGCGGCGCCGTAGATGCCGACGCGCTCCTCGCCCCAGGGACCGTTGAAGTAGCCGCCGGGCAGCTTGAAGCCGAGGCCCGCCGCGGTCTGCCAGTGCAGGGCCTCCGCACCGCCGGGGTCGGGCAGCGGCACCGGCACCAGGGACTCGCCGCGTGCGGTGTCGACGTACGACTTCCAGGTGCCGTCGGCGATGAAGGGCGGCACGGGTGCCCGCTCCACCGTCGTCAGCGGCAGCGGCACGATCGGCACCAGGGCGGCGGCGACGGCGGTGAGGCCGACCGCGCGGTGCGCGGGCCGTGCGGTGCGCAGCCGGTCCACGGCGAGCGCGACGAGCAGGCCGAGCGCGGGTGCGCAGATCATCGCGACCCGTGACTCGATGACCGACTCGAACAGCGGCTGGTGGGCGAGGAGCCGCCAGGGCCCGGTGAGCACCACATCCGTCATCGGAATACGGAACTCCGCGCCCAGGGACAGAAACGCCGCCGCCACGGCCGTGAACGCCAGGGCCTTCACGGCGGCCCGCTCCCACAGGCGTACGACGATCGCGAGGGCGAGGGCGACGAGCGGCCAGCCGTAGAAGGCGTTCTGCTCGGTGATGTTGAGGGCGAGCCGTTCGGAGAGCGCGCGGTCACCGGCGAGCGACCGGTCGGCGAACGAGAGGAGCGCCAGCGGACTGTTGGCGGCGCCTTCGCCGTGCAGCACCGAGTGGTAGCTCTGCGGCCCGAAGAACTGCCAGTACAGCGGGAAGGCGACCAGCGGAAGGGCCACCGCGACACCGGTACCGAGCCCCTTCGCGAGCGGCCGCCAGGCGGCGCGCGCGACATCCCGGCGCACCACCGCATGGGCGGCCGCGAACAGGAGCAGCCCCATCGCCGCGAGCAGCAGCGGCTCTTCGCCGAGGAAGATCTGGTACGCGGCGAACAGACCGAGGACGACGCCGTTGCGGACGGGCGGGCCCTCCCGCAGACAGAGCCGCAGCGTCCGGTCCACGATCAGCGGGATCATGAACAGCACCACGAAGTTGGGGTGCGCGTTGGCATGGCTGGCCATCGGGGGAGCGAAGGCGGCGAGCGCCCCGCCGACGACGGCCGCGGCCCGGCCGGTACCGAGCCGTCTGCGGATCAGCCAGTACCAGGCGAACCCGGTCGCGGCGAGGCCGAGCGTCATGACGAGCGCGAGCGAGAGCGCGGGCCCGAACAGGGCGGTGACGGGCGCGAACGGCACGGACAGACCGAGCATGACCGTGTTGGCCATCAGGTTCACACCGTCGGGGAAGCCCTGCAGATCGGTGAAGAGCGGATTGCGCAGATGCAGCACGTTCTCCGCGGTGACGGCGAAGAACCACTCCCACTGGTTCTGGTCCTGCAGCGAGTCCGTGAGATAGCGGGCGCCCGGGTCGGGCCAGCGGCCCTTGTTGAGCAGGAACGAGGCGAGCAGGAAGAGGCCGAGCACGCCGAGGCTCGCGGGCCGCACGGTGCGCGCCTTGAGGGCGGCCAGTTCGCCGAGGACCTTCGGATAGTCGAGGGCCCGTACCTTCGAGCCCTCCTGGTGGGCCCAGCGCACCGGCACTTCGGCGAGCGGCAGATCGCGCCGCCTGAGGTACTGCAGCACCTCCACGTCGATGGCCCAGCCGTCGGTACGGGAGGCGGCGAAGGCCTCGCGGGCCAGATCACCGTCGAAGAGCTTGAAGCCGCACTGGGTGTCGCGGATGCCGGGCACCGCGACGGCCCGTATGAGGAAGTTGCCGGTGCGGCCGAGGAGTTCGCGCAGCCGGTGCTGATGGGTCTCGATGGTGGCGCCCGGCTTCGCACGGGAGCCGACGGCGGCCGCGCAGCCGCCGGTGAGCTCCTTCTCCAGGTGCTCCAGCTCTTCGATGGGCGTGGCCAGATCGGCGTCGGTGACCAGGACGCGGCGGCCGCGGGTGACGGCCACGCCCTGGCGCAGGGCGTGGCCCTTGCCGCGGTTGCGGTCGCAGGCGACGACCCGGATCCGGGGTTCCGCTGCGGCCGCGGCCTCGGCGACGGCGCGGGTGCCGTCGTCGGAGCCGTCGTCGACGACGACGATCTCCCAGCTGTCCCGGTCACCGGAGCTGTCGCGCTTGTCGGCACCGTCCCGCTCACCGGCGCCCAGGTACCCGCGCAGAGCGTCGAGCGTGGGCCGGAGCCGGTGCTCCTCGTTGTACGCGGGCACGACGACGCTCAGTTCGACGGGACGGCCGGCTGCTTCGGCGGGTGCCACGGCCGAGGTCGTACCCAACGGGAGCCCCACGCTCACCGGGCAAGGCGTTCGACGAGGGCCAGGGAGTGCTCGTTGTACGCGGACACGATCGCGT
Organism: Streptomyces monticola; assembly: GCF_042665355.1. NCBI lineage: Bacteria > Bacillati > Actinomycetota > Actinomycetes > Kitasatosporales > Streptomycetaceae > Streptomyces > Streptomyces monticola. Next base: position 23,953 of record NZ_JBHTCF010000006.1, on the reverse strand, counting down.
ACGCACCGGCGGCGTCCAGGCTCGCGACGGCCTCGACGAGCTCGGTGTGCCCGCTCCACAGGCGCCCCTCCAGGTCGTGGGCGCGGCGCAGATACGGCACCGCGAACACCCAGGCCTGGACGCGCAGGCGGTGCAGGAAGTCGGAGAGGTAGGGATTGCCGTACAGGGAGCCGAGTTCGCGCCAGAACCGCAGGTCGTAGCCGATCAGCACGTTGAGGTCACCGGCGATGGCGGCGCGCTGGGCCTCTTCCGCGCGGCGCCGCACGGAGCCCATCGCGTCGGCGAGCGGCCCCGTGCCGCGGTCGGCGATACCGCGGAAGATGGCCTCGGAGACGAGGGCGCGGGCCTCGACCATGCCGCGGTAGTCCGCGACGGAGAACTCGTGCACCTTGAAGCCGCGGTGCTGCACGGAGTCGAGCAGCCCTTGTGCGGACAGGTCGACCAGGGCCTCGCGGACGGGGGTCGCGGAGACGCCGTACTGCTCGGCGATCTCCTTGACGGTGAATTCCTGGCCGGCCTTGAGCCGCCCGGCCAGGACCTCCTCGCGCAGGGCGTCGGCGATCTGCTGGCGCAGAGTGCTGCGGGTGACCGCGGTGCTGCGCATGGTTGTGGGCTTCCCTCCCCCGTGCCGCCGGCGTGCGTGCCGCCGGTCTATGGGCCGTCGGAGCTGGTCACCTTACGCGCCCGGGGCGGGCCGGACCGAGCGGCGGCGGGCGGCCGCGGGGGCGGCGGCGGTGGCCTCGCGGGTACGTCCAGGGGGCGCGGCCCGGTCGGACGCCTGCGTCTGCGCACCGGCCCCGGCACCGGCGACGAGAAACGCGTCCTCCAGGAGCGCGCGTACGTGCTCCCCGCTCGCCTTGTAGTAGATCCGGGTGCCCTCGCGCCGTGATGTGACGAGACCGGCGGTGCGCAGGCGGGCCAGATGCTGCGAGACGGCGGCGACATGGGCGCCGGTCAGCTCGGCGAGCTGTCCGACGGGCCGTTCGCCCTGGGTGAGTGCCCACAGCACGGTGAAGCGGGTCGGGTCGGCGGCGGCCTTGAGCACGGCGACGGCGGCCGCCACCTGGTCCTGTCCTTGTTGCGCATCCACGCAACCAGGGTACCCCTGACATGCATCGGTTATTTGCGCGCATACGCAAGTAAGTGTCAGACTGCCGTGGCGGGCCGTGCGGCCCGCGGGCCGTGTGCTCTGCAAGGGTGACCCCTGTGTCCCCGCTGGGGCGATTTATCCAAGTTACGTAGCATTCGCGCTGACCGTGCTGCAAACCCGATGCGGTTCCGTGCGCCAGGGGGTCCCACCCGATGAGCCCGATCAAACTCACCACCGCCAAGAGCCCCGCGGGCGTCCGCGCCGGGCGCGGGCTGACCTGGGTCGACCTCGCGGTCGCCGCCGCCGTCCTGGTGCTCGGCTATCTCATCCTGCAGGTGGGCAAGGGCACCACGGTCAACTTCGACCCGGCCGACGTCGCCGATGTCGACACCGACCCGGCCCGGCTGCCGTACTACGCCGCCCGCAGCCTGCTGCGGATGTTCATCGCGCTCGCCGCGTCCGTCCTGTTCACCTTCGTCTACGCGTACGCCGCCGCCCGCAGCCGCCGTCTCGAACGCATTCTCATCCCGGCCCTCGACATCCTGCAGTCCGTCCCGGTGCTCGGCTTCCTCACCATCGCGGTCACGGGCTTCATCGCGCTGTTCCCCGGCTCGCTCCTCGGCCTCGAATGCGCCTCGATCTTCGCGATCTTCACCTCGCAGGCCTGGAACATGACGTTCGGCTTCTATCAGTCCCTCACCTCGCTGCCCCGCGAACTCGACGAGGTGTCACGGTCGTTCGGCTTCACGCGCTGGATGCGGTTCTGGAAGATCGAGCTTCCCTCCGGCGCCATCGACCTCATCTGGAACGGGATGATGAGCTTCGCCGGCGGCTGGTTCTTCCTGGTGGCCTCCGAGGCCATCAGCATCAGCAACCACAACTACGCACTGCCGGGCGTCGGCTCCTACGCGGGCACCGCCATCGGCGAGGGCGACCTCGGCAAGATCGGCTGGGCCATCGCCACGATGGCGCTGATGGTGATCGGGGTGAACTTCTTCTTCTGGCGGCCGCTCACCGCCTGGGCGGAGAAGTTCAAGAACGAGCAGTCCGAGTCCACCGACGTCCAGCGCTCCCTCGTCCTCGACTTCCTGCGCCGCTCCCACTGGCCGCAGCTCATCGGCCGCTGGACCGCGCCCCTGCGCGAACTCCTGGCCTGCGCGGGCCGGATCCTCGGCCGTGACGACCGGCCGCTGACCGTCGACCCGGTCAGGCGCCGCACCGGCGACCTCGTCTTCGCCGCCGTCGCCGTCGCGCTGATCGCCTGGGGTGTGTACGACCTGCTCCGCTATCTCGCCGACGAGAAGGGCCTGGGCGTCTTCGGCGAACCGCTCCTGCTCGGCCTGGTCACCCTCGTCCGCGTCCTGGTCCTGGTCGCCGTCGCCACCGTCGTATGGGTGCCGATCGGAGTGAAGATCGGCTTCAGCCCGAAGCTGGCCAAGACCGCACAGCCGATCGTCCAGGTACTGGCGAGCTTCCCGGCCAACTTCCTCTTCCCGCTGGCCATGTGGGTCTTTCTGCACACCGGCCTGGACATCAACATCGGCTGCACGCTCCTGATGGCGCTCGGCGCCCAGTGGTACATCCTCTTCAACACCATCGCCGGCGCCATGGCCGTCCCGTCCGACCTCAAGGAGGCCATGGACGACCTGGGCGTACGCGGCTGGCAGCGCTGGAAACGCCTGATCATCCCCGGCATCTTCCCGTCGTACGTCACCGGCGGTATCACCGCGTCGGGCGGCGCCTGGAACGCCTCGATCGTCTCCGAGGTCGTCACCTTCAGCGGCACCACGCTCAGCGCCACCGGGCTCGGCGCGTACATCTTCCACGCCACCGAGGACGGCGACTTCCCGAAGCTGATCGCCGGTGTCGCGGTGATGAGCCTGTACGTCGTCACCCTCAACCGCGTCCTGTGGCGCCGCCTCTACCGCCTCGCCGAAACCCGCTACGCCCTCTGAAATCCCCACTTCCCGCGGCCCGTTCACGCACCCCCGAGGAGGGGATACCCCATGACCACCACCGCGACCACGAACCCCCCGGTCCTGCTCGCCGCCCACGACGTCACCAAGTCCTACGCCGGCGCCGACGGCGAACTGCCCGTGCTCGGCGGTATCGACCTGGACATCCACGAGGGCGAGATCGTCGCCCTGCTCGGCAAGTCGGGCTCCGGCAAGTCGACCCTCCTGCGCTGCCTCGCCGGGCTCATCCCGGCCAGCTCGGGCTCGGTGACATACAAGGGGGAGGAGCTGAAGGGCGCCAACCCGGGCACCGCCATGGTCTTCCAGACCTTCGCCCTGCTGCCCTGGCTCACCGTGCAGCAGAACGTCGAACTCGGCCTGGAGGCAAAGGGCGTGGGCCCCCGCGAGCGCGCCGAGGCCGCCGTACAGGCCATCGACCTGATCGGCCTCGACGGCTTCGAGTCGGCGTACCCGAAGGAACTCTCGGGCGGTATGCGCCAACGCGTGGGCTTCGCACGGGCGCTGGTCGTGGAACCCGACGTCCTGATGATGGACGAGCCCTTCTCCGCCCTCGACGTCCTCACCGCGGAGAACCTGCGCGGCGAGCTGATGGAGCTCTGGGAGTCAGGACAGTTCCCCACCAAGGCCGTCGTCCTCGTCACCCACAACATCGAAGAGGCCGTCCTGATGGCGGACCGCGTCGTCGTCCTCGGCTCCCGGCCCTACGGCACGATCCGCGAGACCTTCGACGTCTCCCTGGCCCGCCCCCGCGACCGCCAGTCACCCGACTTCGAGCGCATCGTGGACGCCATCTACCAGGTGATGACGGGCCGTACGAAGGACACGCCGAAGCTCTCCGAACCCGCCCCCGCCACCCGCCGCACCCCCGCGAACACCCCGCTGCCCGAAGCCTCGGTCGACGGCCTCTCGGGCCTCGCCGAGATCCTCGCCCAACACCCCGGAAGCCGCTGCGACTTCGCCGACCTCGCCGATGAACTGGGCCTGGAGGTGGATGACTTGCTGCCCCTGGTCGACGCCCTGGAACTCCTCGGTCTCGCCGAGGTCCACGACGGCGACCTGTTCCTGACCGAGCGCGGCACGGCGTTCGCGGGCGCCGACGTCCAGGACTCCAAGAAGCTCTTCGCCGAGGCGGCCATCGACGCCCCCTTGGTCCATCTGATCACCAGCACGCTGCTGCGCACCGGCACCCAGCAGAGCGGCTTCTTCCGTGACCTGCTGGCCCACCACTACACGAGCGAGCAGATCGAACAGCAGCTGGAGACGGCCACGGACTGGGGCCGCTACGCGGAACTCTTCTCGTACAACGCGGACACCGAGGAGTACCGCCTGGACGAGGAGGCCGGACTGCGGGTCGCCGCGGGCACCGGCACGGGAACGGAGGGGTAGGCCATGACCGGTCTCACCACTCTGGCCGGTTCGCTGACGTCGGCGTTCGCAGCGGGCCACTTCGCCGGAGCCCTCGGCGCCGGCATGCTCGCGGGCGCACTCATCGGCATCGAGCGCCAGTGGCGCCAGCGGATGGCGGGCCTGCGCACCAACACTCTGGTGGCGGCGGGCGCGGCCCTCTTCGTCCTGCTGTCCTCGTCCTTCGGCTCGGGCGATCCGAGCCGCGTGGCCGCACAGGTCGTCTCCGGCATCGGCTTCCTCGGCGCGGGCGTCATCATGCGCGACGGCCTCAATGTCTCCGGCATCAACACGGCGGCCACGCTGTGGTGTTCGGCGGCGGTCGGCTCCCTGGCGGGCGCGGGCCTGCCCGCGTACGCCCTCGCCGGCGCGGTGGCCGTCGTCGCCGTGAACACGGCCCTGCGCTATGTCGCCCACCGCATAGACCGCCAGCCCGGCTCGGGCGTCGAGGTGACCACGCCGTACCGCGTGGAGGCGGTCGTGGCCGCCGACCACGAGGCCCAGGTCCGAGCCCTGCTCGTCCAGTCCCTCACGGCCTCCGACGGCACGCTCCGCTCCGTCGAGTCCGAAGACCTCCCCGAGGACAACCGGGTCCGCATCCGCGCGGAGGTCACCGCCGAGGGCACGAGCACGGAGTCGGTGGAAAAGGCGGTGGGCCGGATGTCCATGGACCCGTCGGTCTTCTCGGCGGCCTGGCGCCACGCGGGCTGACGTCCCCTGCGGCCCCTTTCACCCCGCGTCAGGCGGCCGCTACCGCGCGTCGGGCGGCCGCTGCCGCGGCATGTTGGGCCGGGCCCCGGGCGGCATGGGGAAACGCCCCGGCGGCGGCCCCTCGGGCCGGGCCCCCGCCGCCACGGACGACTGCATGACCAGCGGCGCGGGCCCGGACCTGAACTCCACCATCCAGTCCGCGGTCTCCGACCGCACCAGCTCCGTCACGTCCTCGGAGAACTTCCGCAGCACCCCGAGGCACCGCTCCGCCGCCTCACTGGCCGTCCCTTCCGTGGGCCCGAGCACCTCCCGCACGCTCTCCGACGCCCAGTCGAACTGCAGCACCTGAAGGCGCCGCTGCACGGCCTGTGCCGTGGCCACGTCCCTTATCCACCCGGAGGTCAGGCCGAAGTACCGGTCGCACCCCACGCACGCCACCGCGAGCAGCAGCGCCAGATATCCCCAGGGAGCGATCCCGTCCACCGCCGCGTCCGCCTTCGACGTCAGATCGAGCAGCGGCAGCGCCGCCCCCGCCACCGCGCCGAGCGCCGAGCCGAGCCGCAGCAGCCGGGCGCCGCGGCGCTTCCAGGCGCGGTCCGTCAGATACCACTCGGCGGTGCGCAGCGCGTCGGCCTCGACCCAGCGGTAGAGCTCGTCCAGGCGCTCCGCAGGCTCGCCCCAGTCGCCGAGCGGGAACGGCCGCCCCGTGAGATCCTGCCCGGCCCGCGAGTCCGCCGCGCCGCCGCCCGCCGCCCCGGCACCCGCTCCTTCGCCTTGACCGCCCCCGCCCCCGCCCCCGTCCGGGCGCGGCACCTCGGGCTGCATCTCCGGCTGGCTCACCCGGTACTCCCTCGACTGGGTACGGACTTGTCTGGCTCGACTCATGGGGTTCATGCCGCCCCGCCTGGGGCGGGTGGGGCTGTGGTGGTGCAAGCACCCTTCCTACCGCCCAATGGGTGGCCATGAGCCCGGTTTCAGGGCTTTTCCGCCCGGAAGTGGGCCTTGATCAGGTATAGGGCGCCGCGCTGCCTCACTCGAAAGAGTGCTGGAGCGATCAGCCCCCTGAACACGTAGGCTCGTGCCAGGCGGAAAATCCCGCGTACCGGCCCTGTGCCGAGCCCTGTACCGACCCTTCAACGACCCCGATACACCAGGAGCTGATCGTGATCCCCGGTGGTGGCCAGCCCAACATGCAGCAGCTGCTCCAGCAGGCCCAGAAGATGCAGCAGGACCTTGCGAACGCGCAGGAGGAACTGGCGCAGACCGAGGTCGACGGGCAGGCGGGCGGCGGCCTGGTGAAGGCCACCGTCACCGGCTCCGGCGAGCTGCGCGGCCTGGTGATCGACCCGAAGGCCGTGGACCCGGAGGACACCGAGACCCTCGCCGACCTGATCCTCGCCGCGGTCCAGGCCGCGAACGAGAACGCGCAGGAGCTGCAGCAGCAGAAGCTCGGCCCGCTCGCGCAGGGCCTCGGCGGCGGCAGCGGCATCCCGGGGTTGCCCTTCTAGCCCGGGCGCCGCGTGCCCGCTCTACCTAAGGCGGGTGCGCACCAACTACCGTACGCATCAAGGATGTAAGAGGAAGGCAGTCCGTTGTACGAAGGCGTGGTCCAGGACCTCATCGACGAGTTGGGCAGGCTGCCCGGCGTCGGTCCCAAGAGCGCGCAGCGGATCGCCTTCCACATCCTGCAGGCGGAGCCGGCCGATGTCCGCAGGCTCGCGCACTCCCTTCTCGAAGTGAAGGAGAAGGTCCGCTTCTGCAGCGTCTGCGGCAACGTGGCGCAGGAGGAGCAGTGCGGGGTCTGCCGTGACCAGCGGCGCGACCCGGCGATCATCTGTGTCGTCGAGGAGCCCAAGGACGTCGTCGCCATCGAGCGCACCCGTGAGTTCCGCGGCCGCTACCACGTCCTGGGCGGCGCGATCAGCCCGATCGAGGGCGTCGGCCCGGACGATCTGCGGATACGGGAACTCCTCGCCAGGCTCGCCGACGGCACCGTCACCGAGCTGATCCTGGCCACGGACCCGAATCTGGAGGGCGAGGCCACGGCGACGTATCTCGCCCGCATGATCAAGCCGATGGGCCTCAAGGTCACCCGCCTGGCCAGCGGCCTTCCCGTCGGGGGAGACCTCGAGTACGCGGACGAGGTCACTCTGGGCCGCGCCTTCGAAGGGAGACGACTTCTCGATGTCTGACACCACGCAGCTGAAGAACGGCACGGAGGGCGGCGCGGAAGAGGGCGCGCAGACGGGTGCGCAGGGCGCCGCGCCCGCCGACTCCACCGCGCCCGCCGCGCTCGGCCCGCAGGACCCCGGGGACTTCGCCGTCCAGATCGCCGACCAGGTCGAGAGCTTCATCCTCAGCGTGGCCGAGGTCGCCAAGGGCGACGAGCCGGACTCGGCCGTGCCGTACCTGCTTCTGGAGGTCTCCCAACTCCTGCTCGCGGGCGGCCGGTTGGGCGCGCACGAGGACATCGTCCCGGACGAGCGGTACGAACCCGACGTCGGCCCCGAGCAGGCCGTGGAAGAGGCGGACGAGCTGCGCGAGCGCCTGGCCGCACTCCTCGACCCGGTCGATGTCTACTCCGAGGTCTTCGACCCGTACGAGCCGCGCAAGGCCCCGGTGGCCTGCCGGATCTCGGACGACCTGGCCGATGTCGTCACCGATCTGCGGCACGGAATGGCGCACTACCGCGCGGGCCGCACCGTAGAGGCCCTGTGGTGGTGGCAGTTCTCGTACTTCTCCAACTGGGGCTCCACGGCGTCCGCTTCGCTGCGCGCCCTGCAGTCCCTGGTCGCCCATGTCCGCCTCGACCAGCCCCTGCAGGAGCTCGACGGCCTGGACACCGACCAGGACCTCGGCGGGGAGGACGAGCTGGCGGAGGAGGCCGGCAAGGTCATGGCCGAGGAGATCGCGGGCCCCCTCGGGCTGCGCCCCGTCCAGTAGAGGGAAAGTTCCGGCGGCGCGGTCGGGGCCGTGCTCCACGTGGCATGCACAGCCCGTGCGTACCTCGCGAAACTCTTCGACGGCCCTGGCCGCTTTCGCCGCCGTCTGTGCCCTGCTGCTCCCGACCGCCCCCGGAGCCGCCGCCGCCCCCGAAGCCGCTGCCGCCCCCGGAGCCGCCGCCCCCGGAGCCGCTGTCACCACCGTGCCCGAAGCCGCCGCCGCCCCCGGAGCCGTCGCCGCCCCCGAAGCCGCCGCCGCGCCCGGAGCCGCCGCTGCGCCCGAAGCCGCTGCCGCCCCCGGAGCCGTCGCCGCGCCCGGAGCCGCTGCCGCCCCCGGAGCCGCTGTCACCACCGTGCCCGGAGCCATCGCGCCCGTGCCGCGCGGCTGTCCGAAGGCCGCGGGCCGGCTCATCTGCGTCAGCCTCAGCCATCAGAAGCTGTGGCTGACCCGCGACGGCAAGCGCGTCTGGGGCCCGGCCCCGATCCGCAGCGGCCGCCCCGGCCTGGCCACCCGCACCGGCTGGCACCGCATCACCCAGCGCCGCAAGGACGACTACTCATGGCTCTACAAGGCGCCCATGCCGTACGCGCAGTACTTCAACGGCGGCCAGGCGATCCACGGCGTCTACGGCCATGTCCACACCGGCCGCGGCTCGCACGGCTGCGTGAACCTGAGGCACGCGGACGCGGCGCAGCTGTGGCGGCAGACCAGGACCGGCGACCGGGTCTACGTCTGGGGAGTGCGCCCCGGGCGCCTCGGGTGAATCCGGGGTTGCGCCCCCGGCGCCTCGGCTGAGCGGTTTGTGACCCGCCCCACTTTCCGGAGTGGGTTGCTCCGCAGCGGGCATGTGCCGTTCTGGAGCGGCCGGGGTGACAGGGGCCCCATGATCACTTCGTGAGCGGGACATCTCACGATGCGATACATACGGGGCGAGAACCGGCCGCTCGTTAAACTGAGCCGACCGCACCATGAATTGAGCGAGGAGCGCACGTGGGCCTTGTCGTGCAGAAGTACGGAGGCTCCTCCGTAGCCGATGCCGAGGGCATCAAGCGGGTCGCCAAGCGCATCGTTGAGGCCAAGAAGAAGGGCAACCAGGTGGTTGCCGTGGTCTCCGCGATGGGCGACACGACGGACGAGCTGATCGATCTCGCCGAGCAGGTATCCCCGATCCCTGCCGGGCGCGAGCTCGACATGCTGCTGACCGCGGGAGAGCGGATCTCCATGGCCCTGCTGGCCATGGCGATCAAAAACCTGGGCCAGGAGGCCCAGTCGTTCACCGGCAGCCAGGCAGGTGTCATCACTGACTCGGTTCACAACAAAGCGCGCATCATCGATGTCACGCCGGGCCGGATCCGCACCTCCGTCGACGAGGGCAATATCGCCATCGTCGCCGGGTTCCAGGGCGTGAGCCAGGACAGCAAGGACATCACCACGCTCGGCCGCGGTGGCAGTGACACCACGGCGGTGGCCCTCGCGGCCGCCCTCGACGCCGATGTGTGCGAGATCTACACCGATGTCGACGGTGTCTTCACCGCCGACCCGCGGGTCGTGAAGAAGGCCCGCAAGATCGACTGGATCTCGTTCGAGGACATGCTGGAGCTCGCCGCCTCCGGCTCCAAGGTGCTGCTCCACCGCTGCGTGGAGTACGCCCGCCGTTACAACATCCCGATCCACGTGCGGTCGTCCTTCTCGGGACTGCCGGGCACATGGGTCAGCAATGAACCGCAAGGGGATCAGCAGGTGGAGCACGCCATCATCTCCGGAGTCGCCCACGACGTCTCCGAGGCCAAGGTCACCGTCGTCGGCGTTCCCGACAAGCCGGGTGAGGCCGCGTCGATCTTCCGCGCCATCGCGGACGCCGAGATCAACATCGACATGGTCGTGCAGAACGTCTCGGCGGCCTCCACGGGCCTGACCGACATCTCCTTCACGCTGCCGAAGACGGACGGCAAGAAGGCCACCGCCGCCCTGGAGAAGATCAAGCCGAGCGTGGGCTACGCCTCGCTGCGCTACGACGACCAGGTCGCCAAGATCTCCCTGGTCGGCGCCGGCATGAAGACCAACCCGGGCGTCACCGCGCAGTTCTTCGAGGCGCTCAGCGACGCGGGCGTGAACATCGAGCTGATCTCCACCTCGGAGATCCGGATCTCGGTCGTCACCCGCGCCGACGACGTCAAGGAGGCCGTGCAGGCCGTGCACTCGTCCTTCGGTCTCGACAGCGACTCCGAAGAGGCCGTGGTCTACGGAGGCACCGGCCGCTGATGACCTCTGTGCCGACGTCTCCGGGCGCACCGCACCACGACCGGCCCACACTCGCGGTCGTGGGTGCGACCGGGGCCGTCGGCACGGTCATGCTGTCGATCCTGTCCCAGCACGCGGACATCTGGGGCGAGATCCGGCTGATCGCCTCCCCGCGCTCCGCCGGCAAGAAGCTGACGGTGCGCGGCGAGGAGGTCGAGGTCGTCGCCCTGGCCGAAGAGGCCTTCGAGGGCGTGGACGTCGCGATGTTCGACGTTCCCGACGAGGTCGCCGCGCAGTGGGCGCCGATCGCCGCCGCCAAGGGCACGGTGGTCGTGGACAATTCAGCCGCCTTCCGGATGGACCCGGACGTTCCGCTGGTCGTTCCCGAGGTCAATCCGCATGCGGCGCGGGTGCGTCCGCGCGGCATCATCGCCAATCCGAACTGCACGACGCTCTCGATGATCGTGGCCGTCGGCGCGCTGCACGCCGAGTTCGGCCTGCGCGAGCTCGTGGTCTCCTCGTACCAGGCGGTGAGCGGCGCCGGGCTCGCGGGCGTCGAGGCGCTGCGCGCGCAGCTGAAGCTCGTCGCGGGTACGGAACTGGGCACCACCCCGGGCGATGTGCGCCGGGCCGTGGGCGATGACACCGGCCCCTTCCCCGAGCCGATCGCGCTCAATGTGGTGCCGTGGGCCGGGTCACTGATGGACGACGGCTGGTCGTCCGAAGAGCTCAAGGTCCGTAATGAGTCCAGGAAGATCCTGGACCGTCCCGATCTGCCGGTGAGTGTCACCTGTGTCCGCGTACCGGTAATCACGACCCATTCGCTGACGGTGCACGCGCGCTTCGAGAACGAAGTGACCGTGGACCGCGCCCACGAAATCCTTTCCACGGCCCCCGGTGTCGTGCTCTTCGACAACCCCGGCGCCGGTGAATTCCCCACCCCCGCCGACGTGGTGGGCACCGACCCGACCTGGGTCGGCCGGGTGCGCCGCTCGCTGGACGACCCGACGGCGCTCGAACTCTTCGTCTGCGGCGACAATCTGCGCAAGGGTGCCGCGCTGAACACGGCACAGATCGCGGAGCTGGTCGCGGCGGAGCTGCGCGGCAACTCCTGAGGTCGAGCGGCAACTCCTGAGGTCGAGCGGCAACTCCTGGGGTCGAGCGGCAACTCCTGGGGTCGAGCGGCAACTCCTGGGGCCGAGCGGCAACTCCTGAGGCCGAGCGACAACTCCTGGGGTCGAGCGGCAACTCCTGAGGCCGAGCGACAACCCCTGAGGCCGAGCGACAACTCCTGGGCCGAGAGGCAGCTCCGGCGCCGGACCGAACAACCCCTATCGGTTAAATCGCCCATAGCGCACCGGAGTTCACGTTGATTGCCCGCGCCCTCCGGCGAAATTCTTTGTGTGTTCTGTGTAAGTTGTGTGTCCGGCTTGTTGGTCCAGGCCACTTGAACTGGACCACCGGGACGTTCGACGATTCGCTCCCCGATTCCCTTCGGTTCTCTGCAACCGGGCACAGGGCGGGGAGCGTCTTTGCGGTCGCCCTTCCAAAGGCACCGTGTCGACTGGGGCATATCGGGGCGTAGGGGAAGAGCTGGTACGCATGTGGGCTAGTGATGCACCGTCAGCATCAGCACGCGCGGTATGCACCGCAAATGTGACGCCTGTCGCGTACAACCCTGACGGGGGGAAGCGTGTCCAACAGGCGTGGCAGAGGTACTCAATTTCACGATGGTGCAAGCCGGCGGCGCAGCAGCCGTGCGGCCGCAGCGCGGCGGCATGCCGGTGATCGCCCCCATGCCCGCGACGCGGCCCGCCCGCATACCCTCCCAGCGCGACGGCGCTGAGGACGCGATGGCTTCCGGCACCACGGTCGATCACCTCACCGAGACCTATCGCGCCCACTACCGCTCGCTGCTCGGCCTCGCGGCGCTCCTGCTCGACGACACCGCGTCCTGTGAGGACGTCGTGCAGGAGGCCTTCATCCGCGTGCACTCCGCGCGCAAGCGGGTCCGCGACCCGGAGAAGACCCTGGCCTATCTGCGCCAGACCGTCGTGAACCTCTCCCGGTCCGCGCTGCGCCGCCGCATCCTCGGCCTGAAGCTGCTCTCCAAGCCGATGCCCGACATGGCGAGCGCGGAGGAGGGGGCGTACGACCAGCTGGAGCGCGACGCCCTGATCAAGGCGATGCGCGGACTGCAGCGCCGCCAGCGCGAGGTCCTGGTCCTGCGCTACTTCGCCGACATGACCGAGGCCCAGGTCGCCGAGACCCTCGGCATATCGCTCGGCTCGGTCAAGGCTTACGGCTCGCGCGGCATCGCTGCCCTGCGCGTCGCCATGGAGGCGCCGGCATGAGCAAGTTCGGGCAGCACGAACACGAGCATGAGCACGGGCGCGGATATGAGCACGAGCACGGGCAGCACTTCCGGAGTCACGGCCATGACGGCCACGACGGCCATGAGCACGGACAGCACGATCAGCACGGACAGCACGGACAGCACGGCGGGAACGAAGCGGTGAACAGCGGCTCCAAGGACACCGGCGGTCCCCAGGACATCCCCGGGACGGCACGGGCCCGCAGACCGCACCTCGCGGGAGTGCCTCAGGACCCCGGCGGTTCTGACGGGCCGGGCGGGCCGGGCGGGCCGGGTGGAGCAGGTGGCCCGGGCGGTTCCGACGCGGCCGAGGGGCTCGGCCAGGACGAGCTGGCCCTCCGCCGGCTGCTGCAGGGCGCCGTCAAGGAACTCGAACCCTCCGACCAGGCCCTCGACCGGCTGCGCCACGCGGTCCCCGCACGCCGGGCCCGTAAGCGCCAGGCCGTTGTCGGCGTGGCCGCGGCGGCACTCTTCATCGGCACCGCGGTGCCGGCCCTCGTCCATGTCGCGGGTTCCCCGAGCTCGAACGACGACCGTCCCTCCGCCATCGGCCACAGCTCCGAGATCCCCGGCGGCAACGGCTCCGCCAAGAACACGGGCGGTGGTGAGCAGGAGGGCGGCAAGCCCTCCGGCAAGGACGACAAGGACGGCAAGAGCAAGGAAGAGGAGAAGAACGAGGACGGCAAGGGCGAGAGCGATACGGCACCGAGCGGCGGCGCCTCATCCGGCGCCGACCCCACGGCCACCGAGGCGGTGACGGCCACCACGTGTGACGCCGCTCAGCTCGGCAGCGCCACCGCGACCACCTCCGCCCCCGACGCCGAAGGCAAGGTGTACGGCGCCTTCCGCGTCTCCAACACCTCCGACGCCGAATGCACGGTCGGCGGCGCCGGCAGCGTGGTCTTCGCGGCGCAGGGTGCGGCGGAGCCCTCCAAGATCAATGTGGCGGACCACACCGCCGGGGACCCGGCCACCCAGCTGCCCGCCCCGCAGACCCAGTCGACGGCCCTCGTGCTCAAGCCCGGCACGGCCTACGAGGTGCGGTTCGCCTGGGTGCCGTCGGAGAGCTGCCCGAGCACGGGCGCCTCACCCGATCCCACGCCTTCGGGCGACGGAGCCAGCGGCGGCACCGAGCAAGGCGGCCCGCAGACCCAGTTGGGCGGCGAGGAGGGCACGGCCGACGGCAGTGTCTCGGTCACCCACACCGCGGAGCCGGGCGCGCCCAGCGCGGGCGCGACGATCACCGGCGCCTGCGCGGGAACGATCTACCGGACGGGCGTGCTCGCCGCGTCCTGACCGCCGCCCTCACCGCTCTTCGCCGCAGGCACATCCGCCTTCGCGTCGTCCCGGGCGTCAGGCGTCTCCGCGTCGTCCGGCGCATCCGGTGTCCCCGGGCCGTCCGTCGCCTTCGCGTCGTCCGGCGCATCCGGTGTCCCCGGGCCGTCCGTCGCCTTCGCGTCGTCCGGCGCGTCCGGTGTCCCCGGGCCGTCCGTCGCCTTCGCGTCGTCCGGCGCATCCGGTGTCCCCGGGCCGTCCGTCGCCTTCGCGTCGTCCGGTGTCTCCGAGTCGTCGTCCGGCGTCTCTTCCGGTACGAGACCCAGCTCGGCGTCCTTCGCGAACTCGATCTCACGTCGCAGCAGCCGGAACCACATGAACACCACGAACCCGGCGAAGATGAACCACTCGCCGGTGTAGCCCAGGTTCTGGAAGGCCTTCAGGTCGAGGCCGCTGCCCTGCGGCGCGCTCGGCGGCACCGGGGTCATACCGCCCGCCGCCTTGTCGACGGTGACCCAGGCGTCGTACACGTCGTACGGCACAAGGTTCACCAGCGCCGCCGCGCTGATCAGCCCCAGCTGACCCTCGGGCAGCCCGCCGGCCGCGCTCACGCCGTTGCTGCCCGCGCTCTCCGAGGCCTGCAGCGCACCGGTCACGGTCACCTGGCCCGAGGGCAGGTCGGGCACCCGGGCCTTGCCGGCGTCCCCGGGCAGCCACCCGCGCACCACGGGCAGCGCCTTGCCGCCGTCGGTCTTCAGCAGCCCGAGCACATAGAACCCGCGCTTGCCGTCCAACTCGCGGTCCGGCACGAGCAGTTGGCGATCCCAGCGGCCGGACGCGGTGGCGCGCCTGCCGGAGGTCTCCTTGTCGACGGGCAGCAGCTCGGCAAGGGGCCGCGCCGCCTCGTGCTCGGCCGCCTCGCTCTGCTTCTCGGCCGTCTGATGGCTCTCCACGCGGTCCTCGAACCGCCCGAGCTGCCAGGACCCCATGAACACGCAGAAGGGGATGGCCAGCACGAGGAAGAGGTTGATCCCCCACCACCGCGGAGTCAGCAGAAACCGGTACACGCCTTACACGGTACGGTGCGGCGCCGGAGCCCCGGCCTCAGGGTGCGCCTAACCGCAGCCCGTGCGCTCAGCCGCAGCCCGTGCGCTCAGCCGCAGCCCGTGCGCTCAGCCGCAGCCCGTGCGCTCAGCCACAGCCCGTGCGCTCAGCCGCAGCCCATACGCTCAGCCGCAGCCCGTGCGCTCAGCCGCAGCCCGTGCGCTCAGCCGCAGGCCTGCGGGAGGGCGCCCCTCACACGGCCCTCATGAACCGTGAGCCTCACGGGGCCTCCCCGCCGGCCACCGGACCCTCACCCCAGGTGCCGGGTCACGAACTCCAGCTCCAGGCGGACCTGCTTGATCCGCTCCTCCACGACCAGGGAGCCGTGCCCCGCGTCGTACCGGTACACCTCATGCACCGCGCCGCGCTCCGCGAGCCGCTCCACATAGTTCTCGACCTGGCGGATCGGGCACCGCGGGTCGTTCACCCCCGCCGAGATGTAGACCGGCGCCCGCACCTGGTCCACATATGTCAGCGGCGACGACGCCTCGAAGCGCTCCGGCACCTCCTCGGGTGTACCGCCCATCAGCGTGCGGTCCATCGCCTTCAGGGCCTCCATCTCGTCGTGGTACGCCGTGACGTAGTCCGCCACCGGGACCGCGGCCAGGCCGAGCGCCCATGCCTCCGGCTGCGTGCCGAGCCCGAGGAGCGTCAGATATCCGCCCCATGAGCCGCCGGACAGCACCAGCTTCGCCGGGTCGGCGAGCCCGGAGGAGACGGCCCACTCCCGCACCGCGGCGATGTCCTCCAGCTCGATGAGGCCGACACGGTGCTTGAGGGCGTCCGTCCACTGCCTGCCGTAGCCGGTCGAGCCGCGGTAGTTGACCCGCACCACCGCATAGCCGTGGTCCAGCCAGGCCGCGGGGCCCGCGGCGAACGCGTCGCTGTCGTGCCAGGTCGGCCCGCCGTGGATCTCGAAGATCGTCGGGAACGGCCCCTCGCCCTCGGGCCGCTGCACGAGCGCGTGGATACGGCCGCCGGGACCCTCCACCCACGCGTCCTCGACAGGAACGGAGCCCGGCGCCTTCATCCCCGGGGGATCGAGGACGACCGCGCCCGTCGTCGACCGCACCTGCGGGGGCTGCGCGGCCGATGACCAGAGGTACTCCACCGTCCCGTCGGGCCGTGCCGTCGCCCCCGACACCGAGCCCTTGGGCGTCGGCACCTCGATCAGCTCCCGTGTCCCCAACTCGTACCGGAACAGCTCGCTGCGGGCCTCGAAGCTGTGCGCGATGAGCAGTGCGGAGCCGTCCGGATACCACTCGGCGCTCACGTCACCCGGCAGTTCGAGGGCGAGGTCGAGCTCTTCGCCGGAGGCCACGTCCCACACCATCGGCTCCCAGCGCCCGCGCCGCTGATGCCCGATGAGCAGCCGGGTGTCGCCGTCGACCGGGGCGAACCCGAGCACTTCGAGGCCCAGCTCCTCGATGCCGCCCCTGGTGTCGTCGAGGTCGGCGACCGTACTGCCGTCGAGCCGGACCACGCGCAGCGCCGAGTGCATCGCGTCGCCGTGCTCGGTGTGTTCCAGGGCGATCAGCGTGCCGTCGTACGAGAGGTCGCCCACGCCGGCCGACTCCCGGTGGCGGTAGATCTCCGCCGGCTCCTCGCCCGCGCGCACGATATGGATCGTCGAGCCGTCCTCGTCGGTGGAGCACCCGACGACCGCCGTGGTGCCGTCCCGGCCGAGCGCGAGCCCCGCCGGATAGGAGGGGTCGAGTCCCGGGGTGGCCGGCTCGTCCGAGCCACCGGCGAACGGCTGGCGCAGCCACACGCCGAACTCGTCCCCATCGGTGTCCGAGAACCACCAGATGCTCTCGCCGTCCGGGGTGAGCACGCCGTCCGTCGTGCCGTTCGGCCGGTCCGTCACCTGGCGCTGCTCGCCGGTCGCCCGGTCCCAGGCGTACAGCTCGAACGTGCCCGTCGCGTTCGACACGAACAGCGAGCGGTCCGGTGCGTCCTCCGCCCAGTCGGGCAGCGAAACTCGTGGCGCCCTGAAGCGCTTCTCCCAGTCCGGAAAGTCCGGCGTCTCCGCAGTCATGACCCCATCTTGCCTGGCCCTGCCCCCATCCCGCCGACGAGGCCCCCAGCCTGTGGATAACTTCGCGGCTTCGCAGGTCGGGGGGTGGGACGGCGGCCGGTCGGGGGTGGGCCGGTGGCGGACCGATGGCGTTGTCAGTGCCGGGGTGCACACTCGCCGTATGACCGAGACGACCGAGCTGCGCAAGACAGTTGAGACGTACTGGGCATCGGCCGAGGCCCGTGACTGGACGGCGTTCGCGGACACTTTGGCGGACGACGTGGTGTACGAACTGCCGCAGACCCGCGAGCGCGTCCGCGGCAAGGAGAAGTACGTCCGGTTCAACCGCGAGTATCCGGGCGACTGGCATCTGCGGACCGAGCGCATCGTTGCCGACGGCGACCAGGTGGTCACCTGGGTCCACTTCACCGTCGGCCTGGAGGAGATGTACGGCATCTGCTTCTTCAGCGGCGACGCGCGAGGCCGTATCGCCGCGATATCCGACTTCTGGCCCGAGCCGTATGAACCCCCGGCGGGCCGCGAGCACTTGGTGGAGCGCTACTGACCCCCGGTTCGCGGAATCACGTGCCCGGCGTGGCCAGGGGCCCGGTCCGGCGTGCGGACCAGGCCCCTGACGGATCATTCGCGGTTCTCGGCGGCCTCAGCGTTCTCGGCGGCCTCAGCGGTTGCCCTGCCGACGGGCCTGCGCCTTCTGCTGCATCCCCCGAGTCTTGGCCGAGATCGACTGCACTTCCGGGTTGGTGCCCTTGGCGCGAGCCTGCTCCGCGGACAGTTTGGAGTGCTGGGGATCCTTCGGATTGCTGTGGCCGTGGACGTTCTTGGGCATGGCCCACTCTCCTCCTCGCATAGGAGCGGCATACGCCATCCACTGTCCCCCCGCCGCCCGGCATCGGCATCTCGATCACCAGACAGCTCACCGGGCAGCACCCCTGAAAGCGGCTCCCACCTGCACAGATGACGCCGTGGACGGGCGCCGTCACAGACAGAAGGGGTTCCCTGAGGCACGTCTAGCCGATGTACTTGCCGTCCCCGCACTTACCGTCTCTGTACGTGCCGTCCCTGCACTTGCCGTCTCTGTACGTGCCGTCCCCGCACTCGCCGTCTCTGTACGTGCCGTCCCCGCACTCGCCGTCTCTGTACGTGCCGTCCCCGCACTCGCAGCATGCCGCCCCCGCCCCCGCCCCCGTACCGCCGGAGGAGCCCGTATGCCGGAGCGACCGATGCCGACGTCCACACCCGCGCCCCTCATCCTGACCGCCGCAGGAACCAGCCTCGTCCTCGACCGATCCGGCGACGGAATCCCCCAAGTCCTCCACTGGGGCACGGCAGTTGACCCGAAGGACCTGGAGAGCCCGGAAAGCCCTTTCGACCCGGCCCTGTTCCCCACCCCGCCGCCCTGGCCCGGCCGCCCCGCCCTGACCGGCATCCGCGACGGTTCCCACCCCCATCTGCGCCTGGTCCGCACCGCCCCCGTCGAGCACACCGCCGCCACGGTCACCGTCCGTACCGCGGACGAAGCGGCGGCCGTCGCCGTCGTCACGGAATTCCACCTCGACCCCCACGGCACACTGCGCCGACGCCACACGGTCACCAACACCGCCACGGACGGCTCGACTTGGAGCCCGTCGGCGATACGCGGCACGCTCCCGCTCCCCGAGCAGGCCACGGAACTCCTGGACCTCACCGGCCGTTGGGGATATGAACGCGTCCCGCAGCGCACCCCTTTCGCGTACGGAACACATCTGAGGGAGACCCGGCAGGGCCGCCCCGGCCATGATTCCGCCACCCTCCTGGTCGCGGGCACCCCCGGCTTCGGCTTCCGGCACGGCCAGGTGTGGGCCGTGCACACGGCCCACAGCGGTGAGAGCGAGCACTCCGCGGAGCGGCATCCCGGCGCCGGCGGCGTCCTCGCGGGCGGCGAGATCCTGGCCCCCGGCGAACTCCGCCTGGCCCAGGGCGAGTCGTACACCTCGCCCTGGATCTACTTCCTTCACTCGGACACCGGCCTGGACGGCATCAGTGAGCGTCTGCACCGCCATCTCCGTGCCCGCCCGCACCATCCGCGCACCCCCCGCCCCGTCCACCTCAACACCTGGGAGGCCGTCTACTTCGACCACGACCTCGACCGCCTCAAGCGTCTGGCCGACCGCGCCCGGGAAGTGGGCGTCGAGCGCTTCGTGCTCGACGACGGCTGGTTCAAGGGCAGGCGGGACGACACCGCCGGACTCGGTGACTGGTATGTCGACCCGAAGGTCTGGCCCCAGGGCCTGCACCCGCTCACCGGCCATGTCCGCGCCCTGGGTATGGAGTTCGGCCTCTGGGTGGAGCCGGAAATGGTCAACCCGGACTCCGGCCTGGCGCGCGCCCACCCCGACTGGCTCCTGTCGGCACCGGGCCGCACTCCCGCGCCCGTACGCAATCAGCAAGTGCTCGACCTGGCCCACCCGGAGGCGTACGCCTACGTGCTGGAGCGCCTGGACGCGCTCCTCACCGAATACCCCATCGCCTATCTGAAGTGGGACCACAACCGCCCCCTGAAAGAAGCGGTGCACGCGGGAGTGGCCGGCGTCCACGCCCAGACAAAGGCGGTCTACGCCCTCCTGGACCGCCTGCGCGCACTCCACCCCCGTCTGGAGATCGAGTCCTGCGCGTCGGGCGGCGCCAGAGTCGACCTGGGCATCATCGAACGCACCGACCGTGTCTGGGCCTCCGACACCAACGACCCCGTGGACCGCCAGCACATCCAGCGCTGGACGAGCCTGCTCCTGCCCCCGGAGCTGATCGGCACCCATGTCGGCCCGCCGACCACGCACGTGACCGGCCGCACCACCCGCCTGTCCTTCCGCTGCGCCACCGCGCTCTTCGGCCACGCGGGCATCGAATGGGACATCACCGGGTGCACCGGGCAGGAACTCGACGAACTCCGTGCCTGGATCGCCGCGTACAAACGCCTGCGCCCGCTGCTGCACACCGGCACGGTCGTGCGCGCCGACCACCCCGACCCCTCGGCCCTGCTCCATGGAGTGGTCGGCGAAGACCGCACCCACGCGCTCTTCGCATACGCCCAACTGGACACCCCTGTACCGGAGTTCCCCACCCGCCTCCGTCTCCCGGGCCTGGCCCCCGAAGCCCGCTACCGCATCGCCCCCGTCCTCCCCTCGCACACCCCGTTGCCCCCACTGCCGCGCACCGCCACCGGCCGGGCCCTCACCACCATCGGCCTGCCCTTGCCCCGCCTGGCACCGGCGGACGCGGTGATCCTGGAGCTGACATCACCCGGCTGAACCGCCCGCGGCTCACGCGCGCCGGTCAGGACGTTCACCGGCGCGCGAAAGACACCGCGAAGCCACCGAGAAGCCACCGAGAAGCCACCGAGAAGCCACCGCGAAGCGGCCCCGGGGACGGAGTGATGGAGGTTACGGAGTGCCGGCGGCCGACCCGTACGCGTACTCGGATACGAGGTTTCCCGACGTGTCGCGCAGCTTCGCGGCATCGCCCTGGTCGTTCCAGATGGGGCGCCCGCTGCCGTAGGTGTAGCCGCCCCATTCGGCGTGCACCTGGTTGGTGTGGATGCGGATGCGCTGGCCGGGCAGGAGCACGGTGCCGGCCGGGAAGGTGAAGTTCTGCCCCGCGTCGTCGGCGCCCAGGACCCAGCCGGAGACGTCGGCGGGTGCCGTGCCCCGGTTGACGACCTCCACGTACTCGTCGCTCTGGGTGCGCTTGACCTCGCCCTTGAAGCGGACGGTGGTGATGTGCACATCCGGCTGACCGGTGCGGGCGAGCACGGCGACCAGGTCGGCGCTGTTGGCGGCGTTCTCGGGGCTGATGAACCTGGTGACGATCTGGCCGCCCTGCTTGAACCCGGTGATCACGACGGCGTACTCGGTGTTGTCGATGGTCACGGTCTCCGGGGAGACCCGCGTGGGCAGATCGACGATGTCCTCGGGGTTGGGCCCGACGTTGGGCGTCTCGTTGTGCTGGAAGCGGAAGCTGAAGTCGTGCGGCACCTGGTCCTCGAAGACGACCCGGGCGGCGAGGTCGACCTCGAACTGGTTCTGCGGCATCCCCTGGATCGGGAAGTTCTGGTGAGTGAAGGTGCCGAGCGTGAACTCCGTGCCGTCCAGCAGAACATCGACGGTCCCACCGGCAAACAGATAGCCGCTCTTGCCTCCGCCAGCGGGCACCCCCCACTTGACGTTGTCGGAGGCGAGACCTTCGAGGTTGGGCGGGTTGATGCTGATGGCGGTCCAGGTACCTGACGTGTCGACCTTGGACATGCGTCGATCCCCTCTCCCTGATCGAGCACCTGCCCGGCCGGTCGACCGGGCGAGGAGAACGTAGCGCCCGGGATGCGCCTTAGAAAGCTAAATCCCTTTCTGGCGGGTCTAGTTGGGATAAATGGCTGATTGAGCAGGGATACGTAATTAGCCACCGGACCGCACCCGCGTCAGTCACCGGACCGCACCCGCGTCAGTCACCGGACCGCACCCGCGTCAGTCACCGGACCGCACCCGCGTCAGTCACCGGACCCGAGGGCGCCATCTGGCCATTTCCCGCTCGGCTCCGGGCGGTCCGCTCGCCGGAGCCCCGCGCACCGAGGCCCACGGGCAGCTGTGGGTTTTGCTGTCGACGTTGAATCCCCGTGCGTTCGTTGCTTGTTGGCGTACGGCGGTGCCTGTTGGCGTATGGCGCGATAGCGGCGAGCGGTCTTCCTGGCGGACGGGCGGTCATGGTTAGGCTGCCGTCATCGGGTCGGGACCCCGCCGCAAGCACCTGCCGTGCACTGTGACGAGAGGACCCCCTTGCATGCCTGAACTCCCGGGCCTCGCCGGCCTTCTGCGGTCGGCCGCCGGCCTGTTGACCAGCCCTCTCGGTCTCGACGACTACCTTGGCCTGCTCGATCCACTCCTCTGCGTACGCCGGCCCGCGGGCCGTGTGACGGCTGTGCGGCCGGAGACCCCGGACGCCACGACCCTCGCCATCAGGCCGGGGCGCGGCTGGTCGGGCCACCGGGCCGGGCAGTATCTGCCCGTCGGAGTGGAGATCGACGGCATGTGGCACTGGCGCACCTACTCCCTCACCTGCCCTCCAGGAGGCAGGAACGGGCTCCTGACGATCACCGTCAAGGCCACACCGGGCGGCCGGGTGTCCCCGCTTCTGGCCCATGGCACCATGCCGGGTGCCTTGTTGCGACTCGGCCCGGCGCAAGGGGACTTCACCCTCCCGTGCTCCCTCCCGGCCCGGCTTCTGATGATCACCGGCGGCAGCGGCATCACCCCGGTCATGGGGCTGCTCCGCTCACTGGCGCGTTCCCGTACCGGGGCTTCGCAGCCGGATGTGACGCTTCTGCACCACGCACCCAGCGCACGCGACTCGATCTTCCATGACGAACTGCTCGCCATGGAGCGGGAGTTGCCCTGGTTCCGGCTTCATGAGCAGCACACCCGCTCGGGTCCCGGTCCCGGTGCGCGTCTGACTCCCGAGCGCCTCGTGCACCTGTGCCCCGACTGGCGCGAGCGCGAGACCTGGGCCTGTGGCCCCGCCACGCTGCTCGATTCCGTCGAGGGCCACTGGGAGCGGGCGGGACTCGGCGACCGGCTCCACGTGGAGCGGTTTCGGCTCGCCCCGGTGCTGCCGCCGGGCCCTGACGGCGAGGCCGGCAGCCGAGTGCTGTTCACCCGTACCGGCGCCGAGGCCACCGGGCACGCCGCCACCCCGCTGCTCGCCGTCGGAGAGGCGGCGGGCGTACGGATGCCGTACGGCTGTCGGCGCGGTATCTGCTTCGGCTGTCTCACGCCGGTGACGTACGGCCGCATACGGGACCTGCGGACCGGCGAACTGCGCGACCGTACCGGCCAGTTGATCCAGACCTGCGTCTCGGCGGCAGCCGGACCGCTGGCCCTCGATGCCTAGCCCCGTATCCCGATGGCCAGTCCCGAAGCTCGATCCCTGGTCCCGAAAGGAGTCTCCGTGACCACGACCACGACCACGAGCGCGACCACGACCGGTAACGCCAGCACCACGGATAACGCCAGCACCACGGATAACGCCAGCACCACCGCGCCCACCGACACCACCCACGGCAAAGAACTCAGTGCGGCCCTCGGTGAGGAACTCGACCGGATACGTGCCGATGTTCTCGCCGCACGGGGCGCCGAGGACGCCCGCTACATCCACGCCGTGATCGCCACCCAGCGGGGCCTGGAGGCGGGCGGCCGGCTCGCCCTGGCCGTCTCGCTCCTGCCGCCCGCCTGGATCGCGGGCACCACCATGCTCTCCGTCGCCAAGATCCTGGAGAACATGGAGCTGGGCCACAACGTCCTGCACGGCCAGTGGGACTGGATGGGCGACCCGGCGATTCACTCGACCACCTGGGAGTGGGACTTCCTCACCCCCGCCGACGCCTGGAAACACACCCACAACCACCTCCACCACACCTGGACCAACGTCGTCGGCCGCGACCGGGACCTCGGATACACCGTCTTCCGGATGAGCGAGCAACAGGACTGGCGTCCGCGCCATCTCGCCCAGCCGCTCTACAACTTCGTGCTCGCGCCCCTCTTCGAGTGGGGCATCGCGCTGTACGACCTGGAACCCGACGCCGTCGCCGCCGGCCGCAAGTCATGGCGTTCCTTCGCGGCCGATCTGACCGGATTCCTCACCAAGGCCACTCGCCAACTGGGCAAGGACTATGTGCTGTTCCCACTGCTCGCCGGGCCTTCCGCGCTGCCCTGCCTGCTCGGGAACCTCACCGCCAACACGGCACGCAACCTCTGGTCGCACACCGTCATCTTCTG